>NYTS01000024.1 GCA_002683655.1 Deltaproteobacteria bacterium
GCAGGGTACATAGTGTACCGATGATGATATGTGTGACTGGAAGCGTAATCGTAGGAATCCCACCAACTTATTAGACTGTAAAGATACAGAAAAAACTTATTATAAAATTTAGTACGAAATACAGTACCATGTGCTAGTTCATGAGGTGCGACACCCGACAAAAAACTGCTTACAGTACCATGTACAAATAGCATTGCTAAAAAAGCGTACCAGATACTGTTATGCCAAAAAACATATGTCAGACCACCTGTCATCAAAAATATAGTTAGATGTCCACCTGCTTGGACGAAACCTTTTTGGTCACTTTTCAAACATAATTTTCTCAGAACCTCTTTTTCAATTGGACACCTGTACCAATCCGGACGAATCTCTTTTTTTATTTCTGAAAGTGTTGTCATTTTACGTCTCACCAAAAAATTAAAAATCTGCCAATTTTTTGCTTTTATTTTTGAGTAGATCTTTACTTAGTTACATTTTTTATAAATTTATAAGTAAAAACTTAAATTAGCCTAGTTAAATTAACCAAAGACAAGACATTTTTTTTTGAAATTGAGTTGTATAGATAAACCTCATACACACATGAATTTGAATCCTGCAAAAGGTATGACTACAACTTGGGAGACTTTGGTTGATCAACAAGCAGCGAATTCTTATACCAACACAAAAATCAAATTATTAAATTAAGCATTAGGAGAGAAATGACCAAAGCTGAACAATTTGATAGAGCTACAAAGTTGGCAATGAAAGGCGATGTAACATTGTATGATGAGATCGTGCACTCCGATTACGAATCTATGAATCAGCGTGTGGTAGTGAACAAAGAAATGAGCAAATCCATTCTTTCAGGAATTGGCGATCTAATTGCTGTTGGGCCCTATGCACAGGATCTATGAAAATGAAGAATTTGCATGTATCCATCACTATTCAAGAGTTGCCGGTGCGGAAATTTTCAATTCAGTGATGACCGCAATTACCTATAAAAATGGGGAAGTAATTAATCAACAAACAGTCCGAGAAGAATTAGATTATGACCCCAGCGAAGGCCAAGACTGGAACTGGGAAGACTACGAGTGATCAAGTTGGGAGCCCACACCATTGCAGAAATCAAAGCACGGACAACAGCGTGAGGAGAGAGAATGACCAGAGGAGAAGAATTTGAGAGATTACAATTTCAATCTATTCGGGAGAAGAATAATTCTCTGCTGAATACATTTGTACATTCTGACTGTACTTATCAAAGTAAGTCAGTACCAACTTCATTAGAAGGTTTGGTGCCAACCACAATAAAAGGTTGAGATGAGGTAAATATCATGTGGGAGAATTTATGGGATAATTTTGATGCTGGAACTTAGAAAGTCATCTACGAAAATGAAAATCAGGTACATGTGCACCATCATTACAAACTGAAAAGTACTGATGCATTTTTCTCAGTCACTCAGAAAGTGACTATAAAAGATGGCAAAATTTTTCACCACCAAGAAGAGTATGACGACTTAGACCATGATCCATCTGAAGGACAATCTTGGACATGGCAAGACGTGAGATGGCTTCATGAGATGGTTACAGCCACAGAGGTGACCTTTGAAGAATGGCAAACTTTCGCTAACCAAAAAGGTATTCCTACCTTGACAAACAGTTCTACTGACAATAAGTGGAGATGGAATTTGTCCTAATCCAAAAAGCTAAAGTCGAGGAACTAGACTACGACCCTAGTGAAGGCCAAGACTAGAACTGGGAGGATTATGAGTGATTAGGTGGTAGATAGTTGGTGCGCTAAACGATCGCAGAAATCAAATCACGGACACTAACATAAGAAGAACTAGCTATGGCAAATGCACTAGTTGGAAAAGCCTCTGTTTCCATTACCTGTGTAGCCCCAAATAACACTGCTGCGAAAGCGTTGAGAGATTTCTTTGTGGGACACAGAGAATTTATGGAAGAGAAAAGCTATCAGAATGGACCTTTAAGCATGGTCCACTATTCCATTTCAGAGAGTCCTGAGTATGAGCGAGATGACGCTGCTTGGGCACAAGGAAAAGGGGTTGGCGCAGTTGCATCGTTTAGACAAATGAAGGAATCTCCGAGATTTGGAGAACTAGCGATGCAATGCCCTCACTGTGCTCATCCTGACTAAATTCTCTATGGCACCAGCCGTGGTGTCCAACGCTACCGTTGCCAAGCTTGCTGACGGATCTTTCAGACACTCCAACGTGGCAAAGATCCAGCTCTCAAACAACAGGCCTGTCAACTATATCTCGAAGGGATGGGGATGCGAGCTATTGGCCAGATTCTCGGAGTTCATCACAAGACTCTCTCTCGCTGGCTGCTGCAAGCCGCCCAAGCACTCCCAGCAAACCCACCGCACACAGAGGCCTGCTCCTTCATCGAAGTCGATGAACTCTGCACTTTCATCGCTAAAAAAGTCACAATGTTGGCTCTGGCTAGCGGTGGACTCCATCTTTGGCAAAGTGCTGGGCTTTGTCTGTGGAAGAAGGACGATCAAAACCGGTAGAGTTCTCTGGTAGCAGATCAAGCATTTGCCGACGATGGGCTATGGCACAGACTTGCTGAAGGCCTATGAGAATTTCATCCCCCAAGCCAAGCATTATGAGGGCAAGACCTTTACCACCCAAATCGAATCACTCAACTGCCGACTCAGGCATTATCTGGCCAGACTCCATCATAAAACGCTCTGCTACAGCAAATCAAAAACGATGTTGGAAGTTTCTTTAAAACTACTCATCCATAAACCAAACAACCCTTAAGCTCCAACGCCCACGAATGTTTTGAGTGAAGAATACTGCCTTTAAATCTATTCCTTCTGAGCTTGTCGATCAGCTTTACCTGATGTTTCTCAATCAGACCAAATCCACTTGATGTTATCAAAAGGAATAAGGACCTGTGATTTTGAAATCAAAAAAAGCATAGAATAAATGTTTTCTAAGCGAAGAAAGTCTGATCTACAGATCATCTAGAATGATCGATTTATCGATCACTAGAATAGTGTGGTAAATAAAAATAAAGACAGCCCAATGCGAATCACACCGTTCAGTCAAAAGCCTCACATCCCTTCAAGATCATTCCTTGGAGGTCTTTTGGAGAAAGTTGAGGATTCTCTGTAGGCCAATCAATCGATAAATCTGGATCACTCCAAAGCAAGGTCCGCTCGTGTTCTGGAAACCAGTAATCTGTAGTCTTGTAGAGAAATTCTGCGGTTTCACTAAGAACAAGAAACCCATGGGCAAAGCCTGGAGGAATCCAAAGTTGGTGATGATTTACAGAATTCAGTATTGCAGAGGTATGCTGGCCAAACGAAGAGGATGAACGTCTGAGATCTACCACCACGTCAAAGACCTCCCCCTGTGTCACTCTAACAATTTTCCCTTGAGAATGCTTGATCTGATAATGCAACCCCCTGAGAACACCTTTTTGAGAGCAACTGTGATTGTCTTGCACAAAATCTACTGATTTTCCAATCGTTTCCTCAAAATCCCGCTGATTAAAACTCTCCAGAAAAAACCCACGCTCATCACCGAAAACCTTAGGTTCAAGCAGTAGAACATCTGTTAAGGTTGTAGGAGTCACTCGTTCATAGGGCATTTGCTGACTCCTTCAGCAATCGGATCAGGTACTGTCCATACGCATTTTTTGCCAAGGGCTCTGCAAGTTGTTGAACTTCTTCTGCAGTAATCCAGCCCTTGCGATAAGCGATCTCTTCTGGGCAGGCTAACATCAAGCCCTGACGCTTCTGTAGTGTCGCAACAAATCCCGCAGCCTCCAACAGACTGTCCTGAGTACCAGTATCCAGCCAAGCGAAGCCGCGCCCCATCAATTCTACTTGGAGTTTCCCTCGATCAAGATAAAGCCGATTCAAATCGGTGATTTCCAATTCTCCACGGGCTGAAGGTTGAAGCTCTGTTGCGAAATCGCATACCTGCTCATCATAGAAGTACAATCCGGTTACCGCATAGGAACTCCGTGGCCGCTTGGGCTTTTCCTCCAAGCTCATGACTTGCCTTTTTTCATTAAACTCAACTACGCCATAGTGTTCGGGATCTTGGACTTGGTACGCAAAGATGGTTGCTCCGACTGCTTGAGAATGAGCACTTTGGAGTTGCTTGACGAGGTCATGCCCATAAAACAGATTATCTCCGAGAATCAATGTACTGGAGTGCCCGTTGATGAAGGATTCTCCCAAAAGAAACGCCTGAGCTAATCCATCTGGTGAAGGCTGAACAGTGTATTGAATCGAGATTCCCCATTGGGAACCATTTCCTAATAACTCTTGAAATAAGGGAGTGTGTTGTGGAGTAGAAATAAGCAATATTTCTTGGATTCCAGTCAGCATCAATGTGCTCAACGGATAATAAATCATCGGTTTATCGTAAACTGGCAGCAACTGTTTGGAGACAGTTTGAGTCATCGGATAAAGCCTAGTCCCACTTCCTCCAGAGAGGATTAGGCCCTTTCTTTGATTTTTCATGATGTTTTTTCGTTATTACTTAAAAAGACTGTTGGAATGAGGCCATCTTTCAAAATTCCACATAATGTCTCACAGGGCTTGATTAGGGCAGGGGAACGCGATTGCTGCGGGAAGTATCCCAGTTTGAAATGGGGGTCTCTCTGAGTCCAGCCTCCATCGAGGGTTCACCAACCAAGAGGGGATCATTCATTCGATATGGATACAGATCTACATCCGGACAAGTACTGTCTGCCAGATCACCGTTGATCGTACAGGTTGGCAACAACACATGTTCTGGATCATCAGGAGGTCTAAAGTTCTCAAATTTCTTCCAGGCAGTTTTCATGTAACTCCGCCACAAACGTGCAGGAACGCTGCCTCCAGTGACTTTCAACATGGGTCGGTTATCATCGTACCCCATCCAGACCCCTGTCACGAGTCCAGAAACAAAGCCTATAAACCAAGCGTCTCTATATTCAGAAGTTGTTCCCGTTTTCCCTCCGATATTACTTGGAGATCCAGACCAGTTCGCATTGCGGCCCGTTCCATAAAGAACAACTCCGTTGAGCATGCTTCGCATTTGAAATGCTGTCCAATCACTCATTACCTGAGTAGACACCGGATTTGATCTTGTGTAGAGAACTCGGCCCTCATTGTCTTCGATCTTCGTTATGAAACTGGGCTCCCAAAAACGCCCCTCATCTAGAAAAGGCTGATAGGCAGCAACGAGTTGCAAAAGACTGGTTTCTGCACATCCCAAAGCTGCACAAAGCCCAACCGTTGGATTGATCTCAATCTGTAGTTTTCTGGCAAATTCTTTAAAATTCTTATGATCAATCTGCTGAAGAACCTGCACCGCAACCGTATTGATGGACATCTCNAATGCTTTGGCCAAAGTCATCGTATCCGCTGTGTAAAGAACTCCAGTGGAACCAGTCAGTTCGCGTTCCAGGCCGAATTTNCCATCGTAATTACCGGGAGCATAAAGATTCATAAATCCTTCTTCATCCTCCCACTCCAAGTTCAAAGGTTCATCTCTCCAGACGGACGCTGGACTCAACCGATCTTCCAAGGCTATCGCATACACTAAGGGTTTTATTGCTGAGCCAGGCTGACGCACAGCTTGTACTGCTCGATTAAACTGGGATTTGCGAAAGTCTCTTCCTCCCACCAAGGCTCTAACCTCTCCACTGGTAGGATCAATACTGAGCAAGGCTACCTGTTCCTTGCGCTTCTGAGAAAAATTATTTGCTACTGTCGATTCTGCTTGCCGCTGTAATTCTGCATCCAGCGTCGTGTAGACCTGATANCCTCCTCCATATACAAATGGCAACTGATGAGTGTTCTGCATCTCTGAGACGACTTGTTGCGCAAAATAAGCCCCAGTTCCCTGAGATTTGGGAAGACGAACACTTAGAGTAGCTTGCCGGGCTTCTTCAATCTGCGCAGCAGACAGCCAGTTCAAGCGCTCCAACTGCCGTAACACTTGCAGTTGTCGGTCACGTGCAGATTCCAACCACTCAGAAAGATAGAATTCTCCTTCAGCTGAAGCATTGGTAGGAATTTTCAGATAAAATTCTGGACGACGAATGATCCCTGCCAATAATGAAGATTCAGAGAGGGTCAATTCTGAGGAGGACTTGTTGAAGTAGACTTGGGAAGCCTGCTCCACTCCATAGTTTCCATGCCCCAAGTAGATCGTATTCAGATAGTTTTCAAGAATTTGATGTTTTGTCAGCCTTTGCTCCAAAGCAAGGGCTAGTAGAGCCTCTCGAATTTTTCTTTCCAAGGTTTTTTCNGGAGTCAGCAGCATCAATTTGATCATCTGCTGNGTCAAGGTACTTGCCCCCTGTCGGTATTCGCCACTCAGCAGATTGACCCAAAGCGCTCCAAGAATACGAACTGGATCAATTCCAAGATGTTGAAANAAACGGGAGTCTTCAGCAGCAAGAATACTTAGCCGAAGGGCGTGAGCAGGATGGTTACCAGGCACCTGAATTCGATTTTCAAGACCACGGAGGGTATAGAAGGGAACACCGTTTCGATCATACAAAACGGTATTTGAGGGAGAGCGGGCGATGGCAGTTTCAAACTCNGCTACAAACTCCTTGGCCATAGGAACCAAGATCGTATATGCCGCACCCAGTNCGCCAAGAGGTAATCCGATTAACAGGATTCCCCAAAACAGCCATCGCATGCAATTCTACTAGTCTCTGGAAAGTCCCAGAATGCTCAATAGGGCAGTAAAGAGGTTCAGGATGTCCAGATAAAGAGCCAACGTTGCGGAGATGTACTCATCCGTCGCGTAGTTACGCATGATGTTTGAGGTGTCATACAAGATGAATCCGCTGAAAAGAATTACCCCGACACCTGACATCATAAAGTGCATCATTGGGCTCTGGAATAAGAACATGTTCAACAAGCTACCAATCACAATCGTNATCAATCCGACCATGAGGAAGCCAGACATGAAGCTGAAATCCTTCTTNGAAAGAACCACATACATTGTCAAACCACCAAAGGTGATCGCAGTCAGCGCAAAAGCCTGAGTTGCGATACTCGGTCCAACGGCATAGAGCAATGGTCCAAGAGTTAGGCCCGAAACTGTCGTGAAGCTGAACAGGGCAATCATGTTCAGTCCAGNCTTGTGACGGGCGAACTGGGCGAAGAAGATCAGGCCAATCATCAGAATGAACAGTATCATTCTGTTGGAAGCGACAATCGGTAACAAGGGGCCAGTACCTAAATATGCACCAATAGCGGCTGTCACCATGGATGCAGCCAACAACGTGTATACTTTCTTGATGAATACCAGCCTGTCTTCAAGCGAAACGGATTCAACCTTGACCCGACCGAAACTGGCTTCCTGAGCAGTGTTAAAATTCAGCATCAGTTTCCTTTAGCTAAGGAGTAGTTAAAAAGTGGGAGTGAAATCCCATTAAGATTCAACTTAAAATCTAGCGTATTTTCATTTGCTTGACAACCAAATCTGGTCCAAATTAGTACGAATTCAGGCTGGAACTNATGATGTTTTGGAGAAATCATCGAAGCCAATGCAAAAAGTTGGACACTTTAGGTCCGTCGAAAAAAGTAAAGTGCTCCCGATTTTCCTCATTCTCACGNAGCAAGAACGGCACCTGNTTCTCGACAGCAGCATCATGATCAGTCATTGAATCCCCAATCATCAAACATTCTTCGGGTTCCATTTTCGTTTCGGTCAACATCTGCGCTAGCACCTCCGGCTTCGTATGGGGTGCACCAAACACCTTGGAGAAGGGACTTACTAAATCAATCGCTTGCAGAATGTGCTTCATCTCATCCTGAGGGGTTCCTGTCACTATCATGTGCTGTTGATCATGAGGATTCGAGTTCAGGAATTCACGAACCCCTTCAATCCAAGGGCAAGCAATGACACCCTCGATCACAGAATTTGCGTAGCGCTGACAATACTCTAAATTTTCTTCTTCGCTCAGTTCTCGATCCAGCAATGTACGAAAATAATGTGGGATCTTGATGTGACGGGAAACACCACCGTGAAGTAAGTGATATTCTCGAACGTATTTGCGAACANCATCATCATGCTCACGGAAAAGCTGATCAAAAGCCTCTGTCTTTAAAGGCACCGAATCTTTGATAACACCGTCAAAATCCCAAAAAATCAGTTTGTAGGCTTTTGGGGTGAATNCCATGGTTTTGCTCTTAGGGTTTAACAGTCAAAATCTGAACGACNNCAGCATGGCCATGGTGTAATCGACCCTCAATAACTGATCGTTCCGTTTCCAAGGCATGAACAAGTTCCAAGCCTGCCAGTTCTTCACGCAATTCAGAGAGCGTCATTGTCAATTCGGTGACCGGTGGACCACCGGTCTTGTATTCCAAATGTTTAGGCGTGCAAGCTTTTCTATCACAAACATTCCTCCCGAACACAAACCTCGGACAACTTTTCGATGCAGATCTTGGCGAATAGGCCTTGGCAAATGAACAAAGATCGAGAAAATCAGGTCCCAAGAATTTGGGACAATGGCATAGTCAGCCAAATCAACATTCNGTCTGGATCCGAACATTTCGCTCCGCTGCGAGTTATTGTGCCTTCGCCAGACCCACTTGTGAAGAATCCACAGAGTNCACATTCATTCCTTGCTGTGCTAGAAATACACAGTTTCTCCCCTCCCCACCAGCAAGACTCAAGGTTTGGCCTTTTGGTAGTTTATTGATAACACTCGCCAGAAAATCGTTGGGTTCTTTCCCGTACACATAATCTTCTGCAGCAAAACGCTCATCCCAGATTGTCATGATGCCTTCCTCATTGTCTCTAGCTCCTGAAGTTGCTTTTCCAGAGCAGTCATTGTCTTTTTTGAAGATTCTAATTTCTCTCTCAATTCGAGGACTACGCTCTCTGGNGCTTTGGCCAGAAATCCCTGATTGTTGAGCTTTTGCTGACTTTTCCTGCAGAACTCTTCTTCCTTCTTGAGTTTTTTCTGCAAGGAGAGAATTTCCTCGCTCCAATCNACATCTCCAGCGNCAATCAAGGCCAAGGTGTCTGAAAAGTAGCTACTCAATGCAGCATCCTGATTACTGACATCGGGTTCCTTAGACTCAACATTTAACGAGCTCAGTCGCGCCAGCCTGAGAATCAAGTCCTTGTGCTCATTCAGTAATTCTGTGTGTTGTATTGACTGCAAAGTAGCGGGAATCTGTTTGTCCATTCCCAAACGGGCTTTATCTCGCAATGCACGTATCGTCGTAATAGCTTCTTTGATGTACTCAATGCTCGTATGACTTTCAGGATACTCATGTTGCTCAACGACTAGCGGCCAATCGCTGCCGATCAACAATCTTGGCTGATGGAATTCCTTCCACAGAGCTTCAGTTACAAAGGGCACAAAAGGATGTAACAAACGCAGGAGGGTTGTAAAACTGTAAGCAAGTACCTGATTATCAATTGCCGTACGCTGAGGTTTTTTATCAATCTCCAGATACCAGTCACAGTATTCATTCCAGAAAAAGCTGCGTAGCTGATCAATCGCATCGGAGAGTCTGTACTGCTCCAACAACCTTTGGGTATCACTAACAATAAGTCGAATTTGATGTAGCAACCATCGGGATGTGTCCCCTTCCACCTGCAACGGGGGTGTCACCGGTGTATGCTCAGGTAAATTCATCAGGATGTAGCGTCCTGCGTTCCAAAGCTTGTTGGCAAAGCGACGACAGCTTTCCAATTTTTCAGGATAAAGACGCAGATCCTGCCCTGGCCCTGTTCCCACCAGTAATGCTAACCGTAGCGCATCCGTCCCGTAATCACGGATACTTTCTAGTGGATCGATGCAAGTTGCTGGGTCCGACTTCGACATCTTCTTCCCCTCTTTGGTTCGGACTAAACCATGGAGATANACAGTCTGGAACGGAACCTCTTCCACCATATAGGTNGTCATCAAGATCATCCGAGCCACCCAGAAGAANAGGATATCATACCCTGTTTCCATCACTTGGGTTGGGTGGAATTTCTGATAATCTGGGCTTTGCTTTAGTAACTCCTTGAAAGAAATTGAGCGATCTGNAGCTTTTGCTGGATCCACTAAGGTGCTCCACGTCCAAAGTGCTGAGGAAAACCAGGTGTCTAGCGTATCTTCATCCTGGCTCCAGCCCTCCCCAGCCAGAGCAACACCGATTTGAATTTCTGCAGAATCTCCTTCTCCTCGATACCACACAGGGACCCTGTGGCCCCACCAGATCTGCCGGGAAATGCACCAATCTCGAAGGTTCTCAACCCAGTGAAAGTAAGTATTGTTGAAGCGATCCGGAACAATTTGGATATCCCCCTCACGAACAACTGCGATGAGAATTTCTCGCAAGCTCCGCTNTTCACCTTTCCAAGGCACTACAGGCTTGTTGACATCAATGAACCACTGCTCACGAATCTGGGGTTCTATCGCTCCACCACCACGACTGTTGAAAGCTTTGCTGTTGACATAGTTTCCATCTGTTTTGACGAGCAAACCTTTGGCTGCCAGCTTCTCAACAATTTTTGGTCTTGCTTCCTCGATGGACATCCCAGTGAATTCTCCAGCATTTGCCAGCAAGTGCCCCTGAAAGCCGATAATCTGTTCCTTGTCCAGTTGGTGCCGCTCTGCGATCTCAAAGTCCGTGTGATCGTGCCACGGAGTGATAGTCATCACTCCTGTTCCAAAGGATGGGTCCACGACAGAATCCTTGATNATCGTGGCCTCGACGGGCCCATTGATCCATTCACACTCAAAGGTATCGCCGTTATTGAACTCTGAGTAACGATCATCATCCGGATGCATCACGACATACTTGTCGCCAAATTTTGTCTCTGGACGAACTGTTCCAATTTGGAAAGGCCCATACTGAAAGGTGTAGAATGGAGATGCTACTTCCTTACGGTCCACCTCATCGTCTGAGACATTCGTTTGTAACTTCGGATCCCAGTTGACGATTCTGTGCCCACGATAGATCAGTCCATCTGCATACATTTGCGAGAAGGTTTCATTGACACATCGGTTCAGTTGAGGATCCATCGTGTAGCGGTCCCTTGACCAATCACAGCTGGAACCCATCGCTCGTACCTGGTTCTTGATNGTATCCCTTGAATCCATCACATAGTCTGCGATCTGTCGCAAGACTTCTTCTCTGCCTAACTCTTTCCTTGGGTCGGTAATTCCTTCTTCTAGTTGAATTTTCTGTAAAACCACGTTCTCAGTGGCGATCGCAGCGTGATCTGTACCAGGTACCCAGAGTGCTTCNTAACCACGCATCCGATGCCAGCGTATCAGAATATCTTCCAGTGCCAACATAACTGCATGCCCCACATGCAATTGACCCGTGGCATTGGGAGGAGGCATGGAGATGGTGAAGCTGGGCTTGTCGGATTGAGNATCCGCTCGGAACCAACCACCTTCCTCCCACTGTTGATAGAGATCNGTTTCAAATTCCTGGGGGTTATATGTCTTGGCAAGAGATGTCATGGCCATTTGAATGACGGGGTTGGTAGAAATTCAACAATCATTTTAGGGTCAGCATTCAATCAGAGCAGGTGTTCGAGGCCATAGAAGAGTTGCTGAGTTCCAATTACTTTTCGGCAAGCGAGGCAAACGCCGGGCATGAAAGATTCCCGGTGAATGGAGTCATGTCGAATGGTCAGTGTTTCTCCAGTTCCCCCAAAGATTACTTCTTGGTGGGCAACCAGTCCTGGCAATCTCAGAGAATGGACCCGGACTCCATGCACTTCTGATCCCCGAGCACCTTCAAACAACTCTTTCTCTTCTACCAGAGCCTTTGGGATTTCCTGGCGGGCATCAGCAATTAGCTGTGCGGTCTTTACCGCGGTTCCTGAGGGAGCATCAGCTTTTCGATTATGGTGGAGTTCAATCACCTCTACATCTGGTAGATACTTGGCAGCGTCCTGTGCATATTTCATTAATAGTACCGCCCCAATTGCAAAATTTGGGGCAATTAGCCCTCCAATGTCCTTGTCTTTAGCTAATTGCTGAAGTTCTGCCACTTGGCCTGCCAGGAGACCACTGGTTCCAACGATAGGATGTACTCCAGCTTCCAGAATTTTACGAGTATTTTCAAAGGCGACTGCAGCCGTTGTAAAATCTACCACTGCTTGCGACTGGCTTGCCTTAATTCTGGCAATCAGATCATCCCCCAGGTCTGTCTGATCCACTAGTTCGAGATCTGCTGCTGTTGTAACTGCTTTGACAACTTCCTGGCCCATACGGCCTTTAGCNCCGTTCACCAAAACACGAATTTTCTTCATTTTAGGACTTATTGAGGGTTGGAATTAGTTACAAATGAGAAGACCAGCAAGGAAGGATGGCTTGATTGAGTTGAGAGCCTTACGTGNGGCCAGTTCAATGTTCAAAGAAGGTGCTGGACAACTTCTGTATTAAATCGTCCAGCATAAGAGTACGACCCAAACTCTTCTTAAAGCAAAACTCGACGAATATCGGTCATGTACTTACCAAGGGACGCTACAAATCGAGCTGCCTCCGCTCCATCAATCACTCGGTGGTCGTAGGACACGTCAACAGGTTGCATCAATCGAGGAATAAATTCTTTACCATTCCAGACCGGCTGCATGCGAGAACGCGTCAAGCCAAGGATCGCAACCTCTGGTGCATTGACCAGGGGAGTAAAGGCTGTNCCACCAATTCCACCCAAGCTTGANATCGTCATTGAGCCTCCCTGCATATCCTGACTNTTGAGCTTTCCATCACGCGCCTTGACACTCATCTCCCCCAAATCGTGAGCCAAGTCATAGACACTCTTCTGGTCAACATCTCGAATCACAGGCACAACCAGACCATTTGGGGTATCCACCGCGATACCAATATGGAAGTATTTCTTGAGGATTAGCCGCTCTCCATCCGGAGTGAGTGAGGAATTAAAGGTTGGGAACTGCTTCAGATTTGCCGCCAGCGCCTTCATTATGAAAGCCAGTAACGTGATGCGAACACCTTGCTTGGCAGCCTCATCTTTCAACTCCTTGCGAAAATTCTCCAGGTTGGTGATATCTACCTCATCGTGATGCGTCACGGCAGGAATATTTAGCCAGACACGATGTAGATTTTTACCTGAAATTTTCTTGATCCTTGGGAGATTCTGGGTTTCGATTTCACCGAATTTACTGAAGTCAACCTCTGGCATTGCAGGAATCCCACTTCCAGAGGCGGCTGGTGCCGTAGCAACTCCAGATTCAGCTTTTTTGACCGCCTGCTTGACGTAATTTTGGACGTCTTCTTTGGTGATGCGATTCTTCCTGCCAGAGCCACTCAGTTTGGAGAGATCCACTCCCAATTCTCTCGCAAACTTGCGAACCGATGGACTCGCATGTGCCTTGCGAAAGGCAGCTTCATCAATCTTACTCGGCTCTGCCACTGAACTCGTGGGGGCAGCTAGTGCAGGAGTAGGTGCTGAATCCTTTGCTACTTCCGGAGTTGAAGCGGCAAGAACGGAAGGTCCTGTGGTAGCAGCGCCTGAAGTGCTCAAGCGAACGACAGTAGTTCCTGCAGAAATACGATCCCCAACCTTGACCAATACCGTTTCAATTATGCCTGCATCTGAAGATGGCACCTCCATCGTGGCCTTGTCAGTCTCCAAGGTGATCAATGGATCTTCCACGTTGACGGCATCTCCTGGTTTGACAAAGACCTCAATGATTTCCACATCCTGGAAATCCCCAATATTAGGCACAATCACTTCCACGGAAGCAGCAGCTACTGGTACTGAGGTTGGTGCTGGAGCAGTGGATGGGATACTTGCAGATGGAGTCGGAGCTTCAACCGCTTCTGTTAAGACTGACTGGCTAGTACCTGCTGCCTGTAATTTCAGAATCGACGTTCCCTCTGAAACACGGTCTCCAACCTTGACCAGCAACTCAGCAACTTTTCCATCTTCTGGGCAAGGTACATCCATCGTGGCCTTGTCACTCTCCAACGTCATCACCGAATCCTCTGCCTTCAGGGAATCACCTGGCTTGACAAGGATTTCGATGATTTCCACATCACTGAAGTCACCGATATCTGGGACCTTGATTTCCTTGATCGTAGACATGTAATCACTCTCTCAAGCATAAAGTGGATTGGTTTTTTCCGGATCAATACCGTACTTACGAATGGCTTCAGCGACCTGCTTGGTGGGGATTTCTCCCTCGTCCGCCAGCGACTTCAGGGCAGTAACGGTGACATGGTAGCGATCCACCTCAAAGTGGCTCCGAAGAGCTTTCCGGAAATCACTTCGTCCGTAACCATCCGTCCCCAGAGCTGTGTATCTTCTTGGGACAGCAGCCCGTATCTGATCAGCAAAGCGCTTAACGTAGTCGGTTGCAGCAATGACTGGACCTGTCGTTTCAGCAAGGCACTGCTCCACATGACTCACTCTCGGAGTTACTTCAGGATGTAGCCGGTTCCAGCGTTCTACCTCCACAATATCACGGTGCAACTCATTGAAACTTGGACAACTCCAGAGATCTGCCTGAACACCCCAATCTTCTGCCAACAGATCTGCTCCAGCCATAACTTCACGAAAAATCGAACCACAACCTAAAAGCTGTACTCTTAGCTTACCCGGCTTACCTTCCTGGAATCGATACATACCCTTGAGAATGTTTTCTTCTTGCCCCTCAGGCATCCCTGGTTGTGGATAATTCTCATTCAGAGTGGTGATGTAGTAGAAGACGTTTTCTTGCAACTCATTCATGCGGTAGAGGCCATTTTGGAAGATGACCGTCACCTCATGTGAAAAAGTTGGATCGTAGGAAACACAGTTGGGGATGTTGGCTGCCAAGATCTGGCTGTGTCCATCTTCGTGCTGCAGACCCTCCCCGTTCAGGGTCGTTCTGCCAGAGGTTGCTCCAATTAGGAAACCACGGGCCTGCATATCTCCTGCTGCCCAGGCAAGATCTCCAATTCGTTGAAATCCAAACATCGAGTAGAAGATGTACACCGGAATCATCTGCAAGCCAGAGGAACTGTAGGAAGTTGCTGCTGCAATCCACGATGACATCGCTCCCGCTTCGTTGATTCCTTCCTGTAGCAATTGGCCTTTCTGGTCTTCGCGGTAGTACATCAACTGATCACGGTCAACCGGCTCATACTTCTGTCCTTCGTGAGCATATATTCCAATTTGGCGGAACATCCCTTCCATTCCGAAGGTCCGAGCCTCATCTGGAACAATCGGTACCAAGCGTGGACCAAGTTTCTTGTCACGAGTCAGCATGGTCATTGCCTGGACCAATGCCTGGGTCGTAGACATCTCACGATCACCAGAGTCCTTCAGCAAACGCTCAAAGGTGCTCACTTCTGGAGCCTTGAGTTCATCTCCGCGCTGCAAGCGCATTGGCAGAAACCCACCGAGTTTTCCACGACGATCTCTTAAATACTGCATCTCCTCCGTTTTCTCATCTGGGCAGACCAACTCAAGCTTGGCAACCTGCTCATCAGAAATTGGTAGACTGAAACGATCACGAAACTTACAGAGGTCATCACTAGACATTTTCTTTTGCTGATGGCTTGGATTAGCAGCCTCACCTGAAGCGCCCATCCCAAAGCCTTTGACGGTCTTCATCAAAATTACAGTTGGCTGTTCCTGATGATTCACAGCAGAATGGTACGCTGCATAAACCTTGAAAAGATCATGACCGCCACGCTTCAATTTCCAGATCTCGTCATCAGTCATATTCGAGACCATCTCCAGCAATTCTGGATATTTGCCAAAGAAATTATCACGGGTGTAGGCGCCACCTTTGTTCTTGAAGTTCTGGTACTCACCATCAACACATTCTTCCATCCGCTTGCGCAATAAACCTTTCGGATCTTGAGCTAGTAGGGAGTCCCAATTTCCACCCCAGAGCACTTTGATTACGTTCCAACCCTCACCTCGGAAGGCACCCTCCAGTTCCTGTATGATCTTGCCATTTCCTCGAACAGGACCATCTAGCCTCTGCAAATTACAGTTAACCACAAAAATTAAGTTATCCAACTTCTCTCGGGTTGCTAGGCCGATGGCTCCTAGGGTTTCTGGCTCATCTGTTTCCCCATCACCAAGAAATGCCCAGATCTTCCGATTGCTGGTGTCTGCCAAACCTCGATTGTGAAGATACTTGAGGAAGCGCGCCTGGTAGATCGCCATAATCGGACCCAATCCCATGGAAACAGTTGGAAACTGCCAAAATTCTGGCATTAACCAAGGATGTGGGTAGGAGGAAACTCCATTGCCTCCGGCTTCTTGTCGAAAATTTAGTAGTTGGTCTTCGCTGAGTCGACCTTCTAGAAAAGCCCTCGAATATATTCCCGGTGCGGAGTGCCCCTGGAAATACACGAGATCACCGCCATGGTCGTCGTGACGCGCGTGCCAGAAGTGGTTAAAGCCTACTTCATAGAGCAAGGCAGAAGAGGCATAACTGGCAATGTGTCCTCCAAGTTCCGAGCTTTCTTTGTTCGCCTTGAGGACCATCGCCATTGCATTCCAGCGTACAAATGCCTGCAGGCGCTCTTCGACGTCTGGATTGCCTTCTGGTCTGGCTTCCAGTTCAGTAGGGATCGTGTTTTGGTAAGGTGTGTACGCAGAGTAAGGAGTATCGACACCAGCAATTTGCGCCTGATCAATCAGTTGACGCATTAAATACTGAGCCCGCTCCCTGCCTTCGTTGGCAATTACAGCTTCCAAGGCCTCTTGCCACTCTTGCGTTTCTTGTGGATCAATGTCATGGACCAGTGTGTTCATTGCGTTTCCTTCATGTTCTCAAAGCGATAGTTGATGCTGAAGAAACTCTCAGCCAGAGGCATAACAAAAACGACTAAGTTATCTGTCAATGTCACTATAATCAAGAGTTGGTAACCCATCCCTTCGCCCAAAGTTAGGCTGATCGGAAACTCTGCGAAAATATAGTGAGCAATCTGAACCTCATTGCTGCATCAAAATCATCTCTCTTCAAACATTTTTGTTGTAAGTTTATAAATCGAAGTGCAAGAGAAAACAGAGTCCATTTTTCAGTCAATTATATGACCTCAACGCAATTATTCTCTATCCTGACCATTGCAAACCCTCACAAATTATGTGAACGTAAGGTCGTCTTGCCAACACATCCCTCAAGAATTCATGGATTTAGAAAAAATTTTAGCTCTCACAAAAAATTTAAGTGTACTGATTGTGGAAGATGAACTCGCGTTGAGGGAGTCTTTCCAGTTTCTACTGCAGAACCTATTTGCCGAGGTCGACACCGCAGAAGATGGCCAGGAAGCTCTTAACAAAATGGATGAGCGAGATTACGATATCGTTTTGACGGACCTGAGCATGCCTCGCATGAGTGGATTAAGGTTGGTTGAACACATTCGTAAAAAATCACATTTTCAGATCGTGATCGCTATCAGTGCCCATGACGATGAAGAATTCGCAGAAGCCCTCGCCCCATACAATGTGAAACTACTCACCAAGCCTCTCGAAATGGATGAGTTGTTTGAAACGTTAGTCCCGCTTTGTGAACAACTGCGTTAATCCCCACACAAATTTTCCACCACAGCCGATCAGAGCCGCAACAAGATTTTTTGAATTTCATTGAGCACTGATTTGCGAGTCACGCATTCATGTAAAGGTAGATTCTGCTGACGGCAAAATTGGTGAATCTGTTTTCGATGTGACTCAAAATTCTCAAGATACCGAGACCAATCGGCAGACTGCATTTGCCTTTTACGCTCTGGGCTTTCCAGGTGCTGCAAATAATCTGGTTTTTCTCCTTCCCCCAACTCCAACGGATCTAAAACTCGCAAGCACTGAAACTCGCGCCCGATAACCCGAAGTGTGTTCAACCAACCTTCCCACTGGGCAGGAAGCCTCAACAAATCCGAAATCATGTAGACATGATCGAAAGAAAGAGGCTGTAAGGTAGGCAGTTGGGGAACCTCATTGGGACTAGGATTTTCCAGCCGTTCGAGCGCATGGAGAAAAGCTCTTCGTGTGGAACGAGGAGGAGTGACTAGAGCACCATCAAGAAGTTGAAAGCTAAAGCGGTCGCCCTGGCGCTGGAGGGTAAACAACAGGCCAAACGCCAGCAACTGTGCTGCTCGCAATTTACTTAATTCCGCATCTGGGGATTGCAACTGCATTGAAGGCGAAGTATCCAAAAGGACCAACGCTGTTGCAGGACTGTGTGTGTCCCGCTGCTTAATGTAGTGTCGCTGGGTACGTCCCAGAAGTTTCCAGTCCAATTCTCGCGGGTCATCGCCTGGCCGATACTCACGATAGCCAGCAAATTCGAGGCTTCGGCCGCGGTGACGAAGCTCATGTCGACCCAACATCGATGAAGCTCGGGAGGGCTTGAGGCGAAATTCTAGTTGCTTGAGTTGCGCAAGAAGGCTAGGGTCCATCAGTAACTCCTTGTGAAGACCCAATTAGAATAGATGGCTTTGCTGCCAATTACCACGATCAACAATGAGCAGCATGAAATCCTCCTCTTTCCAAATAAGTATTGCAAGGCAAGCCGACGAATCAGAGATCCTCGCTTTGAATGAAGCTGCTGTGCCCCATGTCAGCTCACTAACTGCCGCCAAGCTCGCTTCGCTACGAGAACAATCGATCTACACCGGGATTGCCCGTAGCTCCCAAGGTGAGTTGGCTGGTTTCATCCTGATACTCGATGAAACTGCCGACTATGACAGTGTCAACTTTGGCTGGTTTCATCAACGCTACGTTCACTTTGCTTATGTAGATCGCATCGCCATTGCGCCCAGTTTTCACCGTCAGGGCATTGGTCGCAAACTCTATGCTGCTGTAATCAACTTAATCCAGGGACGCTACCAAACACTGGCCTGTGAGGTCAACCTGCGTCCACCCAATCTGATCTCAGAGACCTTTCATGCACAACTTGGCTTTGTGGAAGTCGGACAGCAAGATACCGATGGCGGAGCAAAGCGCGTGGTGATGCTGACTCAAGACATCAAAGCCTGAACAACCTAACTTTCCGAGAGAGACGATGGAAAACAAGAACGTCAATCGCAGTGATTTTGACCAGTTCATGGTACCCAACTATGCTCCCATGTCTTTCATTCCTGTACGTGGAGAGGGCGCAAGGATCTGGGATCAAAATGGACAAGAACGCGTTGATCTAACTGGAGGCATTGCAGTGACTTCCCTCGGACATTGTCATCCAGCTCTGGTAAAGGCACTACAGGAGCAAGCTGGGAAACTCTGGCACATCTCGAACATCTACACCAATGAACCTGCCCTGCGGTTGGCTCGCAAGCTCTGTGAAGCGACCTTTGCTGAACGGGTCTTTTTTGCCAACTCTGGAGCAGAAGCGAATGAAGCCTGTCTCAAGCTTGTGCGCCGCTATGCCTACAATACTGTTGGTGCTCAAAAGGATGAAATCATCGCAACTTTCAACGGATTTCACGGACGGACTCTCTTCACCGTCAGTGTAGGTGGTCAGCCGAAGTATGCAGAAGGCTTTGGTCCAAAACCAGGAGGCATCAACCATGTGCCCTACAACGACTGTGACGCCCTGAGAACTGCCGTTTCTGACAAAACCTGCGCAATCATGGTGGAACCAATTCAGGGGGAAGGTGGTGTTCTGCCTGCCAAACAAGAATTTCTACAAACTGCCCGTGAGCTTTGTGACCAGCACGGAGCCTTGCTAGTTTTTGATGAGGTGCAGAGCGGCATGGGACGCAGCGGTCATCTCTTCGCCTACCAGTGCTATGGCGTCACTCCCGATGTTCTCTCCAGTGCCAAGAGTTTGGGAGGAGGATTCCCCATCGGGGCGATGCTGACCACAGGAAAAATAGCCGAACACTTTAGCGTTGGAACGCACGGCACTACCTATGGAGGGAACCTACTGGCAAGTGTCGTGGCTGAGGCGGTCCTTGATGTGGTGAACCAACCTGAGGTCCTCGAAGGTGTTAAGCAACGGCAGGAGTGGTTCCAAAGTCGGTTGAAGCAGATCGGGGATCAATATGGAGTCTTCAAGGAAGTTCGTGGACTGGGCCTGTTACTTGGTTGTGTGATGAGCGATAGCTGGGCAGGTAAGGCTGGAGAAGTCATGAAAGCGGCCCACGACGAGGGAGTGATGGTCTTGTTGGCCGGACCCGATGTACTTCGTTTGGCACCCAGCTTAGTGATTACAGAAGAAGAGATGAAACAGGGACTTGATTCACTGGAAAGAGCCATTGACAAACTAGCGAGCCAGTCTAAAGCAGCCTAGAAATGAGAAGGGGTCTAGACAACTAGAGGCCTGTTTCAGCATTTCAACCCAGGATTCTACGAAGCTTTTGCAGACCTATTCTTCAAAACTGTCCATTCATTCCTGCGTTTCTTGAAGATAGTTAGAAAGTCATTCATGAAAGAAGCATCTCCTACCCTTCAGGAAACCATTAAGCAAAGCCCATTTGTTCTTTATCCCCTGCGCTATGCGGTGCTACAGGTAGCAGAATGCCCCAACCCCCAACCTCATTTTCTTGTCACTCATGAGGCTGAAGAAATCAGCGTGATCACTACAGAGGACAAGCTTGAAATGCTGACTCCGCAAATTTTAAAGCAGCAGTGTTGGTTCCGCTTGCTGGAATTCAAGATGTCAACACCGTTTGAAACACCAGGTTTCCTCGCGGTCATCGCCTCAAAATTAGCGAGCCGTCAACTCAACATTTTGCTAGTATCCACCTTTTCAAAAGATTGGTTGCTACTGCGAGAGGAAGACCTGGAGACAGGACTTAGCAGTCTCCAGGAGTTGGGGTTTCAACAAGTCTTCAGCTAATCTCTCTAATAGTCTTTCTCTGCAATACTCTTCACCTAATATTTCGCACTGGAGTCCATAATGTCACGGGCTTTTGTTAAGGAACCCGATGGTGACGAAGTCGCTGATGACCTCCCGGAACGCAAAATTAGTTCACATCCAAATTATGTAACTCCCCGTGGCCAGCAACTCCTGCAGGAGCAACTGCAGCAAGCAGAGGCAGAACGACAGAGGCTGCAAGGCAAAGAAGAGATGTCTGCCAAGCAGGCTCTTGCCCGTGTTGAAAGAGATTTGCGCTATCTGCGGCAACGAGTTACGCAGTCAATCTTAGTGATCCCACCAGACAACCCTTCAGAGCAAGTGTGCTTTGGGATGTGGATTGAGGTGCAGGAAGGTGAAACAATCCGCAAGTTCCAGATTGTTGGGGTAGATGAGGCGCTGAACAATCAGCAACTGACTAGTTGGGTCTCGCCACTGGCCAAGGCGGTATTGGGAGCTGAGGTAGGAGATCTGGTCCAATGGCAAAAACCTGGTGGCGGTGTGGAGTTAGAAATTCTCTCGCTTGGTTATGTTTCAATGAATTGATTGAATGTAGCCTCCTTTCCTTAAGGCCTTCATTCCCAAGTGAGTGAGCATTCTAAGCGGTCTCTATCTTAAATTTTTTCTTCTCGGTGGAGAATCACATAGTTATTGAACCAGATGAGGGCCTCGCCCAGCAAGCTTTTTGAACTTTGTCTCCTGTTCTTCAAATCCTCGGCACACGATTATTGCCAATTCTCGCCTTCAGAACATTTTCTCCGAACTCTAAGTTCTAGCGTCCCAATTTATTCAGCCGAATTTTTTTCAAAAGATTTTTTCTCAGGAAAAATTAATAAAAAATATATAATCATTAATTTATTAAAAAATTTATTAAATTTTAAAAATTATAAACAATAAAATCAGTTTTTTATATTTTTTATCTAAAAAATATTAAAAAAATGATTGACAGTTATTTTTCGTTTTTGTAACATGTTTTTAACATTACAAAACATAACCGCGACCTTTTAACTCGGTGCTCATCAACTCCATCCTGAGGACGAACTATGAAAGCTCAATTAGTAAAGACCTTCATCAAAGCCGCAGCCATTGTTGCCTTGGCAACCTCCATTGCAAACTGTGGTGCAATGCCTGAAGAGTCTGTAACCGAGACGACTTACCAACCATCGTCTCAACCAGCAGAGACAACTGAGCCTATCGTCGACGGATGTGAGGCATTTGGACTCGTATATGATGATGCTAATAATACTTGTGTGGATGACGACTTTGGAACTAACATCATCAATCCAATCACTCCTGAAGAGCCCATTGTAGAAACATGCGAGGGAATGGGATTGGTAGATGATCCAAACGGTGGTTGTATGACGGAGCCAGTTATAGCTGTACCAGTAGCTGAAGAGCCAACTCTGGGAGATGATACTAAAGAAGTATTTGACTTCACTGTTACGCCAGGTAACCGATTGTTTGAAGCTACTTGGACACAAGATCCAAATGTGGTGCTATACACGATTGAAAAGAACAATGTAGGTGTAGCATATCCATCACTGACTACTACAACAGGTAGCCGTTGGACATTTACTACAACATTCTGCACAGCTAAAGAGTTCAAGCTCGTTGCTACACTGACTGATGGCAGCACGATTGAGAGCAATAAGTTGGGCCCATTCAAGCCAACCAACTGTGAATAAGACTGTTTGATAGAAATGCCGCTCAATTAGGGCGGCATTTTTTTGACTTAAGATTATCTTAAAGCAAGCTCATCTCTTCCAAACAAAACCCTCCAAAGATCCCTCTGACCCGTTTCAATCCTCTGACTGAATACTCTCAAGATCCACTCTGTCACTTGGTTGGTTTGAAAATCTGCAGCAACACTTGCTGCACTTTATGGGGCTGAGAAAAAACTCTGGTTCCTCTGTTTGGTCAGACCCGATCAAACGGGCGCCTCGGCACTAAACACATCCCTTCCTTCCCCACGTAGTTTCATCCGAGAGTACTCCCACTCATAGGGCGCCTCACGCAGTCGAGTAGGGCCATTTCGCACATCCACTCCCATCTCAGCAGAGGTGGGATAGTGGCTGTAGATCATCATCCGGCGAGGGTTACCCGAGATGTTGGGTCGAGAATTGTGGACAAGCAGGGATGAGAAGAAGGCGACGGAACCAGCGGGCAGCAGTAAGTCTTCACCACCCTCAAAATCGACCAATCCTGGTTGGACCTGAAGGCCGATATCAACAGATTCGTGCTCAAGGTGCATCTTGTGCGTTCCTGGCCAGATGTGAATTGGCCCAGACTCAGTGGAACAGTCATCAAGAGTAATCGCTGAGGAAATGATACCCTGTGGGTAGTTCTGTGCTCGATAGTAGGCCCAGTCGTTGTGTACTGGGAAACGATCTGTATCGCGTGGCTTGGTTTCAAAGCCAAAGGAGAGACCAGGCATCGGTTGCTTATAGTTCAGTTTTTCTTCCATCAAGATGGGCTCTTCATTCATCAAGGTTCGCATCGGGTCGAGCAGGCGAGAATCAACTGAAATTTGTGAAAGGTAGAGTGATAGATCATTGATCGGCTGGATCTTGCGCACGAGGTAGCCCGCTTTATTCCGGACCAGATCCAAGCGTCCACTCTGGCGCTGGAGGGAATTCGAGGAGTTGAGGATCAATTCCAGGATTGCATCAGCCTCCTTGCGCATACGTTGCACTTCCTCCTCCGAGAAGACACGCTCCATCGCTACGTAGCCATGTTCCTGAAAATATTGGATCCAGTTGTCTTGATTAGTTGTCATCATCTACCCAAGTTTGCTATGGTCTCCAAAGAAACCTGATTTGAAGAATACAAAGAAGTTAATCCCTGCTAACCAAAGAACAAACGCCTGCACTTTAAGAGAATAAACATGAGCCTAGCAGAATTTTTTCGGAGCCTCTCCAATAAAGTGCGCTTTGCTACTTGGATTGAGGAGGAGCAAATCGCTTTGTTGAAGATTGTGGATGATCTGTACCGAGCTGATGGGCACTATGCTGCGGAAGAACTGGAAGATTTTCGCCAGAAATTATCCATCTCTGCGGTCTATCAGGAGGATCTCGAGCATATGCCCGTGGACAAGGCAATGAGTATTTTGAAGCAAGATCCTCGCAAGCTCGATCTTGCTTATACGATCCTAGCAGAAGCTATTTACAGTGATGGGCGCTTTGTGCGGGAGGAACGAGAGTATCTGGATCAACTGATCACTCGATACCAATTGGATGGAGCACAACTGGAGAAGCGTCTGAATCGTGAACTCCGTAAAGCTGGCAACGAAGATCTGACTTAAAAATTTACCCTTATAAAATGAATAGAAGCTTACCTGAAGAAAGTTTTTGGGGCTGTTTCGAATCCACAACTCACCCATATGGACACTTCTAAAGTTCCACAGGAAGTACAACATCTTACTGTTGAACGTCTTGACACTCAATTTAGTCTTTCCATTTACCCTTAACTCTCCCCTGACGAACACAGGTTTAGCTCAGCGCACGTAACAATTAGCAACTCTACCCTCTCAAAGTAGTTTGCCAACATTCCGTTGATGCTCCAATGAACAGTCGAATTCAACTCGGTTCAAAAATTCCTACAAACCACGTAAAGTCTATTCTGCGATAGCTACATTTTGTTTCTCCCCCGGCCCTCCTATACAAAAGAAAAAGAGTAATTTATAGTCATCCCAACAAATCAACTTTGGTTGTTGACAATTTTTCTGATAGTTCGGAGGTGACATGAATCAATTCAAAAAAAGCAGTAGTATCAATCATCAAGCAAATGAGTTTAGGCAGTTTGGCTTTGGCAATCTTGGCGCCAAACGTAGCCTTCGGAGAAATTCCAAAAGTCGGCAGTTCTTGTCCAAGTAAATGGCGAAGTTCTGGAATTGCCTATTTCGTAAAATCATCATCCTGGGTGTTAGATCCCATTCCAAAAATTGGCAGATCCTGTCCAAGCCATTGGAGATCCTCCGCAGGTGCTTACTGTGTGAAGTCTTCCCCAGCCTCTCCCGATACCATTCCAAAAGTTTGGCGTCTTTGCCCAAGCAGTTGGACTGCATCTGCAAAGGCCTACTGCTAAAAAAGATGAGTGAGGCTTAACTCAATTCAATCTTTGAAATACGAACCTTATTGAAATCAGGAAATAGTATTTCGGAGGATTGAGAAGTTCAGTAAGCTACTCGCGTAGAGATAATTCAGTGGAGGGATGGTTTGATGTTGTTTTGTGGTGGAGGCAAAGAGGACCGATCTCCTTACATTAATCCTTATTTACTGATCAAACCTGCTATACGTGTCCATATACGTGTCCAGCATTCCAAAATTCACCACCTAAATCTAAAATTTATTTACCCACAAGCTAGCAGCGTATTTTCTCTTTGATCTCTCTCAAATTAAATCTTCCCATTTCTTTGCTTTCTTAACCCTGTTTCACTTTTTTTGTCAGTATCATAAGCAATCAGTCCCATCTCCCTTCTAAATTGAGGCAGGAGAAGTTTTATTGTCATCAAAACCCTTTCAGAGGAGTAGAGGGAACCAGCCTATGTATGCTGCTAGAATTGATTCTACTAACATTATCACTTTTTAATTTGGTCAAACTCGCTGATGAAAAAAACTAAGATCATTCGTTGGGCCTTCCTTGAGCAAGGGCTAGTGGCCAAACTTCGCCACTTCCATTTTTGCGAAGTAACCATGACGAAATCGCCAGAGTCCACCCAGACAAGATAACATCATCGACAAGCAAGACAGGACCAGAGAGAATTTGATCTCGGAGTGGAGCAAGTGATCCATCAACGTTTTTAGCTTGTTGGAAGCTGTTGTTGAATTTGTTTTGTTCGGGTCGTGAATCAGTCTTCTCAATTGCTACTCTGAAAGATAAATTCAAAGCCTGCGCAAGTTTTTTGGCAAAATCTGGAACCAGCGTTGGATTCCGTAAAGATGGGACACAGGTAACCCATGTTGGAGCCGGCTGGGGACCCCACTCCTTGAACATAACTACACAAGCATCGATCAACTCTTCAGAAAAGTACTGTTGTTGGTTTTTGCCAACATTCACCACATCTCCGAGACCTGCATCCCCCAAAAGACTTAGTACTTTTCCAGAGTTAGCTTGGTAACTTTTGGCAATCTTACCGTGGTTGTTTGAATGCTTCAATCCACCATTAGGCCATTGCTTTCGAGGATTAATTGGCAGGTGGTATCTTTTGAGAAAAATGTTTGCTTCTCTAAGTTTGTCTTTGGGAAAGTCTTCAGACAATGCTTGCAGAGATGAAGTAATGACATCACTCGGATCACCGTCTAATTCGCGAATTAGAAATGACATGTGTTGACCGAATGGGAGATGCACGTATTCGCGCATTCGCTGCTGTTCTCTCCGACGAAGTGTTGTAAGGCGTTCGGCCCGCTCCCAGAAATCCTTGGACAAGGAGACCTCCGTCTTTTGCCAATGCCTTCCATTTTTAGTGATTGGTGGGGGCGACTCCAGTGCAAGTAACGATAGAGTTTTTTCAACCCTACCTTGGCTAAGATTAACTTCTTTTAGCAACTGGGGCATCGATAAGCCTGCGGGATGGGCCTCAAGTTGAGCGACTACTTCTTTAACCTCTTCATTTGTGGGAAAGGCACTCTTAATAAACCAATTAGCAATGTCATCCTCTTCTTTTCCACTTAGCAAAATTCCATAGGCGGCATTCAAGGCACGACCTGCTCTTCCCACCTGCTGATAATATGCAACCACTGAAGATGGCATTTGATAGTGTATTACAAAAGAAAGATCAGGCTTGTCATACCCCATCCCTAGTGCCGTGGTGGCAACTAAGGCTTTGATGCGGTTTTCAGAGAGAGCTTGTTCCAACTCCGGACGGCGGGCACCCGATTCCCCAGTGTAGGCTTCAACATCAAAACCCTGACTATTCAACCAATTGGCTACTTGGTTGGCGTCTCGCACCGTCAGGGTGTAAATGATGCCATGGCCAGCTAGTGCAGTGAGTTGATGGGAAAGCCAAGCAAGACGCTCAGCTTTACTTTCCAGACGAATGGTTTGCAGAGTGAGAGATGGGCGGTTGAGATCACCTCTTGAAATTCTAAGATTTGGGCCCAACACATTTTCCAGATCCTGCACTACTCGGTTGTTTGCGGTAGCAGTAGTGGCCAACAACTTAATGTTTGAAGGCATATTTCTAATAAATCTTTCAAGCAGGCGATAATGCGGCCGAAAGTCGTGCCCCCAGTCTGAAATGCAGTGAGCCTCATCAACTACTACCAGAGACACATGTAGCGAAAGTCCACCCAGTATCTCTGCCCTGAATCGCTCGTTAGCCAAGCGCTCCGGAGAAATGAGCAAAATGTCGATTTCATTTTGCTTTATTTGCACTTCAACTTCAGTCCACTTTTCTATGTTGTCAGAGTTGATTGTCGCGGCTCGAACCCCCATCCGCTCTGCGGCAGCTATCTGGTTCCGCATCAGTGCGAGTAATGGAGAAACCAACAAAACTGGACCGCACCCAGCTTCCCTCAATATTTTGGTAGAAATAAAATAGACAAAGCTCTTACCCCAACCTGTCTTTTGAACCACAAGCAGGCGATGATCACCATCGGTTATTTGTTGGATTGCCTCTTCTTGTCCATCACGAAAAATGGCATGAACTTGACCTGAACCAAGACGCAGCAATTCTAAAGCTCTGTCAGCAGAATAAATTTTTTCAGTCATTCAGTATTTTGATGATTAGGGCAATTTGTCATACATTTGTCTAATAGATTTAAAAGATTGCAAACATAAGAGATAAATAACTGATAACAAACAAAATATAGATCGATTGATTTGTGGTCAAAACAACTTTCTCAATAATCTTTGAATTCTTTTTGGATCCTTTCAAACTGAAGTTGGACTGCAGAGGCGAAGTATCAAGAAAACTGCCAAATGGTTGGGATTTAATCAGTTCGACAAATCAAGTGGCTTCCACAAGCTTGCTTATAGAAGTTGAAACTATTGAAGGTAGATCTGCTGCAAAGTGAGTCACTGATGTTAGAACTTCCAGATCTACTTTTACGCGAACTGTAAAAATTGAAGATTGTGGTCGAATGTTTTCAAGGAGGGTGAGTCCATCAAAGATTTTCTTGCCTCTTCAAAAATATCTAGAAAAAATTTTGAAAAGTCAGCGCAACATAAATAAACACATTAATTCAATTATTTATTTGCAAACCTACTGATTAAATTGTTAATTGTTTTTTTAAGGAATTTTAAATTCTGGGTTGAGAAGAAAAAGAATTTTAAAGACTGAGGAATTTTTTTGATAAAATAGCAAATATATTAGTAATTAAGTCTTTTAACATTTATTTGGCTATTTTAGATGAAAATTCTTCAGAACAGCAGAGCAATCTTGCTAGGGGCAGCCGTTGCAGATGCTGCTGCACGGCCACTGCATTGGATTTATGATACTGAAAAAATTCAGAAACTCATTTGTGGAACAGCAAATCCTGAATTCTGGCCAAAAAGTGAATCTCCATTTTACACCCTACCCACCGGAGCCAACAGCACCTATTTTGATCTGAGTTTGGTAATATTGAGGTCCCTTAACCATAATTCTGGTGTTTTTGAGCCTAGAATTTTTATGGAGCATGTAGTTTCTCATTTTGGTCAAAACACCCCTTATGAGACAGCTTTTCAAAAGAGAAAACTCAATTACACTCCAGAAGTTCGTGAAAAAGGATGGCCCGCGCCGATCAATGGTCCGTAGCGCCACGGACTGGTCACCACAATGTTAGAAAATTTTTCACGCACTGAAGAAATTCCAGTTGGCCCTGAAACTGCCGGTGAAATTGATGGATTTTGCGCCACATTGCCAGTGTGGCTGGTTTCTAAACCAGAACAAAGAACCACTCTGAGTCAAAAAGCTTTAAAAATAGTAGCTGGTGGATGCCTTTGTGAAGACCATGCCTTGGCTTTTTTACAACTACTGAAACTTGCCTTGTCCGGTGAGCAGTACCCAATTCATCAGTTAGCCCAAAATCCTAAAATATATGGACTTCCTCAGCAGGTAACCAAAGAAATAGAGCAGGTTATTTCTGCGTCAGAAGTTGATCATTCCGAGTTTGTCCAACAAGTTGGTAAAGCCTGTCGCTATTCAGGGACTTTTCAAGGGGCCCTACATGCGGTTGTGAAAGCAAACTCTTATGAGGAGGGTGTTCGGTTGAGCATATCTGCAGGAGGTTGTAATTGCTCAAGAGCGATACAGGTCGGATCCTTACTCGGAGCTATTCACGGTGAAGACAAAATTCCAAAAGAGTGGCTTGATAAAACAGGTTCCGTTACAGAGATTCAAAGTATTTTAGGAAAATTAAATATTGAATAGAAATCTAAGTGAAACCAAGCGAAACCAAATAGAAACCAATACTGAACGGCACCATCCTTTCTTGGTGAGTAATTAAAATTGACTGAAAATGATTTATTTATCTGCGATAGATAGATATGTCTGTTAAAGTTAGTTCAAAATTTATCCATGGTAAACCCCCTCCCCAAAATTTAGAAAAAAGCAATTAGCTGATTTCCAAAATTCAATCAAATCCCCATCTCGATATCCCACCTCAATCCTGATTGCATTTTCTTATTTATCCAAGCCTGATATCAGACTAGCCTTCATAATCAATACTAACTCTGTAGCATGTTGACCCTATTTTGCGACTTTCATTCATTCATACCTTGACGCTTTTAATCGTGAAGATCTGGATGGTATTAACGCTTGTATTGAGTTCCCGTTGACCCACATTGGCAACGGAGAAATCAGTGTGTTGGACAAGTTTCCACTGTCTCCCACAGAAATGAAAAAGGCGAAGGGTTGGCATCACAGTGATTCATTTGAGATTGATGTTGTGGCTATGACTGAAACCAAGGCGCATCTGTTGTGCAGGAATTTGCATCGGCTCAGGGTAGACAGTTCCTTGATTGAGCAAAGCACATTCTACGCTTTCAAGAAAACTGCTGACGGGTGGAAGATGTTTGCAATTTCGGATGTGGTGAATCCTGCGGGTTAGTTTGGGGCGAACTTGAGAATGAATGCAATAGTACTGGCTAGTGCAACAACTTAGAGATCAAATCACCAACACCAATTTGAAGACAACAATTCTGATAATACCAATGTTGTTCGCTTCACAAGCCCACGGCTTTGAGCAGGCAGATATTGATCGACTCGCAGATACCAATGAATGCCAGCAATGTGATCTATAAGGTGTGGAATTGCATAGTCTGTTTTTGGCAAAACTAATTGGAGCTAATCTAGTTGGAGCTAATCTAGTTGAAGCAGATTTGGTGGGAGCCAATTTATGGATGACCCAGCTTGCCCAAGCAAATCTTTGGCGGGCTAAAATGGCCGGAGTTGATTTAAGAGAAGCTTATTTAGTGGGAGCTAGATTGACGGGAGTTGATCTAACCGGGGCTGACTTGAGAGGCTCTGAGATGCGTGAAGCAAACTTGAGTGGAGCAGTCCTGTTGGGAGCCAATTTAGATTTCGCAGACTTGCAGGCAGCGAAACTCTGTAACACGCTGATGCCAGATGGTCAGCGAATCTGTGAGGGTTGTTCAGGGAGTATTAGTAAGGCCCAAGATGAATAATTAGGACAGCCAAGCAGTTTGTGGGCTATACCATCATCAAATCACGAACAGCAGCGGCATAGTGAGGAAGAATGACGAAAGCAGAAGCATATGACAAAGCGTGGAGGCTTGGAGCGAGAGGAGATTTTTCATTAGTGGATCAGATCTATCATCCAAATTACAGTTCCTTCGATTACAGAACGGGGATTGATGCCAACATAGAAGATGACAAAATTATCGTGGCTACATTACAAGAAGATCTCGTTCAAGGGCCA
>NYTS01000025.1 GCA_002683655.1 Deltaproteobacteria bacterium
CTGCTGGCTTGGGCCCGGCTCCATCAGGCAGCAATGCAATGCTGGCCAAAACAACCATCTATGCCCTCAAAGAGGGCTTACTGGATGACTACCTTTGCAAACAATTCAGAAATTCAGCTTTCGCAAGCACTTTTGTGTAAGTCCTATTTATAAAACTAATCGAACAGATTGAGTGTAAATGAAAGTGGATAGTATCCAAAAAAAATTACTCTGGGCGCTCCTGAGCACAATCACATCAATTCTCTTATCCGGATGCCTGCCTGGACTTTCTGGACNGGAATTGCCAGAGGAACCAGAGTCATCTCCAACTCCATTGTTGGCAGAAGTTTTGATGAGAATTCAACTGGATTACCTAGAGTTGGGGCGGCTGGATTTTTCAGAGCTTCAAGAGGCTGCTCTCTTGGCATTAGAAAGAGAGATTGCAGAGGTACGAGTCGTTACTCCCCAGAGAAAATCTGGGAACCAAAGGGTTCTTTTTCGTGAAAGCACTTTGGTTAAGCTGGATTCACCTTCGTCTCTTAGAGAAATGTATGAGGGGCTCCAATTCCTAATTCTTAAACTTCATGAAAAGCTGCCCGAGTACCAGACAACAGAGCTGGAATTACTTGCTCTTAGCNCCATCATGTCTGGCCTAGACTCTCATTCAGTTGTGCTTCCACCATCAAGCTATGCTGAGTTTAACGAGAATACCCGAGGTCGATTTGCCGGCGTCGGAATCGTTATTGGAATTCGGGAAAAGCAGTTGACAATTATTTCTCTGATGGAAGGTGGGCCTGCTGAACTGGCAGGACTACGGATTGGAGATAAGGTCAAGGAAATTGATCGGGAATCAACTAAAAAAATGAGCTTGAGTGCAATCATGCAGGGGTTGCGTGGGGAGATAGGCTCTAGAATGGATTTGACCGTTGAGCGGTCAGGGGAAGAAATCACTTATGAACTTCAACGCGAAGATATTCAAATCACTAGTAGTGATTCTATAGACCTACGATCCGATGATGGAATTCCAGTTCGTTATGTTCGGCTGAAACTATTTCAGGAAGACACATCCATCAATCTTGAAAAACAATTGGAAAATCTCGACTCGGTTGCAGGTTTAATCCTAGATTTACGTGGAAATCCAGGAGGATTGCTTCAGGAAGCCGTTAGTGTAAGTGACTTGTTTCTGCCCTCGGAGAAAAGAATTGTTTCGACACAGACCAACACACACCTAACAAGTTACGATTCTCACCAACTCCTGAGCTCNCCTGAAATTCAGAACATACCCATCGTGGTTTTGGTGAATGGTCAAAGTGCCTCAGCTTCAGAGATAGTTAGTGCAGCCCTGAAGGTAAATAATCGTGCGATCGTTGTTGGTGAACAGACATTTGGTAAGGGTTCGGTACAGTCCATCTGGGGTATGCCTGGTAATTTTGGTCTCAAAATGACCATTGCCCGCTACCTGACCCCAGATAATCTCTCAATTCATGATGTTGGCGTACAACCAGATTTGCAACTGGACCCACTTTACTTAACGAAAAATGGTATCCATNTAAGTTCGCTTCAACAGGAGAGTAAGGCTGAAAATTATATCTTGCACTACATGCGAGATTCAGAAGATGAGGAAATTGATATGGATAAGCCACTCAATGCCTCAGAGATTGAAAATGATGATTATGTTCGTATTGCACTAAGATTGTTGCGGGAGCATCTGCCATACCAGGAAACGATGAAAGCAACTCTTGCCAGGTCTCATCCCCAGTTGCAGGCTCAGGCTGAGAAAGAAATTGTCAGGAAAATCTCAAAGCAAGCGGAGTTGGATTGGACTCTATCCTCCCCAAGCCCAACGGAGTTGCCAGATCTACAAATCTCTTTTGAGCAAGAGAATGACTTGGGTGTCTGGCAAGGNATCAATCCTCCATTTACCTCAGACCGCAATTTGCGAATTAAAGTTCAGCTTGAGAACAAGGGCAGTATGCCCATGGAGAGAGTATTGGTGGTAACTGAAAGCTCTGAAGATTGGCTAGATGATATTGAATTCCCTCTAGGAAAACTCGAAGGGGGTGAAAAAGGCCTATGGGTTCGTGAAATAGATTTTGATCAACAAAAAAATCCTAGTTGGCTGCCTCTGGATTTTCTAGTTCTTGTGGGTGAAGACCAAGAACTTTTGCGTAAAGAGTTTCTATGGTCCGTAATCCCTGATGAATTACCAACCTTCAGCATGGGACTTCAGATCATCGATAATGGAACTGCGGGAAGTGTCGGTAATGGGGACGGAATAGCTCAATCTGCAGAAACCCTCGTTCTGAAGGTCAATCTTGAAATGCAGGATCCTAAAGAACTGGAGGAAGTAGTTTTGAGAATCAGCAGTTCTGAGGATGGTTTGATCTGGTTACAAGACAGGGTGGAATGGAAAAGTCTGAAAGATGGCCAGTCCTATGAAGAAAGCTTACTGGTACGCATTCCCCAGGGAATAGACGAACTTGGCCGTTGGCAAGTCGCGCTATTTGTGCCCAGAGGAGACCAAGCTTTTTGGAATTATCATTGGATGGGCAAAATAGGACCTGAAGCCATAGTTGAACCTCCAGTCATTCAAACTAGTTTCATCAGGGATGATCTACCCATCTTGACCAGAGATGAAGACCTAATGTGGAATGTTGATCTCAGAGACGATGATGGACTGGAGGACCTATTGTGCTTTGTGAATGGAAGAAAATTGAATTACGTCAGCTTGAATAATAAGCGTTCAGAGGCCCTTGTATGGAAATCTCCACTTCTTAAAGGAAAAAATCTTATTGAGTTGGTAGCAAGAGATTCACAAGGAGTTTCAATTCGTCGCCAGTGGCATGTTTGGCGGGAGGACAGAGAGCNGAATTCTGCTGGGGCTGTGTCAGATGATTTGGATTTGGCCCTGCAAAAACAGTAAGCAATTCTTCTTGGTGGAAGATCTACCGAATAACTATTCAAATATGACAAGTTAAGTCTCTTGGTTTACAGAGTGGTTTGGTGGCCATCAAATGGATTGTACCAATCGCTCGCTCTTTAAAGCCTCCTTCACAATAGCACAGGTAGTATTCCCACATCCTCACAAACTCGTCAGAAAATCCTTGTGCATGAACTTGGTCTAAGTTTGCAAAGAANCCTTCTCTCCATCTTTTCAGGGTTGTCACATAATGCTGTGTTATGTCCTCCAGGTGGTAAATGCAAAGGTCTGTGCTTTCGCGTAGATGCTCAGCTATAACGCTAATGGAGGGTAAACACCCTCCAGGGAAGATATACCGTTGAATGAAATCAACTGTTTTACTAGCTTGGTGGTACCTCCGATCATCAATTGTGATCGCCTGAAGCAACAACAACCCGTCTTTTTTGAGCAGGGAACTGCATTTTTGGAAGTAACCCCGAAGGAATTGATGGCCTACCGCCTCGATCATCTCAATTGATACNAGCTTGTCGTACTGACCATTCAAGTTGCGATAATCTTTCTTCAAAACTTCAACTCTGCCTTGTAACCCAGACTCCTCTACTCTCTTTTTTGCTAGTTGAAATTGTTCTTTTGAGATAGTGGTGGTTGTCACTTGACAACCATAATTTTGGGCAGCATGGATGGCAAATCCTCCCCATCCAGTGCCAATTTCAAGAAGGTGGTCCTGGGGTTGAAGTCCTAATTTTTTGCAGATCCGATCCATCTTGTTTTTGGATGCTTTTTCTAAGGATTCTTCGGCATCTTCAAAAATTGCTGATGAATACATGAGGGTTTGGTCTAAAAAGAGTCTAAAGAACTCATTTCCCAAATCATAATGTGCAGAGATGTTCTTCTTGCTGCCCTGTTTTGTGTTTTTGTTCAGGAACTTGTGCAAGATCTCGTGAATTGCCACTCCAAAACGAGCAATCCCTTGCTCCATGTTGTCTAAAACTTCACGATTCACCACAAAAATTCGTACAAGGTAAGTCAAGTTGGAGCAGGTCCACTCCTCCCGCATGTAAGCTTCTGCAACACCAATGCTTCCNCTATGAATAATGCTGGCGTAGGTCTGCAATGCATGAATATGGACCGTGACCTCCAGTGGACACAGATCCGTCTTTTGACCAAGGATGTAAGTACCCATTTCATCGTGAACTGTGATCTTGCCATGAGTCAAACTATCAGTTCGCCGAATGAACAGGTTGCGATTCCATCTGTTCCAACGTTGCAGCAGATTACTTTCTGGGTGTTTCTCGGAAAGGATAGTTTCTGATCTAGGAAAAGACAGATCTTTGGTGGAGCTCATTAGTAACCTAGAGTGTGCCTGAATTAATGAGACGGTGGTAGAGTTGTCATCTTAATTTTTTTCGGCGGTGGCTGATAAGGTATTTTTTTAAGCCACAGCCTAAAAGCTTGCGAGTATATTCCTCCAAGGACTGCGGCAGTTATGAAAGGGTGACGCCAAATCATTTCTCTCATCGTTGCTGGATTAAATTCCCTACGCTTGAGAATGAGTGTAGCATCGAAATGCTTTTCTCCTTTTCTATGATTCTCCATATGAACAATCAAACTCTTTGAGGGTCTTGTAAATCGGCAGTCATATTTGTAATCCATCTCTAGAAAGGGAGATACATGGAAATTTTTTTGAAACTCGAAGGATTGAGCATTTTTAGGCTGATCTCTACCATCCAAAAAATAACTGTGCCTTTGATTCCAAGGGGTATTAGTCACCTCAGCCACTATCGCTGATGGATGCTGATGGTGTTCATCAAAACAATAATAGAAACTGACAGGGTTAAAACCTAATCCCCAGGATCGCAAGTGAGTCAGGATTCTTACAGATCCAATGGGCCGAAAGCCTAGTTCTAACTCTACAGCGTCCTTAATACTGTCAGACAAGGGCTGGGTTGGATCGCCAAAGTAATCTTCTCGTCTGAACCAAACTGGCCCCCAATTTTCTTTTGACCACATTCTGGAGAAAGAAAATACCTGATCTAGTTCCCCAAGATCAAGGTAGCTGAGATAAATTGGATAGCTAAAGCTGTGTAAAGTTGGGCTGAAACGTCTGTGGCGTAAGCGCCCAGTGTAAAGGCAACTTTGCATTTCAGGCAGCTTTGGGAATCTCAAGGAGTTGCAGCATGTTCATCGCGCTCACGACTCCATCTTCGTGAAAACCATTTCTCCANTANGCCCCACAAAAATGTGTTCTGTTTAGACCACTAATTTCACTATGACGCTTCTGTGCTCTTACGCTAGCTTCATTGTAGACAGGGTGTTCATAATCAATTTTGCTAAGAATTTTTCCAGGATTAACCAGTTCTTTCCTGTTAAGAGTAACCAATAGGTAGGGAGGGGTCGGTATATGTTGGAGGATATTCATGTTGTAGGTTACCGCTACCTTGTCCTGATGGGTATTATCTAAATGATAGTTCCAACTAGCCCAAGCTTTTTTGCGATTGGGTAAAAGCGAAATGTCTTGATGCAACACAGCTTCATTTCTTTGATATGGAATTGATCCAAGAATTTCTTTTTCCTTTATGGTTGCGTCCTGCATCAGACGAAGAGCCTGATTACTGTGACAAGCAAGGACTACTTCATCAAATTGCTCCTTGCCCGCCGCAGAAAAAATTTCAACAAAATTTGGTTTTCTGCGAATCTCCATCACTGGTGTGCTGAGCCGAANGTTGTCAATAAATGAAGAACTCATCTTCTTGACATATTCNTGAGAGCCGCCAGGGATCGTGTACCATTGAGGTCGATTTACTAAGTTTAGAAGCCCATGGTTTTCAAAGAAGCGTGCAAAATATTTGATGGGAAAATCCATCATTTGCTCGATACTCGTAGACCAAATCGCTGCACCCATTGGGATTATGTAATGATCACAGAATAAATCTCCATATCTCCTTATCCTTAGAAAGTCTCCAAGGGTGAGATGATCTTGATCGCTCTCCAGCAGTTTCTTTGCTTCCTTGTTGAAGCGGATAATATCCCTGAGCATCACCCAAAACGAAGGCCTCACTAAATTTCTCCTCTGTGCAAAAAGAGTATTTAGTGTGTGACCATTATACTCAAAATCCTTCTGCTCGTCTTTGACGCTGAAACTCATTTCCGTAGCTTTGCCCTCTATTCCTATCTCTTTCATCAGTGAGATAAAATTGGGGTAAGTCCAGTCATTGAATACAATGAATCCCATATCAACAGGAATTTTGCCTTCGGGAAGATCTACTGTAACAGTGTTGGAATGCCCACCTAGTCTGGGAGAAGCTTCAAAAAGAGTGATTTGATGACGAGGATGCAGGTGGTATGCAGCTGTAAGTCCGGCAATGCCTGAACCAACGATGGCAATTTTCATGGCTTCCTTTGATGCTAAACGGCAAAGATGAGGCGATTCTGGCCGCAAATTTTTTCGAACTGACAGTCCAGACAATAGCGATACCCAAAACATCTATCCCCAGAATAAGCAAGCCTACTCAGGCAGGCGACTTTCTTGTTTTTATTCCTTAACCTTAAGAAATGTGAGAAAATAAGAACTTAATTGGGTATTTAATAAAAATNTATGAGAATANTATTTTTAAAAAATCAAGAAAATGATGAAGCCAAGGGTATTCNGGCAGTAGCAACTAACTGTTTCAGCATTTGTTCCACACTTCGCTTTCCGACAAACCCATCAGCGCCTAGTTCNCTGACAGCTTTNCGNCTTTGGTCATTNGTCATAGAACTGAAGACTAAAATCGGAATGTGCTTGGTCCTAGNGTCAGACTTCAACCTTCTGATGACCTCATGTCCAGAGATTATGGGCATCTCAATGTCGGTAATTATCAGTGGTATTTTTGAGAGGTCTGAAATATTTTGGANATATTCCAGAAGAAGTTCCCCGTTTTCAAAAATCTTGAAAGAGAGATTCAACTTCTCGAAGAAATTTTTGAGGTGCATCTGAGCAGACCGACTATCCTCAGCNACAAGAATTGTCCCATTTTTTAGAGATTCTGGTATTTCAACATTGTTCAAAGGTAAATTTTGAACATCTTCTTGAATTTCTGAAAATTCATGAGGCAAAACTTCTGTCAGTAAGCATTCCACATCCAGAATGAGACAGACTGAAGATCCATCATCAAGCAGGGTGTAATTGAGATTTCGGTCAACAGGCATGTACTCATGAAATTTTAAAGGAAGGACATCCTGCCAATCTCTCGTGATAATTTGGTGAATACGTCCAACTCTAAGAGCTATTTGAATATTGTTGAAATTGCAGAAGATGATCGACGAATTGCCCTCCTCTTGCTCACTCAAATTAGTTCCAAGCCAACGTGGAAGATTGACTAGCGGTACTGGTTGATTCCTGATGTAGACAATTCCCTCAATATACTCGTTAGCCCTTGGAATCTCACTAATTGTGAAATGCTTTGCTCGCTGAATTTCAAAAGTCTTAAAAACATTAATCCCATAAAACGGCTGCTCTTCGTTAACTCGGAAAACGATCAGTTTTAAAGCGATTGCTGCTAGAGAATTTTCGTTCATTAGACTGTATAACGTGGATCTTTCAAAGGCATTAGGACCAAAGTCGCCAAAGAGTTCGCATTGCAACGACCAACAGAAATATNCCGAAAACCAGTTTCAACTTCTTGGTATTTAGCCGATGGGAAATTGTTGCACCTAGAGGAGCTAAGATTACGGTCATCAAACAAATGCAGAGGGCAGCAAGCCAGTGAATGAAGCCGAAAGAGAATTCAGGCAGATATGGGTTCTCCCAACCGGAGACAATAAATCCAATGGTTCCGGGTAGGGCAATTACAAAGCCCATACTAGCTGAAGTACCAACTGCTTGGTGCATCTTGATGCCCATCATGTTCATCAGCGGAACATTCATAGCTCCTCCTCCAATCCCAACCATAGCGGAGATGATCCCTGTAAGTCCTGTAAGATTCCCAATCAAATATCTATTTGGTTCGTAATCAATCTCATCGGTGGCTTTGCTGGGAATCATCATGCGAACTGATACAACAACAGCCATAAACCCAAAGATCATAGCTAGTACCCCTCCGCTGAGACTGCCCGCTAATAACCCTCCAAAACCTGCGCCCAAAGATGTTGGAATGATCGAATACTTGAGGAGTTGTTGATCAACAGAACCCCTTTTAAGATGTGCTTTTGCTGAGGAAAGAGAGGTGGCAATGATTGTTGCGAGCGAGGTTCCAATTGCTAGATGGGAAATAACAACCCCAGATACCTTCATAAGGTCGAACACAAAGACCAGAGGAGGCACCAAAATGATTCCTCCCCCAATCCCAAACATGCCTGCCATGATTCCAGCCAACGAGCCAGCCAGCAGCAGAATCAGGATTGATTCAACTAACTCCCAAGAGAATTCCATTTGCTCTCAAAAACGATAGGTAAATCCAAACAAAGGCTGGTAGTTGTTAACCCGAAGTGTTTTTGCAGTTTCCCCATCGGCTCGTTCAACAAAGGTGGCATCTCGATAATTTTTGTAATTGATCAAAGAATTCCACCAAGAGTGAATCGCTATGGCCTCTGTCAAATTAAAATCTCCCTTAGCAGGATGATATACCGTACCTAGATAAAGTCCGGCCAAGAACGCTGCTCCTGGATTGGCACTAAATCCTGAGCCATCGTGGGCAACAGCGAATAGACTGCTAGCTACAAAAATACTCGTCCATCGTGCGGTACCTTTACTAAAACTACGATTTAAGCCTCTGTAGATTGATCGCTGGATGAATCCACGAAAAAACATTTCTTCACCAGCACCGGTCAATTGGCTATTGATGAAGTCAATCCTCTGCATCTGTTCTCGTGTCAGTTCTGCATCAACATGATAAGTCAAATTAGGTGTCCCAGGTGTTACGAGTTGAATTCCGGTGGGAATCCAAAACGTATACGAATCTCCAAATTTCCAGAATTGAAATGGTGAGAAAATTTCCCAGTAGGTGTCTGTATTGTCCTTACATCTGCCATCATAAAAATCATAGAAAGTAATCAGGCTGATGTTGGTGTAGAGTCTCAGATAAGCCATTGTGTAATAAGTTTCTTTACTCAAATAAATTTCAGTGACATCCTCCCCGTCTTCATTCTTTGTCTCTTTATAAACTTCATCAGGATATGCTTGGAGATTTTCACTTTCTGAATATTGCATGTAGCCATTGATGGCCCACCACCGCAATCCACCAAAAATAAGAGCTTTGTCGTAGTCATCATTGATTGCGTAACCTAACCCGGGGACCAGCCATTCAGCCAGAGCAGTCCCTGCGCATTTCAGATCAGCACGGGCGTGAAATGGAATCATCATCAAGGCAAGCTCAAGAAAACAGATCACAACTGCTGAATTTAGCTTGATGCGAAGAACTTGACCCATTCAACTTACTCACTATCGTATTTCAAATTTTTCTTTCCAATCTTGGAGAACAAGCATGTCGGAACAAATGTACCCTGTAACGAAGCAGGGACATGAACAACTCAAAACGGAGTTGAAGCATCTGATGTCTGTTGTACGACCTGAAGTCGTTCAGGCAATTGCAGACGCCAGAGAGCATGGGGACTTAAAGGAAAACGCGGAATATCATGCGGCCAAGGAGCGCCAGGGATTCGTGGAGGGTCGTATTCAGGAACTCAATGGCAAGCTAGCACAATGCAATGTCATTGACATAAGCCGTCTCAGCGGAGAAAAAGTCCTCTTCGGTGCTACAGTTACTTATATCGATATTGAAACAGACGAGGAAAAAACTTACCAGATTGTCGGTGAAGATGAGGCCGACCTCGAGAAAGGTAAAATCTCTTGCAATTCACCAATTGCGCGCGCCTTAGTTGGGAAGACTGTTGGTGATTCTTTGATCATCCCTATTCCAAAAGGCAAAGTTGAAGTGGAGATTACAGCTTTAGAATTCCTGGACAAATAAATTCCTTATGGCTGTTCGTCAAAGGCTGGATTTGTTGCTTGTTGAGCGTCAACTGGCTCCAAGCCGTGAGCGAGCCCAGTCTTTGATTCTTGCAGGCAAGGTTCTGGTAAATACAGAACGAGTGGATAAACCTGGCAAGAGTGTGGGCCAAGACTCAGAATTGGTAGTTCAAGCTCAGGATCATCCATATGTTAGCCGAGGTGGAGTCAAGCTCGCTGAGGCGATTCGGGAGTTCCAAATTGAAGTCCTTGATCTAATTGCTCTGGATGTTGGGGCGTCGACGGGGGGGTTTACAGATTGCTTACTGCAGCACGGAGCCCAGAAAGTATACGCGGTGGATGTCGGATATGGCCAACTAGCTTGGAAACTTCGACAGGATCCAAGAGTAGTTAACTTGGAACGTACAAATATCCGTTATCTTGACCCAGTCAACTTAGCAGATCCAATTCAAATAATGGTGGTAGATGCCTCCTTCATTTCTCTCCGAGTGATATTGCCAAAACTTTATCAACTGATGACTNGTGGTTCCCAGCTTTTAGCTCTTGTCAAACCTCAGTTTGAAGCGGGTAGAAAGGAGGTTGGCAGGGGGGGGAGAGTCAAAGAAGGAGCTGTTCGTGCCAGAGTACTTAATGAAATCATTGAGGCTGCAACCACGCTGGGTTTACAACTGCTGGGCAGTTGTGAGTCAATTATTCAGGGAAAGAAGAGTCAAAATACTGAATATTTTGTTCATCTTGAGAAACCTTCAAAATGAGTGAGCAAAGGTCTCAGCGTTTTCTTCCGATTTACCGCATCAAGCCCAATCCTAATCAACCTCGCCGATATTTTGATCCCAAAGCTCTTCAAGAACTCAGTCAATCCATAAAACAACAGGGAGTCCTACAACCCCTGATCGTAAGAAAGCATCCAATGCTCGAAGGATACTTTGAGCTGGTAGCTGGTGAAAGGCGTTGGAGAGCTCTGCAACTGGCAGGAGAGACTCAAGCACCGAGCATCATCACAAAGTTGAGTGATACTGAAGCCCTAGAGGTTGCTCTCCTTGAAAATATTCAAAGAGAAGACCTAACCCCAATTGAAGAGGGTCAATGTTACTATGAACTGATGCAGCTTCATGGATTAACTCAAGAGGAATTGGCTAAGAAGCTTGGCAAAGACAGGTCCACTATTGCGAATATGGTTCGCTTACTTGCCTTGCCGAAAGCAATTCAACAGGATTTGGAAATGGGTCGCTTGAGTGCTGGACATGCTCGAGCAGTTCTCAGCCTTTCAGATCCTAAAGAGCAACTGAATTTACGGGAAAGATTACTACTTAATAACTGGTCTGTTCGTGAAACAGAGAAACAGGTTAAGCTTATTTTGGAGGTGCGGGAAAGTAGAGCTAGCCAGCCATCAAAAAAAATTGGAATCGATATTGATCTTAATACAGAATTACGTTCTATTGAAGCTGAATTGCAGCGTTACCTAGGTACAAAAATGCGGATTGATCACAAGCCGCCTTTTCAAGGAGAAATTAGGCTTAGCTATTTCTCTGCTAAAGAACTGGATAGACTTCTGGCTCTGTTAAGAAGTGCTCGATGAATCATGACAATGTTTCTGACTCTTTTTTTCCTCATGGATTTCAGCCTTCTCGGGAATAGTGGTTTGAAATTTTAGAGTGAATTTACTGCCTATNTTCAGATTGCTTTCAACGCTTACCATTCCTCCATGAGACTGAACAATGTGTTTGACGATTGCCAATCCCAGCCCAGTCCCCCATAATTTTCTGCTTCGAGCTGCATCTACTCGATAGAATCTTTCAAAAATTCGATCCAAATGCTGGGCATCAATGCCAGAGCCCTGATCCTTGATTTCGATGATCACCTCGCTTTTCTCAAGGCTACCTCGGATTTCGACTTGTAGCTTTTTAGTGCTGTACTTGATTGCGTTTTCAATCAAGTTGACAAGCGCCTGTTCTAAAAGCGGAGCATTCATCCTCATCGCGATGGAATCTGAACATTCCCACACCAAGCTGATTTCTTTGTCTTGAGCTTTCANTTCACAGATCCCAACTGCATGACGAATTACAGAATGTAGAGTTCCCACTTCAGCTTGTATTCCTCCTTCATCAAGGTGCTCCAGTTGGGAAAGAAGAAGCAGATCCCTGATTAGGTTGTCCAGCNGATCTGACTGGCGAGAAATAATCCCGAGGAAGCGATCAGCTACCTCTCTTTGTTCGATAGCGCCATCAATCAGGGTTTCAACTGCACCTATGATGGATGTGATTGGTGTCTTCAGCTCATGGGACACGTTAGCTACGAAATCCCTNCGGATGGTTTCAACCAACTTTATGCGNGTGATGTCATTTAGCACAATCAGGGCGCCAAATTGATCACCACTCGTTTTCAGTAGAGGAGTGATTCTGACCTGAAAGTGTCNAACGTTCTCTTGGCTATCAGTTAATTGAAAATCTTTTTCAAGAGGTTGTTTAGTTGTCAGCGCCTTTTGTAAGGAGTGGCTGAGTTGAAAGTTTCTGATCAGAAACTGCAGATCTTGACCAATGGCTTTTTCTGGATCCAACCGAAATAATTGAGCGGCAGCTCTGTTGATGCTTAAAACCTGGTGATACNTATCAACGGCCATAAAGCCTTCTTCCATGCTCGAAAGAATGGTCTCCCGTTCGGAGCGCTGATTTTCCAAGTTTTCAAAACGTTGGTTAAGCAATGCTGCCATCTCATTGAGCTGCTGGCCGAGCTCTCCGATTTCTGCATCATCAGTTACATTCAGTTTTTTTCTGAGTTCTCCTTTAGCAAAGCGTGCTGCGCCCCTTCTTAATTCATTTAAAGATTTTCGGAAACCGTTAGCGATTAGTAAACTGGTAATCATCGTTGTGGTCATCAGCAGCAACATTGCCAGCAACATCTTGAAGAAAAGTCCTTCAGCTTGAGGTGTTTTGGTCGGAAGTTCCAAAGACACCCTCAGAATCAAATCATTCCCAAATTTGTTCGGTACTCTGCGAGCAAACCACAAAGCAATCGTATTGAAAGCCGGATTGAACCTCTTTGTTACTTTAGGTTGATAATTTATGGCTGCATCGATTTCTGGTAGGCTGGAATGTTTTCCCTTCGGAGGCTGGAGGAGTCGCTCAGTAACAAGCCAGTTTTTGGATTCAGTATAGAAATATGAATTCGATTTTTTTCAGCAAATGCCTGAAAAATTTCTGAGGAAGATCCCCTTTCAACGAATTCCTCCAGCAGTTGATGTTGAATTGCAAGTAGTTCAAATCTGCCAATTAAATCTTCTTCAACAGTCTGCTCAAAATGTTTTTCTAGAGAATATTCAATCCACCAGCTGAAGGCCAGAAGACTCCCTGAGAGAAGAATGACAAAGGGTGCAAGAAATTTTTGCAGGAGCGAATTAGCAGGCATCTCAATCTTAGCCTTTGAAACGATAACCAATTCCCCGTACAGTCTCGATTAGGTTCCCAGATGCCTCTAACTTTTTACGTAACCCTACAATCTGAACATCGATTGCACGATCAGTTACGATATAATTCTCACCATGAGTTGCATCAATGATTTGGTCACGAGTGTAGACCCAGCCCGGATGTCGGGCGAGGAAATGAAGGATTCTGAACTCTGTTGGGGTTAGCGATACAGTTTGGCCGTCAACCAAAGCCAGATGCCTTCCAGGATGAATTTCAAGGGAGCCACATTTCAAGGACGAGCCTTTCTCTGGAATAGACTTTTGATTCCTGCAGAAGACATTTTGGATTCGTGCCAGCAGAACAGGCGGGCTGAATGGCTTTACTACATAGTCTTCAGCACCCATTTCCAAGCCTGCAACAATATCTTCTTCACTACTCTTAGCAGTGAGCATCACAAGTGGAATACCTTTGGTCACCTCATCCTTTTTGAGTATCTTGCAAAGGTCCAAGCCATTAATTCCGGGTAGCATTAGATCCAAAAGGATCAAATTGGGAGTTGCCTCCCGAATTAGGTTACGAGCAGTTTCACCATTTGGAGCCTCCAACGTGCGATAACCTACCTTATGAAGATTATATTTCAGAACATCAAGAATATCTTCCTCATCTTCAACAATCAGAATTTGTGCATCTTCCATTGATTCCTCGATAATAATTATGACTCAAAAATGCGCAGTTTGAATTGGTTACCGTTCACTCTGCTTGACAAACAAGCTGCTTCTTTCAAAAGAATGGAAATTAACAACTGCGGTTCAAAAAATTGCGGGCCACTACCTGAGGTGTTCAGTTTATTGGCTAACAAGAATCACTAAACTCAACAAACGCAAAAGAATTCTCTGCGAAGGAATCATAGTAAATGTGATTTATTGGGTTTTGATTAAGAAATTGTTAAGTTTCTTTCTTTAGAATTTTCACTTGGGAGAATTAAATTTTTTCTCAAATTTGAAATTTTTTATGAAATAGAAATACTTGATTATTCTTGTCTGACACATTTGTGAGAAGAGATAATTGAATGTTCTCATTTTTCGAATATCTGAATCTTTCAAGGGCCTGACAAGTCTATGAAGAAATGTAGATTTTCAGGAAAAATATGTCAGGAATTGGTCTTTCAGGACTGTACTCAGCACCTCGCTACGAAGTTATGATTCACATTAATTGTAAATAGAACTATGGAGATAGATATGTCCAAGAATAAATCATTACTCACCCAAAACCTTTCACGTCGATCCGTTATCAAGGGGGGGACAGTTGCTGCTCTTGCAGCTAGTTTCCCAAAAATCTGGATTAAAGAAGGCTGGGCGCAAGGAAATTTCAGGAATAACCCTGGTAGCAGTGGGGAAATCAAATTGGGTTTCAATTACCCTCAAACTGGTGCATATGCAGATGAAGGCGCGGATGAATTTCGAGCCTATCAGTTGGCTGTGAAGCATCTAAACGGTGAGGGTGACGGCGGGATGATGAACACAATGAAGCCTTTGATGTTGAAGGGAAATGGGATACTAGGAAAGAAGGTTGTCTACGCAACTGGAGATACCCAAACGAATACAGATAAAGCCCGTTCCTCAGCAAAAAGATTGATTGAGAAAGCCAATGTCATCATGGTGACGGGGGGGTCATCATCAGGTCCAGCTGTCGCAGTTCAAGCCCTCTGCCAAGAAATGGGGATTATTTTCATGGCTGGTTTGACTCATTCCAATGATACGACTGGCAGAGACAAGAAAAGGTATGGATTCCGCCATTTCTTTAACGCTTATATGTCTGGTCAAGCTATCGCTCCTCCGCTGAAAGCTGAGATGGGCACTCAAAGGAGAGCTTATCATTTGACAGCTGACTACACTTGGGGTTGGACTCAAGAAGAATCGATCAAGGATGCAACTGAGAAGCTTGGTTGGCAAACAGTCCAAACAGTTAAAACTCCAGTGGGTGCTGGGGATTTCTCTCAGTACATCACCCCAGTGTTGAATTCAGGAGCGGACGTGTTGATCCTGAATCACTATGGCAAAGATATGGTGAATTCTTTGACACAAGCAGTTCAATTTGGACTGAGAGATCGTCAAGCGAATGGTAAGAATTTTGAGATTGTCGTGCCACTGTTCAGTCGTCTGATGGCGCAAGGTGCTGGTGCAAACATGAAAGGCATTCTTGGAACTACTAACTGGCATTGGTCTTTGAAAAATCCAGGTAGTCACGCTTTCCTGAAATCATTCGGTCAAGAATATGGTTCCCCCCCCTCTCAAGCTGCTCACACTTGCTACGTTCAGACCCTGCTGTACGCAAATGCATGTGAAATGGCAGGAACTTTCTATCCACCTGCGGTGATCAAACAACTGGAGGGCTTCAAATTTGATGGCATGGGTAATGGGCCAACTGAATATCGTGCCGAAGACCATCAATGCTTTAAAAATGTTCTTGTAGTGCGGGGTAATATGAACCCACAGAGCCAGTTTGACTTACTTGAAGTAGTTGAAGTTGTGCCACGTTCACAAGTTGAGTATGATGCAAGTATTTTTGGTGGTGAATTAGGACCATACGAAGTCTAATTCTCACGATGAACGGAAGTCGCATGAGTTTTTTGCGACTTCCACACATTCAACGCATTTTCCCTTCATATATACATTCCTCATCGGTTAGGCATCAATGGATGTTATCTTTCTGCAAATCCTAAATGGATTAGACAAGGGTGGTGCGTATGCTTTAATCTCACTGGGTTTGACAACTACGTTTGGAACACTTGGAGTTTTCAATTTTGCTCATGGAGCACTATTTATGTGGGTGCTTTTTGTGCAGCAACAATTCAAAAATTTCTTACTCTTTCCAAAAAAATAAAAGATGAAAGTGTTACTTTCTTTGAGGTATTTAAAAAAGAACCCTATTTGACAATATGGTTTGGTGATACCGGTCAGGTCATTATTGATTATGTTGTTCCCATTTCGGGGTTGGCGCAGTTGCGTCGTTTAGACAAATGAAGTAATCTCCGAAATTTGGAGAACTAACGATGCAATGTCCTCACTGTGCTCATC
>NYTS01000026.1 GCA_002683655.1 Deltaproteobacteria bacterium
GATTCTGTGTTGGCAATAACAGTCTGATTGTCACTGGTGAAATGCTTACTTGCATCAATTGTTCTCCAGTCGGTTAGCTTGATGTTCATGTGGTCTTTGCCATCGACCGCATTGATACCAACAATATTCTGACTTAATTCACCAATCGGTATATTATTTTGCCCCAAAGCACCTGGTGTGCTTGCAAAGTTTGTAAGACTTGTGATTTGCGAGATAGGTTCGGTCAAATTAATCCTAACTGATCTCTCGAAACTGGTGATTGTTTGAGATGGGGTGCCACAACCCAATGGTCCGCTCAAAATATTAGCTGTAGCTGTTTTGCCTCCAGTCAGATTTACTGTATAAGTTGATAAGATGCTGTAGCTGGCTAAAGTAGTTGGAATCGTATTTTGATTACTATCGTTATCGCTGATTGGAGATGCGCCTGTGGTAGCTGTACCAGCCGAGTTGCTAGGATACCAATTACCCGTGAAGGTACCTGTAGATAAGTCGGCCGTATAGTATAAACAGGTTGGCCCTGCAGGGATTGTCTGGGTGGTTGCCCAAGCATTGTAATCTGCAGTTGTGTAGAATTCGTCACTTCTCCCTGTAGAAGTTGTGCCGAAGGTATTCGAACTACTTCCGGGTGAGTTTACTGCCAAAAGTGGAGTTATTTCTGAGTTTTCAAGGCGTTGATCCGATACAGCATTGTATGAAACATTATCTAAATCTTCAGCGCTTGATGCTATGGTCGCCAAGGAAGAATTATCTGCTAAATCTCTGAATCCAAATTTATCATACAAAGATGCTGTCAAATTATATTTTGGGAAATAGTAAAAATCAGACATCTTAGTTGAAGTACTGGCTACATTTGCTGGATTAGCATCAAATTCAACAATCATTTTTGCAGTGACATTTGGACTGCTCACATTATCAGATTGAGCATATCTTGAAGTATCCTGGCCAGAGTGGTTGCTATGCTGTAAAGCTACATGTGGTTCAAAATTATCAGCTAATGTTGCTATTTTTTCTGAAGTAGGAATTTTCGCATTACCACTATCTAACCTAGTTATTTTTATAGTCGAACCTACATTTGCACCATTGAAATGAATCTCAAAAACTCTTGATTGATCAATTGTAAAAATGTCATTAATACTCGTTCCATTGTCAAATGAATAGCTAAGATTATCTGGATCTATATCGTAGCTTACAAACTGTTCACCAGTAAAATTCAAAGTAACATTATCACTGTCAATGCTAGACGTAGTATTTGTGGGTATAAAACTATAATTATCAATTCTTCTTATAATTGCATCAAATAATTCTTTAACTCTAGAAACATTATCATCTTCCAAGATAGTCAATTTTTGGTTATTAGAAATTGCACCATAAATATCTTGGCTTGGCTTGATTGAATATTTAGTTAATTTTTGCGCTAAAATTACTGGATCACCTGCATTAGGAACTGCTCTATTTTCGATGGTATCACTCTTCACTGTTGAAATATTTCCAGCAGAATCTTTAAACCAAGCATAAACTGTCTTAACTCCTGTTCCGTCACTCAGTTTATAATTCAGAGAAGTTGAAAAAACCTTGCTGACAGTTGTAGTTCTCCAATCTTCTAAACCAGTTGAAGGCTGGGTGGAATTTTCACTGTAATAATATTTAACAATTCCAGAATCATTTGTCCGATTATCTGTAGACTCTAATAATAGAGTGACCGTCTGGTTTGTTGTTGTGTTATTGTCTGCTGTTACTATTGTAATGCTTGCGGTATCAGGTTTGTTCAAATCAATTATCACACTGTCTTGGGCGCTGGTAGATATATTATTGCTAGTATCTTTCAGCCAGAGATAAATTGTTTTAGTCCCAACAGGATTGTCCAGAAAGGTGTAGGTTGCTGATGTTGAATAATTCTGCCAGCGACTATCATTTGATGAAGGTGCAGATTGACTAAACTCAGTGAGTAACATCTTACCAATTATAAAATTATCTGTGCCACCAATACTAACTTGAACAGTATCGCTATTCACATGAGATATACCGTTCGCAATTGAAAGGGTGAGATTGCTAGGTGCAGCGTTGTCCCGAAGTTGGACAGTGTCTGTCACTGAAGAGCTTACATTCCCTGCCTGATCTCGAACCCATGCATACAGCGTCTTTTTTTCAACAACTGCATTTGCAAATGAGAAATTTATAAACTGTGAACTATAATTCAGCCAATTTGCATCAGTAGATGGGGGTTCAGTACTATTTTCAGAAATGTTATAGCTGGCAACCCCACCAGAATCAGAGGCATTCAAAGTAACTGAAATTGTAGCTGATGTTCCGTTGGTAATTGTAAAGCTAGAAATCGTTGGTTTTGTCGTATCTACAGTGAATGCTGGGATATTTAATGAACCCGACTCTCCTACGTAATCAGTGATAACTAGGGTACAGTTGCTATAAGTGCCATCCGCTAAAGTCCCCAGATTTATGAAATTTGTGCCAACATTAGTTTCTAAACTTTTTTCTGTACAACTTTCCCTCACTGTTCCCGAAATGAGAGACTGGAATGAAATTGTTGGAGTTTGATCCGATGTAAAACCAATTGCCGTGTTGATGGTCATAACAGATCCAGTAATCCCAGAAATTGTATTTCCTCCACTTAATAAATTTGCGAGAGAATCCCCATCAACATCTGAATAATTTAAGGCCTCATTTTGTATTCCTGTTGTCAGTTGAGTGGTGATTGTCCCTGAAATGCTGTAGCCACCTACAACTTGCTGAGTTCCTTCTTTGGCCAACAAAACAACTTTTTCCAAGCTCAATTTTTGTCCCCCGAAGGTGACAGTTCTTGCTTCCCTCAATACTGTCTTACCAATAGTCTGAGATATTGCGCTTGTGGTAGCACTTTCTGTTGGATCTAAAGATGTCCAACCTGACCATACTCCATTGACGGCACTTCCAATCATTACCTCCGCTTCGCTTGGTACTATTCCGTCTATCTGATTCAAATCATTGATGATGGCAGTAAGACCGATTGAGATGTGTTCATCCCAATCGGACTCCATCTCTTCCCAATCTTGCCATCGACTCATTCCTGTTACGAAAGCCTGACCCAATTGCTTGTTGGTTTCTGCCCAAAAAGTATATTCGACATTTGAATAGGCTGCATTCGCTGTTACCATCGTGATATCTAATAAGCTCGGAACCAATTGGTTGACTCTTTCTGTTTCACTAAAACCTAAGTTCCCCAACGACCCAATCAATCCTTCTAAAACTCCACCCATGGCTGCAGGGGTTTCATCTGTGGATGCTTTGGTCAGTGAAAGTTGACTGACTCCAGTCTTCAACAAATTACTCACGATCACCGATGAATTATCAGTAAAGAACTTTTCCCTGCCGGGTAGTATTGCAATTAGCTCCGAGGAAACAGCGGATAGGGCCGATTTCCGGACTGATGATGTTGAAATGCTACCTGTTGCCATACCTTTCAGTGATCCTGTCATCATTGATTCCAGGATCTTACTCAAGTCTTCTGAGTTATCGAGTCCTGAGCTTCTCAACTCTGTTCTAGCACCATTTACAATCGCATCAATTTGAGTACTGGTTAGGGGTAAAATTTTATTACGACTGCGACCAACTCGAGCGGCGGAATATCCAGCCGCTGACAGCAATCTCGCTTCAAAATCTGCTATGACACTATCCACAAGCGAGACAGTGTTATCAGCAACTGTTGTAAACACGATTGGGATAAGATCATTTGTTAGGTAGTTCCCAGCGTTATCCTGAATCCACTTTTTGAGCTTCAGTTCAAATTTTGTGTTGTAGTCAAGGTTACCCACTGGATAGACAGTAAATGAACGATTGTCATTACCTCTATCAATTTGAGATCTTAGCGGTACACAAGACGCAAAATTGTTCGATGAAAGTTGGACTGTTGCTCCGCAAGTGCTGTCTAAAGCCGTTGTTACTGACGAAACTTCAATCGGCTCATCGAAAGCAAATTTGATTGATGTCCCAATTGACACCCCAGTACTACCATTATTAGGTACAACAGCATTGGAAACCACATTTGGGCTGGCATTATCTATTTCAACAACTGGATCTGGCTCTGGTACTGGGCTAGCTTTCTCGCTTGTTTCATCAGATGAGCAAGCAACAACCATTGATCCCAAAAGTATTGTCAAAACGAGTGGCTTGAGGGCATATTTTTGGAGATTCATACCTGTTTCACTTATCAAAATAATTTAGTTATTTGGTCTAGATTCTGTGCAATTTGTAGGAATTTGATTCATTCAAGTCTATTGCCAAGCACGAATTAGGTTCATGGTGATGGCCTTTTCTGAAAAAGTTAGAATTTCATGAGTTTAATTATCAGCTCCTCCATTCCATTCCTCAAAGGGTTTACTTTTCCGAAAATTGCTGAGCATGGAGTTTTCATTCATTGTGATTTCCGATGTATTCAGCCCACACCAGATAGCTGTGAAGTGGATGCAACGTAGCTTTATGGCCTTCAGCAAATCTTACAGTGGTGATTGAACTTTGCTGTTGTAATCTGAGACCTATTTCCCATCGATTCAAAAATCGAATGGATGGCCCGAATTCAAAACCCCATACAAATTGACCATTGTCGATGGAATCAGAAAAGTAAGATTTCCCATTCTCGTAAAGTCTATAATTCAGCCGGTTTTCCGACCATCCCCCTATCAAACCGCCACGCAGGCCTAGCCCATTTTCTGATTCTGTAGCAATCCCCAAAATGCCGGTAAATTGTAACTGCTCAAGATCTACTCTTCTGCTTAGGAGTTCTCGATGCAATGCACCATTTTGACGTCGATAGGATTGCGCTATCCCCAATAGAATAAGAGGTGTGACAAACCTTTGAAGCCTGAATTCGCGATGATTTCCTATTAATTTTGTTCCAGAATCACTTTCATAAAAACTTGTTTCGATTCTTCCCAGGCTCAGTTGCCAAGACAGTTCTGAGGGAGAATCAAATTCTTCAAGGTACGTCTCCTTCGAACCGCCAAAGCTTGAATGATCATCTGAAGAGATTTTCTGGCTGATTACTATCTCTTTTGACTCTTGCCTGCTTGACCCCATTCCTTCACCACCGACAGGACTTTTGTCGATATCAGCGAAATTCTCATAAGATTGATCAGCAACACTAGCAACTATGCGGTCTGTGTTATCTATCCTGTCAGAGAATGATGATGCCAAGAGAAACTCTGCTGATGAAGTAGTTTCAACAGAGTTGATTTGACCTACTTCCGATGGAACTGCGGTTACCTTACCCTGGAGTTGATTTGCAGCCCCAAATTGTTCGATTGAAATCAGTCCTCTCGTCGTTTTTTCTCTAGACTTGATTTCAATTTGATCTTGCGCAAATCTTTGGCAGAAATCAGAAACAAATTTAATGTCCAATCCCATTTTTTGGAATTGCAGAACTAGCTCTTTTTTTTGTGGTTGTGAACAAAGAATTTTCGGATCAGTTGTAGGTTCTTGTGCGGTCAAGAGTGAGTTTGTGCACAAGAAAATAATGATCAGTTGGGAAACCTTAAGTATGAGATTTTCCAATTGAGAAGTGCTTGGAAGATGTAGCACTAGCCCCCCAGTAGTTGATTTCACCCAAATTCGGTGAAGTGCTTTCAGAAATTTGCTTCAGGTAAAGCAAATTTAAGGCAAATGGGTTGTGTTCTTGGGGAAGTGATCAAATGGGATTTTTCGCAAACTAATCAGAATTTGCATTTAGTCTAGCAATCTCAAAAAATCCCAGAACTGTCAGGATGGAAATCTGTTAAACAACTCGCCTGTTTTTCCTGCAGCAAGCAAAAAGTGTTTTGATGAGAGCGAGTACAGACAGAAATTTGAGGTAGGAATTAGAATTAGTGTGGATCGAAACCGGCTTTATGCAACTGAGAGTCGTTCATGGACAATCTTCTCGTGATAGTCGAACCTGGCCATGTCAAAAATCTCGTGATGCTCTAAGTCAATGACTTCGATATAGTGATTGAGTAGGCCCAAATCCATTTCACAGATCCAGCCGCTTCTACCATAGCGATGATGCTTTGCCAGACTCTTCAAGGCTGAATGATAGTCCTCACAGACTTGGATTGGCACTTCAGGAAATTTATTCAAGAAAACCACGAAGAACATGTTGACTCAGATGGTTTTGGTTTAAATGTTATGGAAGTTGATTCAACAAGATTTTATTTTGTCACTTAAAAGTCAAGCACTCATTGATTTATCCAATTTTAAACTTTCTAATATTCAAAACCTTCAAATATTTTCATGTATTTCATGATATAAACTTAAAAAATGTAATTTTTTTGACACAAAATGCATGATCCAATTCATTCTTTTCCGCACCCTCCAGATTTTTAAATTTGATATCAGCTATTTGAACAAAGCGAAAAGTCTCGATCCTACGGCTGAATAAGAGACTAGTTTGGCAGTAAAATAAATTTCCCAGACAGCCCACCCTCAAACATCTCAAAGGCCTCAGCAGCTCTCTGGAGAGGGATTTTCTCTTGAATAAGCTGTTCAAAGGAGAATCTGCTCTCCTGCATAAAATTCATCATCTCAACTGCTGCCCAAGTGGGTAAGACTTTTGAGCCCTGCAACCTAATCTGCTTATGAATAAATTGCTCTGGAGAGATACTGGGAACTCCCTTGCTTAATCCAAGGTAGATTACAACTCCCTTTGGCCTTAGCACATCAATCGCCCGGCTCTGAGCATTACTTGCCCCACTGGTTTCAATACTTCCACAAAAACCTTCTGGATTGGGAGAAATCTTGATGAGACCTTCAGTCTTTGCAAAGTCTGCGATTTTTTCAAAACCAAGTGAGGTGGCAAAGTCCCTGCGGCTCTCAATTGGATCGATTCCTACCGCATTGATTCCCATTTTTTCAAGCATTAATATCGCTGACAAACCTACTGGACCCAGCCCAAAGACAACTACGTTGTGAATCGCTTGCCCCCTCAATTGTCGAACCGCATTGTACGCTGTCGCTCCGGTACACGCGATAAAAGTACCGTCTTCAAAGGAAATATTCTCTGGGAGTTCAAGACAGGCATTTTCCGGAAGCTTCAGAAAGTTGGTATTTGCTCCAGCATCCGCCAAGGCCATTCCTTTCCCATTTGGGCAGAGGACAGTTTCCCCTTGGTGACAGTATTGGCAGTGACCACAACCCAGAGTGTGATTTACGGTCACCCGATCACCAACTTTGAAGTTACTGACAGCATCTCCAGTTTGAACAACGACCCCTGCTGGCTCATGACCTACAATTTTCCCGTAACGAGCACCCAACTCATCGGGACTGGATCGATAAAAATGCAAGTCACTACCACAAATTCCAGCTGCCTTCACTTCTATCAAGACCTCATTCAACCCAGGCTCTAGATAAGGAAACTCTCTCACTTCCAGCGATTTGTTCCCAAAAAGGGTAGCTCCAATTTTTTTCATAGTAGTTTCAGAATTCAGGGGACTGTTTCAAAAAGTAATGATTAGAGGAAATCAAGAAGGGACTCTCGCAGAGATCAGCACGCTTTTATGAAGATCAGATTACTCCACGCACTTACAACATGCGATGGGAATATACACCTTTCTGTCGTAAATGTGTTCCCACTCATATTCGTAGGACATCTTACATGTCTCTGGATTCTGGTTAGAGGTCTTTATCTCTGAACTCGTATTTGAGCAGGATGCCAAAATAATCTGGATGCTGATCAAGCACCAGATTGAGCCAAACTTTTTCTTGCAATGCTGAAGGGTAATTTTCATTCAATGAACGCCGGCAGGAGGAAGACAAAACTTTATGTTGACTGACAGGAAAGTCAGACACTGTTGATTGACAAGTAGAAGAAAACGATCATCAAGGCAATGATGAGAAACATCACCGGTGAGAATCTTCCCATCAAGTTAATGTCTGCGGTAGTTTATTGAAATAATTAGGAATTCTTAAAGCTAAATTGTTTTCAAGAATTGGGAACATTCGGGTCTTTGATTCAGCAGATTAAATTCACATAAATTAATTTTTAAGGACTGAATGTGTAGAGAATCCTTTGGAATTAAACTGCTCTAAGCACCAAATGATCAGTGCCAATATCCAAGTCTAATCCTTAGATTAATGGCAAGAAAGATCTATTTTTTAAGTGAAATAATGTCGTCTTCCAGAGGGCTACCATCTCGAAAATTCTCAGGATTCAAATCATTCAGAAGAAACCGCTCTCTCATGTCTTGAACGTCTTGCTGAATAAGCATCAACATCATTTGATAGTCTTCAAATTCTTTCTGCATCACAGCCTCCCTAATAATGAAATCTACTCAGAAAATTCGCCTGTAGTCACCTGATAGATGGCATAATTCAGACCAACTTTTTTGTTGGCCTCAATTTGGCCTAGTTACAAATTGGCTTCTGTAAGGATTAGCAATTCGGTCTGAAGGCCAAGAAGGGACGTTACAAAGTAAAAGTTTGAGTGCCCGGAGCCGGAATCGAACCGGCACGGAGGGGCTACCTCCGCAGGATTTTAAGTCCTGTGCGTCTACCAATTTCGCCATCCGGGCTNGCGTNGCTGAGGAAGCAAGAANTCAANAGGCAGGNGGAGGTGACGAGCGGATTCGAACCGCTATGAAACAGATTTGCAATCTGCTGCCTGACCATTCAGCCACGTCACCAACCGANGAAAATTATCNGAAATTNNAGATGATAAATTTGCCNACNCAAAANGCAAGGACTAATTGTTGAGNTCAATCTGNGCCAGTAGGTCNAATTCTGCTAAAACCTTNAAAGTTCCNAAGGCCACACAGCTCAAAGGATCATCAGCATGCATTACNTTTAAGTCGACNTCCTCACTCAATAATTTNTCTAAACCAGCCAGCATGGAACCTCCACCAGCTAAGAAAATGCCTTTCTCAACAATGTCTGCGGCCAATTCAGGGGGAGTTTGCTCCAAAGCCTTTTTGACCAATTTTACAATTGCCGCACAGTTGTCCGCTAAACATTCACGCATTTCAGATTCATGAAATAGTAAGGTTTTTGGTACTCCTGAAATCACATCTCGCCCACGAACTTCCATTGTCTGGTGGGTAGCACTTCCCTCGATTGCATTGCCCAAGAGAATCTTGACGTTTTCTGCAGTTCGTTCACCAATCAACAAGTTGTATTTTTGCTTGGCGTACTGGCTGATGGTTTCGTCCATGACATCACCACCTACTCGGCTTGAATCACTTAAGACAATGCTGGCTAAAGAGATAACAGCAACCTCTGTGGTTCCACCACCAATATCAACAATCAACGAACCTGTAGCGTCCTGAACCGGGAGACCCGCTCCGATCGCTGCAGCCATGGGTTCTTCAATCAAGAAGACTTCTTTAGCTCCAGCGAGCAACGCCGCTTCTCTGACAGCTCTCCGCTCAACTTGGGTAATTCCGGATGGGATGGCGATGACAATCCGTGGCTTGGTCTTCAATGCAGAAAACTGTTGCTGAGTTTCACGAATAAAATAACTCAGCATTTCCTGAGCAATGTCAAAGTTGGAAATCACTCCATCTTTTAAGGGCCGAATAGCTTCTACTCCACGCGGAGTTCTTCCCATCATCTCCTTAGCGACCTGGCCCACCGCCAAAATTCGCATTTCTCGTAGCGAAATGCGCTTCACGGCTACGACAGAAGGCTCACGAATAACAATCCCATGCTTTTGCGTGCAGACAAGCGTATTGGCAGTGCCAAGGTCAATGCCAAGATCCTGCGCGAATTGCTTGGTTAGCGAAGAGAAAACAGACACGACCACTCCATGGTGAGAAAGACTTGAAGGAGGTCATCATTAGAAAAAGATTATTACAGGGCAAGCCATTTTCCATTTCAAGCGAACTAGAATTTCTTCCAGCTTGGTGGCTTCCGGAAGCCCATGGCCAGACCTTGTGGAATGCGCGCATCCGGCGTGTGCCTTCGGCNGATTTATTGGAGGAAATCCACGAACTACCAGATCAAGATTTCCTTGAATGGTTTTGGCTAAAAGAAACGTATGAGGCTCCTGCAGAANTGCCTACAATTTTGATTCTACATGGTTTGGAAGGATGCGCCTACTCCAATTATGTTCGGGATCTAATGCCTCAACTAGGTTCCTTGGGATGGCGGGTTGTCGTTATGCAATACCGCAATTGTGGAGAAAAACCGAACCGTCTTGCGCAAAGCTATCATGCGATGCGCTGGCAGGAGTTAGACTGGACCGTTGAAGTTCTTCAGGGGCGCTTTCCAGAAGCACCGATTGGAGTCGTAGGTTTTTCCATTGGCGGTAGTATTCTGCTCAACTGGCTTGGTCAGAATGAGGCTAGAAGCATTGTGGCAGCGTGTGCTATCTCCGTTCCCTACAAACTATCGCCCTGCGCTGATCGACTCAATCAAGGTTTTTCAAAAATCTATCAGCAATATTTGATGGGACGGCTGAAACGCTCTTCAGTGCGCAAGTGGGCCTTATTGAAGGATGCATTGGGACTATCTGACCTTTCGCAGATCAATGAGCTTAAGACACTCTGGGAATATGATGATTTGCTGACAGCGCCATTGCACGGCTTCAAGAATGTCCATGATTACTATGAAAAAGCCAGTTGTCGTAAGTACCTCAAAAGCATTCGGGTACCAACTTTACTGGTTCACGCCCTGGATGATCCTTTCATGATTCCTGAAGTTGTTCCACAGGCATGTGAATTGTCAGACCTGATTCAGACGGCTTTCGTTCCAGTAGGAGGTCATTTAGGCTTTGTGTCAGGTGCCGTTCCAGGGCAAGAGTGGTCCTGGCTCTCTCAGATTGTCCCTAGCTTCTTTGAAACAAGTTTTGATGATGGTTTCTGAGTGGCGCTCTGGAAGNGTTTCAGAGGATGTTCGCAAATTCGGAGAGTTTGCTGATGTCTCTAGGAAAAGAAAGTTCCAGAGACATCAGAGACAGGCTTAATCCAACGGATCCTCACTCATCATAATAAGAGCGCAGGGGTCCACTCCGACTTGGGTGTCGGAGTCTGCGCAAAGCTTTAGCCTCAATTTGACGGATACGCTCGCGGGTAACATCAAAGTTGAGACCTATCTCTTCCAGAGTATACTCCTTTGCCTCATCGACTCCAAAGCGCATTTTGACAACCTTTTCCTCTCTCTCACTCAATGTTCCCAAGTAGTGACGGATCGTCTCTTCAAGATGTTTCGTAGTCGTTTTCGCGACCGGATCCAAAGCGTTCTGATCAGGAATGAAATCTTTTAACTGCGAATCTTCATCATCCCCAATTGGAGAATCGAGTGAAACTGGATCTCGGGAAATACGGATGGCATCACGAACCTTATCCAAGGGCATACCGAGATGTTCTTCCAGTTCATCAATGCTAGGCTCTCTTCCATGCTGATTCGTGAGCTGCTTTGATACCTGGTATAGCTTATTGAGAGTCTCTATCATATGAACAGGAATACGAATCGTCTTCGCCTGGTCAATAATCGCTCTTGTGATTGACTGACGAATCCACCAGGTAGCATAGGTAGAAAATTTGTAGCCTCTTCGATATTCAAATTTGTCAACAGCGCGAATCAGCCCCAGGTTCCCCTCTTGAATCAAATCCAAGAATTGCAGCCCCCGATTCGTGTGCTTCTTGGCAATACTAATCACAAGGCGCAGATTGGCCTCAATCAGTTTACTCTTGGCGTGTTTTACTTGAAGTTCTGCTTTTTTCAGATGTTCAATTTCAGTATCAAAGTCATACCAATTGTCTCCAGCTTGCTGCTGAAGCATATCAATACGTCGACGACACAACTGCCATTTTTCAAAGATCCTTCGGGCCACAGGGAAGCGCATACCTGTTCCTTTTTCGAACTTTCTCTCATAATACCGCTCACGCCTTCGTTCTCCCTGGGCTTTCTTCCATTTCTCTAACCAACGTGAGGCATCTTTTGGAGCAATCTGCAGTTGCATCTCATAAGTCTGCACTCTTCGTTTTAATGTCCGAATCTTCGAGTGGTGCAGAAGCATTGTAGAGCAGAGGGCTTCCAATTGACGAGAATTGAAGTTTGCTTTCTCAAGTCTGTTGAGGATTTTTTTCTGCAGAGATTCCAGTTCTGATTTGTCAAATTTGTTGGCAGTCGGATCTGTTTCTAACTGCAACATTTGTTGACGGAGCTTATCTATTTGAGCCAAGACATCTTGGAGTTTCTTTGATGCTCGCTCATCATCCTCAATAACATTGTCATCTTCATCCAAGCCAGCAATTAAGTTCTTGGCACGAACATGACCCTCTTTCAGCTTCCTTTTCAATTGACTCAAATTCTCCAGAACCAAAATTGAACGAGCAAAAGTCTGAAGTAGAGCGTAATTTCCTTCCTCAATTGATTGGGCGATCTGTAACTCCTCATCTCTGGTGAGCAAACTGATGCACCCCATCTTTCGGAGATAAAGTTGAACAGGATCATTGTTAATCGCTGCTAAGTCCGCACTGCTTAAGGAATCATCGATTTCTAATTCGTCCCTATCCTTAAGGGCAATTTCTTCTTCAGAATCCTCATCTTCCAATACTTCAATCCCAGCACCTGTTAGAGCGTTAAAGATTTGCTCCATCTGGCTATTATCTGCCTTGGTTCCGCCATTTTGTGCGCTGAGGTGGCTATTGATGTCGTCTAAAGTCAAATAGCCTTTCGCTTTGCCATCGTCCAAAAGGCTTTTCATCACTTTTGATTTGAGGCTCTGTATTCTGGCACTTTCCCTATTTTCGATCATCATGACTACTCCGTTTTTGGGTATTGGGAGGGGATGCAAGTGAGGGCGAATTTATTAAACACTGTTGCTAGATTCGATGATCTCATTTTCATTGATCGCAGTCAATAATTTCGTATACACAAAATAAATTTTTTCTGTTGATTGAATCATCTGATGAAAAACTACCACATTTAACTGATTTTATAATTTATTTTTTCATTAATTGAATGTAGAAGACACAGTAAAGTTTTAAACCTCAACAAAACTTAGCAAGAATTACGTGGGGAATTGGAATCAACAAGAATTCTGGAGGCCAAGAGTGCAAATGGGATGATTGAACTATAGATAGGGAGAGTCGTTTGGGCGAATCAAGTTTCATTGAACTGGAATCGAGAAAGCCTGATATCTACTTAAGTAGTACCAGTATAATGGTCAACCATTAGGAAACTGGAATCTTGTAGTAATCTCGGTACCAAGCGACAAACCTCTGAATTCCCTCTTCAATTAGCGTATTTGGCCGAAAGTCTACATCTTTCTCTAGTGCTTCCACATTCGCATACGTCGCAGGAACGTCACCAGGTTGAATAGATAAAAATTCTTTTTGAGCTTCTTGCCCTAAAGCTTTTTCGAGTACTTCAATGAAATGGAGTAGTTCAACCGGTTGGTGGTTACCAATGTTGTAAATTCGATAGGGTGCTTTGCTAGTAGCCGGGTCGGGCTTATCCCCACTCCAATTGTCATTTCCTGCTGGAATTTTGTCCGTGACTCGTATTNCGCCCTCTACAATGTCATCCACATAGGTAAAATCTCTACGCATCTTGCCATGATTGAAAACTTGGATAGGTTCACCATTTAGGATTGCTTTGGTAAATAAAAACAGAGCCATGTCCGGCCGACCCCATGGTCCATAGACTGTAAAAAACCGGAGGCCTGTGGTTGGTAACCCAAATAAATGGCTGTAAGTGTGAGCCATCAACTCATTGGACTTCTTGCTTGCGGCATAGAGACTCACTGGGTGGTCTACGTTTTGGTGAACACTGAAGGGCATTTTCGTGTTGGCTCCATATACCGAACTACTAGAAGCATATACCAAATGTGAAACCTCATAATGGCGGCAATTTTCAAGGATGTTCAGAAAACCTACGATATTCGNATCGATGTAAGCCCTGGGATTTTCTAAACTGTAGCGAACCCCTGCCTGTGCTGCGAGATTCACGACTCGGTCAAAAGCATGCTGATCAAAAACATTCTGAATGGAATTGGAATCTTCGAGGTTAGCTTCAATGAAATTAAAGTTTTTTTCCTGTTCCAGCAGCATGAGACGATCTCGCTTAAGCCTCACGTCGTAGTAGCTATTTAGGTTGTCCAACCCGACGACAGTATCTCCTCGGTNGAGTAACCGACGAGTCAGATGGAACCCGATGAAACCCGCGGCTCCAGTTACTAAAATATTCATGTTTCTAACTGATGGATCAGCAAAATAGGGGAGTAAATCATTTTTAAGCTGGCCCGAAATCAAGTCATTATNGGCCACATTTTTAGACGTGTCTTGGTAAGCACTATTGTTTTTCTTGCAAGCACTTTAGTAGCATTCTCTATCGTTTGGGATAGGTACAAGCATTTTTGCTTCAGCTGGCAAAAGCCAGTTCTGAGCCAGAAACCTTCCAGCTGGCTATCTCACGCATCTGGTTGAGAAAATCTTCTTCACGCTCACAGGTCATCAATTGCTTGCGCTGCTCCTTCGCATGCGGAAATCCCTGAATATATTCTCCAAGGTATTTTCTAAATTCTCTCAATGCCCTGTGCTCTGTCTGGAATTCTCGTAAGAGTTCGTAGTGTCGTATGGCGGTTTCAACTCTCTCAGACAAGGATGGACTAGCTCGCTCGTTTGGATTGCAGAAAACCCAGGGATTTCCAATTGCACTCCGCCCGATCATGAAGCCATCCAGGTTTTTGGTTTTCTTGATGCCGTCTGAATAATCCTGAATGTCCCCATTGCCCACAACTGGAATGGACAAGTTTCGTTCCAGTTCATAAATGGGTTCCCAATTCGCGTCTCCCTTGAACGCCTGCCGATAAGTGCGTCCNTGAATCGTTACCAGAGANGTTCCGGCAGCTTCCAAAGATTTTGCAAAAGGAATCAAGTTGTCAGCATTTTCCCACCCAAGCCTTGTCTTTACGGAAACTTCAAGATTGCAGGCACTACGGATCGCTTCGATGATTCTGCAAGCGCCATCCACATCTTTCATCAAAGCGCTACCGTGTTGAGAATTCACAATTTTTTTGGANGGGCATCCCATGTTGATATCAACCCCTAGAATTCCACGATCTTCGACCATTTTGGAGACTTCTGCAAAGGCTTGAGGATCGTTTCCGAATAACTGCATGAAGAATGGATGCTCACTTGGGTGATAGCCCATTCTCTCTCGGAGTCGCTCGCTCCGTAGCAAGCCGTCTACACTGGTGAACTCACTAAAAAGAAGGGTACGCTTGCTTAAGCTACGAACTATTCTGCGATAAGCTGTGTTTGTGATCCCATCCATTGGAGCCAAACATACGAGGGGGGGAGGGAAATCTTTCCAAGTCATTGAGGATATTGTGGATGAAGTAAATTTTAAAATNGTACCTGAATTTTTCAAAAATATTGAGCGATGATTCCTATACCTAAATTAACTTGAGCCTGTTGGCGTCCTGCTTTATTTTTATGTTTCTGTTTCAACAAAGAATTTTTGGAGAAGCATGGGAGGGAAAGCTTCATACAATACAGTGATCACAATAAAGAAGTATTCGAATCGGCGGCTCTATGATATGGCACATAGTCGCTACTTGACCATTGAAGAGTTGGGAGAGTTGATTCAACAAGGCTTCGATGTACAGGTGGTCGATTCCAAAACAAAAGAAGATATCACTCAGGCCATTTTGACCCAAATCGTCATGGAGCGTGATGGCATCTATCTGTTCTCTACGTCTTTTCTTCACCAAGTCATTCGTAATCGTGAGGGAATCCTTGGCGAATTTTTCACAGACTTTGTGCCAAAAATGTTGGATTCTTATTTGGATACTCGCGATGCGATGCAACGACAACTCTCCAGTTTCACGAATCCCTGGTTGATGGGTGGTGAAATGAAGATGCCTTTCTTCAATCCATTTCTTGATTCAAAACCAAAAGCGTCAACCAGAATAAGAACGTCAGAATCCTCCAAAAACAAAAAACAAGAACGTCAGCGCATACAGGCCCAGGTACGTGAACTTCAAGCAAGATTAGAGGAACTCGAGGACTGAGAACCGCTTCCCGCTCATACGTCAAACTTTCTCCGCACCAACATGCAATTTCAACCAGTAATTGGGCTAGAAATCCACGCCCAACTTGCCACACAATCCAAAATATTTTGTTCCTGCTCAACCCAATTTGGCAACCCCCCCAATGAAAGCACCTGCCCCGTCTGTCTTGGATTACCCGGGGCACTGCCAGTTTTGAACCGTCGTGTTGTAGAATTTGCCATTAGGCTGGGCTTGGCGACTCACTGCACCATTCGATTGGATTCACAGTTTGCCCGCAAAAACTACTTCTATCCTGACCTGCCGAAAGCCTATCAGATCTCTCAATTTGACCGTCCTATCTGTGAAAATGGTTGGCTAGACATTGAGGTGGAGGGGCAAANCCGCAGAATCAGTATCACACGCATTCATATGGAAGAAGATGCTGGGAAACTGGTTCATGAGGAAGATGGTGACTCCAGTTTTGTTGATCTGAACCGGGCTGGAGTTCCACTTCTGGAAATTGTCAGTGAACCAGACCTCCGTACCCCCGAGGAAGCAAAAGCCTACATGGAGAAGATGCATTCCATCGTCACGTATCTCGGAATAAGCGAAGGAGATATGGAAAAGGGTCATTTTCGCTGTGATGCCAATGTCTCACTACGACCTATGGGGCAAGAAAAATTTGGGACTCGTACGGAAACCAAAAACCTCAACTCCTTTCGCTTTGTTCAACAGGCTATCACCTATGAAATTGCTCGCCAAACAGAAGATCTTCTAGATGGCAAGCGAATCGTCCAAGAAACAAGGTTGTGGGATTCGGTAAAGAAGAACACCTTCAGTATGCGCTCCAAGGAGGAGGCACATGACTACAGATATTTCCCAGATCCTGATTTGCCTGTTGTCAGAATATCCTCAGATTTTGTTGAGCAGATCCGCAATCAACTCCCCGAATTGCCAGACGCCAAAAAACAGCGTTTCATGGAGTCATTTGGACTGAGCACCTACGATGCTGAAGTNCTGGTCGCAGACAAAAAGGTTGCAAAATACTTTGAGGAAGTAGTTGCAGCCAAAGCTGATCCCAAATTGGTTTGTAACTGGATCAGTGGTGAACTGATGCGACTAATGAATGAAAACAAGGTAGATATCAGCAATTTTGGCATTCCCCCCGAAAGCCTCGCTAGGCTGATTCAATTTTTGCAGGAAGGTTCAATTAGTGGAAAAATTGCCAAGACTGTTTTCGAAGAGATGGTGCAGTCTGGTAAAGATCCGGCTACAATCATTGAATTTCGTGGATTGAAACAAGTTTCTGACAAGGGTGCCCTACGAGTTTTGCTAGAGAAATTGTTAACAGACAATCCAAAGCAGGTTGAACAATACCGAGTCGGCAAAACCCAAATTAAGGGATTTTTTGTTGGTCAGGTGATGAAGGAAACCAAGGGACAAGCAAACCCACAGGTTGTTAATCAGCTTCTAGAGGAACTACTGAATGGATAGTGCCGCTCGCTGGACAGCCCGGCTAGAAATCATCACACCACTAACACTATTCGCATGTGGCCTCTGGGTATTTGTCTTCACTCCCACAGAGACCGAGCAGGGTTTTGTCCAAAAAATTATGTACATTCATGTACCCTCTGTCATCGTCACCTACTTAGCNTTCTTTGTGACTTTTGCCTTNGGAATAGCCTATTTGTGGAAACGCCTTCTTGTCTTTGATCGGATTGCCAAGGTCTCCGCTGAAATCGGCCTAATTTTCTGCGCAATGGTTTTGCTTTCGGGGGCCGTCTGGGGTCGTCCGACCTGGGGAACTTATTGGGTGTGGGATGCCCGCCTTACCACCACCTTGCTGTTGTTTCTGATTTTTCTCGGCTACTTCCTTCTGCGACTTTCCGTTCAAGATCGTGAGAAAGAGGCCCGATTTGCCTCGGTGCTAGGTATTATCGGCTTTCTTGACATCCCAATTGTACATAAATCAGTGGAGTGGTGGCGCACCTTGCACCAGCCTTCTACACTCTTCAAAGTACAGGAAGGGGCTGCCAAACCTGCTATGCCTCCAGAATTACTTTATCCTCTATTGGCAAGCATGTTTGCCATGCTGCTATTTTATGGATACTTGCTGCTGCTAAGATGGCAAATGGAAGAAAACCAGGACCAACTTCATGAAGCACTTGCCCAAGAGGTCAACTGATGCCCATGAATCTGGAATATGTGCTAATCAGCTATGGANTCTGGGTTTTGGCTTTCGTGATTTACATCCCTTGGATCAANCAGAAACGNAAGGTGTTCCAACANTCTTTGAAAACCCTTAAGGAAACCCAACGCCAGAAATGAAGACTCGTCATAAATTCGTAATTGGAGGTGCTGTTATCTTTGGTGTTTTAGCGGCCTTATCTGTGCANGGGCTACAGGAGATGACGGTCTACTTCTACACTCCCCAGGAAGTTCTGGCAGCACCCACCGATTTTCAAGAAAAAACCATTCGAATCGGTGCTCTTGTTCAACCAGGTACTGTCAAATGGGATGCACGTAGTATTCGACTGGCATTTCACATTACCGAAGACTCCATGCGCTCCATTCCAGTGATATATGAGGGTGTGAAACCGGATATGTTCCGAGAGGGCCAGGGAGTGGTGGTCGAAGGTCGGATGCAGAACGGAGTCTTTGAAGCACAACAGTTGCTTGTCAAACACAGTGAGGAATACAAAGTAGACCACAACCAAGTGGCCTCCAAGGAAGATTACTACAAGTCCGTCATTCAATAAGTCGCCATGCGTCTCCGCCTCGCCGAAGCGCGGGCGGGCCTCAGCACACTTCTCGAGGCCGACCCTCGCATCCGCCACAGGTTGTTGGCCACCGCCATCCTCCTGCTACTGATTGTTTTTCTCGTCTACTTCAATACTCGCCAAGGACTGCCTGACACTGGTAGCGTAAATTCCCGACTGATTCTCTTTGTAGCAATCAACATCAACATCGTCTTGTTGGCGGTTGTCTTCTACATGATCGCCAAAAACCTGCTGAAGCTTGTCGTTGAGCGGCACAAGCAGGTGCTAGGTGTTACTCTGAAGACTAAGTTGATTGCGGCATTCACGCTTCTTTCCTTGCCAGCGATGGCCTTCCATCTCTTTGCCAGTAGTTTCATCTCTACTACGTTGGAATCCTGGTTGACTGGACAGCATGAGTCAGTAGTTGATAACGCACGCCAGGTCTCTGAGGTTTACCATCGTGACTTGAAAGAGATGCTAGCATTGGAAAGCTGGGTTATCCGACAAACCCTTCAGCAGAACCCCGACCTCTTCACAAATCTAGAAGAACTGGATGAGCGACTCGGAAGGTCCTTGGGTGATGGACTCACGATCTATAATCCTCAGCGAGAAATTATCTACCAAAAACTTCGTACCGAAGAAGCCAAGCGCTCTTGGAAAGTACCGAGTACCGCTGAGTGGTACCAAGTTCTCCAACATGAAGAGTCGTGGCTTGTGGAAGAGCAACAAGATCGTTTTCTCTATCGATCTTTGCACAAACTGAAAGCTCCTCAAGATCAGGAATTATTGCTCGAACTCTTCCATCCAGCATCTCAACCGATTACTCAAGCAATCAACGGAATCATCGAACAGGAGAGAAATTCAAGATTATTTACAGAGTCCGAGGACTTGTTGCGTCGGTATTATCTGGTGATCTTTCTGCTGATGACGCTCTGTATAGTCTTTGTTGCGACGTGGCTGGCTTTTTATTTTGCACGTGGATTTGTTCAGCCAATTGAAGATCTAGCTCAAGCCACTCAAAGAGTTGCTGATGGGGAATTAGGGTATCAGGTCAAACCCAAGTCCACCTTGGACAAGGACTTTGGTTTATTGGTTCGAGCCTTCAATTCGATGAGTCAAGATCTAGAAATTAATCAGATCGCCCTTGAGCGTACAACGGAGCACCTTCAACAAAGCCATCAAGCTTTAGAAGAACAGCACCGACTATTGGAATTAGTCTTGGAGAATATCAGTACTGGCGTAGTCCTGCTGGATCCAGAGGGTAGGCTCCGTCGTGTAAATCGAGCTGCTAACCAATTGCTGCCCTGGCGAGAAGGCAAGGTTAGTGAAAATAATCGTATTGATGAAGTGCTATCAGAGGACGCACTACCAGCATTTATCGAAATGTGGGAACAATTGCAGGAGCATCAGGCTCAGAGTGTCTATCGTCATTTGACTTTGATTCACCAACAACAGCCTATCCAGGTTGCAGTTACTCTACTGACACTACAGAATCGAGATAATGAACCTATCGGAGTGATCGCTGTCTACAACAACATCACAGAAATTCATCGTCTACAGCGTTCCCAAGCATGGCGCGAAGTTGCCCGGAGGATTGCGCATGAGATTAAGAACCCATTGACCCCGATTCAACTCTCTGCGGAGCGAATTCGTCGAAAGTATGCAAACAAAGTTGATGACCCAAAACCGCTCCAGCAGGCCACCCAGATAATCATCAACGAGGTGGAACAACTGAAACGAATGGTTAGNGAATTCTCACAGTTCGCCAGAATTCCAGAATCTCACTTACGACCTACCGATCTCCATGGTGTGCTATCAGAGGTGGTGGATCTTTATGAAGGGAACCTGCCCACTCGCATTCAGTTGGTGGCTGATTTTTGTGCGGACATGCCTAAATTGCCTATCGATGCAGAGCAAATGAAGCGCGTGGTGGTCAACCTAGTAGATAATGCAGTTACAGCTGTTGAGAATAAAGGCCGATTATCACGTCTGCTAAGACAAGGTACTGTTCAAATCAAGACAAGTTTCGCTGAGGAGTTGCGTATCGCTAGAATTGAAGTCTCAGATAACGGCACTGGAATCGAACCAGAAATCATTAATCGATTGTTCGAACCTTATGCGACCACCAAGAAGGATGGAACTGGCTTGGGGCTGACAATCATTCATCAGACGATTTCAGACCACAACGGATTTGTGCGCTTCAAGAACCTAGAAGACGGAGGGGCAAGTTTCACGATTGAGTTGCCGATCGGATAGTGAATGCGCCAAGGCTAGACTAAACTCATCAACTTACTGACAATATCAGAAAGTGGCACAGCGGTTTCTGCACCACCGTTATTCAGCACCTCACGGGGCATACCAAACACTACGCAAGTTTCCTCACTTTGTGCGATAGTCCGGGCACCTCGGTCTCTCATGGACAGCATCCCCTTTGCCCCATCGTTCCCCATACCGGTCAACATCACACCCACCCCCTCAGCACCAGCAGTATCTGCCACAGACTGCATCAGTACATCTACCGAGGGACGATGACGGGAAACGAGCGGTCCCTTGACGATATCCACGACATACTTTCCATTCTTGTTTTTCAATCGCATGTGATGATCCCCTGGAGCTAAAAGCGCTCTACCCGGATAAACCTCATCCCCATCTTCTGCTTCCTTCACCTCAATCTGTGACATCTGATCAAGTCGCTGCGCAAAGGAATGTGTGAAATGCTCTGGCATGTGCTGGACAATCAATATACCCGGCGTCGTTGGGGGTAACAGTGGCATAATATTTCGCAAAGCCTCGGCCCCACCTGTCGAAGCACCAATTGCAATTATTTTGTCTGCAGCCCTTGCTAAAGAAGGGGATTTCAGAGGGCTTGGTTTGCTCTGGATCTTTTTTTTCTGCAACAAGTCGTTCATGTCAATCTTCGCTGCCCAGACAAGAGTATCTGTCAAGCGGGCCAACATTGCCTTGAAGGCCACAGGATCTTCTGGGTTGGGTTTTGCGAACACTTCAATAGCCCCTAACTCGAGGGCTCTTAGAGCTTGATCCCAGTGATCATCGACGATTGAACTCAGCACAATGATCGGCATGGGCCAGTGTTTCATCAAGACCTCCATGAATTCCAAGCCATCCATTCTTGGCATCAGCAGGTCAAGGGAGATCACATCAGGATTCCTTTCAATGATCATATCCCTAGCTTGGTAAGCATCCTCAGCAGCACCAACGACCTCAATACGCGAATCACGACTGAGTTCTTTTGTGAGAACATTTCTTACAATAGGTGCATCATCCACGATCAGCACTTTGACTGGCCCACCTGTCATTTCATTTGCCTCTGAATTTTGGATAAAGAGTTGGATTCATCCCTGTTAGATCCGTTGGTAAATGGAGCTTTGTACATACTTCAAGGAATTCTGGAGACCAATTAAACTTTCCGAGTGACCCACAAAGAGATATCCACCAGGTTTGATATAGCCACTCAAACGTTCAATCAATTTTTCTTGGTCACCACGGTCGAAATATATCATGACATTTCGACACAGGATGCAATCAAACTGGGTCCGTAACGGATATTCCTGAATTAGGTTCAAGCGGCGAAATCGAATCAACGCCTTCAATTGACTACTGACCTGAAACATTTCTCCATTAGTTTCTGGGAGAATCTTACAATAACGATTGCGCAAGACTTCCGGTATTAATTGCAACTGATTGACTGGATAGCGACCTAGTTCTGCCTGATCCAGCATGCGAGTCGAGATATCAGTAGCTAGAATCTTTGCATCTCGACCACCCAATACTCCACCAAACGCATTGAGCAACGTCATTGCAATGGTGTAGGCTTCTTCACCACTTGAACAGGCACAACTCCATATCCGGATTGTTTGTTGTTTTTGGAGGTGGGGGTAAACCTCATTCTTTAAAAAAGTGAAATGATCACTTTCCCGAAAAAAATCTGTCTTGTTCGTAGAAACAGCGTTTAACAACAAAACCATTTCCGAACCAGTTTCATCATTCAGGACGTGCGCCCAATATTCTCCGTATGAGTTGATTCCAAGTTGATACATCCGTCGGTATAGCCGAGTCATCAACAACTGCTTTTTCTGTAGTGACAGGCTAATACCGACACTTTCGTGTATCAGTTTTCGGAAGTCTTCAAACTCCGAATCATCCATTTGAGGAAGTAACATCTGCAAAGTTCAACCACCCAAATTTTTTGTATTTGAAGGTAACTGCAGACGTCCTAGTTTGCTCTGATTATTCAGCCTGTTTTTGGAAATTTGGGTTGAATTTTCATCACCTGAGATTAACCCTTCAATCTCTTTGATCAGTCCTAGCAGATGTAAAGTTCCTTCATGTAGCTGATGGGATTCAATCAAGGTCTTATCTGTGAAGTTCTTGTTTTGGTTTTCATTTTCATCCATCTGCTGAAGAAGACAGAGCAGATCTTCCGTTGCCTTTGATTGGGACAGTGACAACTCGCTCACTTTAGAAGCTCGACCGTTGATGTCATTGACATTGTCGCTATTTAGAAGAACAGACCTTGCCAAGTCTTCTACAAAATCTGAAAGAGCTTCAAATTTATTCTCTAACTGCTTCAGTGATTGATTTCCTTTATCAGCCAACTCTCCTATTTGCATACCTTGCTGTGCTGAATCTGAGATCAGTTTTGAAATCTGATGAGTAGCAAGCTTTGAGTTTTCAGCGAGTTTAGCGACCTCATTTGCCACTACTCCGAACCCTTTTCCATGCTCACCTGCCCTAGCTGCTTCAATCGCAGCATTTGTAGCCAACATTTTTGTCTGCTGAGTAATACTATTCAGGGACTCCAAAATTTTGTTGATGAGTAAGCCACTATCTCTGACATCAAGTAGCACACTCATAATATTTACCATTGATTCAGAACCCTCTTTGATAGAGTTTCTCATACCTGAAACAGCCAGCTCTGTGGATTGGGATTGAGCAATGATCTGTTGAAACGAGTCGTTCAATTGATCAGTGGAATTTATGTTCAATTGGGCCTTGTCTTGATTTTCCAGAGCGTGTGTTCCAAGTTCCTTAATCTTTTCCATCACCTTCAGAAGCTGNGCGGCTTGGTTCTCATTCGACAAAGCCACGCTATTACTATTTTGCTTAACCTGTTCAGCGATTCTTACCTTATTGTGGGCCATTTGATGCAGTCGAATTACAAAACTTTTTAGTCGTCTCAAGATCGAATGNGTGACCATAAATGCTATCGCCAGCCCAAAACAAAGCGCGATTAGGCTCACCAAGAGGAGTCTTGGTATGGTTTCTTGGAAAAGATCCGAAATAAGTTGAAGATCTACAATCACAGCAAAGGCTCCTGAGATTTCTCCAACTTTCCAGCCACGCAATTCATTCTTTAATGATGGATCCTGCTCCAGACTTTCATTGGCACCATGGCAAACTAGGCATTCCTGGCCCACTCGAATGGAACTGATATAGCGGACAACATTCTGTTTTGTATCTACTTGAAATAGTTCATTGGGCTCATTCTCACGCAGTTGGTTGAGGACATCCAAATCTGTGAGCACAGCTTCATTTGAGGTGTTTTCTCGAATTACTCGTAAATTGTAGTACTCATTTTTCAATCCCTGCTGAGCGACTTCCTGGGCGAAATGAATGGGTATTACGCTAGGGGAAAGGCTTTTAATACTGCTTATATTCTGACTGATTAATTGCTCCTTCTCTCCCAATTTCCCAAGGTGCTTAGCATGAATCTGAGCACTTTGTTTCAAGACAATATGAGCCTGCTGTGTCACTGCTATGGATTCAGATAGAATCTCCTCCATCACCTGATCTTCAATCAAAACCCAATTGACACCTAATCGTAGTATAACAAGCACAATTATTACAAAACTACTGGCAAGCAGAATTCGGGACATTAGCCCCCATCGAGACACCATAAAAAGATTGCTCGCTTTGGAGAGAAACCCTGCAAAGAAATTTCTCAGAATTCTGAGAAGTCGTCNCGCATGGGAATGATATCGGAGGGTTTGCTTTGAGGATCAGGTTTTGGTTTGGACGGATTGGATTGATTGATATTTAAAGTCGAAGTTTTCATTGCCATTGGGCGTTTCATCTCTGGATTAAATTCGGGGCCTGACTTTTTTGATGGAGCAGGCAGTAAGCGAGCATTGNTGACAGCTTCCTTTTTGGGCTTCGGAGCTTGCATTGGTGCTACTTGAGATTTTTTGGAGGCGCCAATCTGGGAAGCGAGGCGATCTACCAAGTCACCTAAGATATGAACTTGTGCAAAAAGTTGTTCTGCTGCAACGGTTCCAGAATCGGCGTTCATTGCTGATTTCTGAGCAACTTTGATCATGTCCTGAATAGCAGTTGCCAACTCAGGAGTGTGCTTATTTTGATCTGTTGAAGCCTGTTTGATTTCAATGATAAGCCTCTCAGCTTCTCTCATTTTATCTGTTTGCTCAGAGGCAGAAAGGGCAACATCACTTACGAGGTCCACAACTTCAACCACAGTTTGCAGGATATTTTGAAGGGCTGTTTCTCCATCGGCAGCAAGCTTTCCCCCATCTCTAGCCTTGGAAACGCTTTCTCTAATCAGCTCACCAATCTCACGGGCTGCCTTTTTGGAATTTTCTGCCAACTTGGACACCTCATCAGCAACTACCGCAAAACCTTTCCCCTGCTCACCAGCCCGGGCTGCCTCAATCGCTGCATTTGTTGCCAGCATCTTAGTCTGGTGGGTAATCGTATCAATTACCTCGATGATATCTGTAATACGAGTACTTCCTTCCTGCACACCTCGCATCGCGCTGCTAATCTCACTCATTGCCTGAACCCCACTCTCTGCNGCTGCCCGGGCTTCTGCGGAGAGTTCTAAGGTACGCCTTGTATTCTCTTCAACAGAGCGAGCAAGGGCATTGATATCCTCAATCTGCTCTGCCACTTGGATAGAACTTGAGGAAAAGACCGCAATCGAAGGCAAAGCAATTTCGTGCATCACATTAGAAGCCAATTCTCCACTGGTTGCTTGTTGCAGAGAATNGTTAGAAAGCTCAGCAGAATTTTTTGCGACTTGCTCAGAAGCTTTACGAAGTTGTGAAGAAGCCGTCATCAATTCATCAACCATTTTTTTCAGGTGTCTGATACTGGCACTTCCTGTATTCCAAAAAATTAATACCGACAGCAGTGCGAGGATTCCCACAAGTACTATGAGCCACAGTTCGTGTGTTGCCGAGAGTCCATGCAGCATTTCTAGAGTCGCTTCATCAAGTGAGGAATCTTCGAGCAACAGCAGCATTTCTCTCCTGAGAAACAACTCCCCTCCAAGTAGAATCATCAAAGCCAATACACTGAACCCACAATTGATTAGCCCTCGCATGGAAACAGTCATAATGCGATCTCAGGTTGATTTTTTGGGATACTTACCATTGCCTTTGCAGACAAAACATTTTTTAGTTCAAGAACAATCACTACCCTATCCTCCAATTTGGCCATTCCTAAAATGAACTCGGCTCTAATGTTAGCGCTCATCTGTGGAGTCTCTTCAAAGCTGACCTCTTCAATCCGGGTTACCCCAATCAAAAAATCTACAATGATTCCTGTTAAAGCGTTCCCAAAATCAACAACAATAATGCAGGTTTCATTGGTCGGTGCCGCCTGAGGCATCTTGAACTTGGACCGCAAATCAATCACTGGGATGATCTTTCCGCGAAGATTGATCACCCCTTTCATGAAATCGGAGGTATGCGGGACAGGATCAATGTGCATCATGCCCACAACTTCACGAGCCTCAAGAATTTTGATGCCATATTCCTGGTTTCCTAGCAGGAAAGTCAGTAACTTCCCTTCTGAATTTTCAAATAGATCATTCATCAGTTTTACCTCGACTGATCTTGACTGCTCAATTGATCGTCATATTGATGTTGTGTGAGCGATGAATCAGCGTCTCTGGATCTAGAATCAACCCGACTCTCCCATCACCAAGAATTGTTCCCCCTGTGATTCCAGGCAGGTTGACAAAGGTTTCTCCAAGATTCTTTACCACAATTTGTTGCCGGTGCAGCAGTTCATCGAACATCAGTCCATATTTTTTCTCACCGTACTTGACAACTACAATGATTGCTTCCTCTGGGACCATCACATCAGCCTCAACATCAAAAAACTCATGAAGCCGCATGATTGGAATGACTTCTCCGGCCAGAATCAAACACTCACTTTCTCGATCTTGAACGTCATATAATTGATCCTTTTTTGGAATCAGCGTCAGATGTACATCAAGAATGGGTAGAACAAAGCGATTTTCTCCCAAACGCACTACCAACCCTTCAATGATTGAGGTCGTCAAGGGCAATTTGATTAGGAAAGCAGTGCCCTTTCCTGTCTCAGTCTCCACGCTGATTTTACCACGAAGTTTCTCAACCTCTTTCTTCACGACATCCATGCCGACACCACGGCCAGAAATGTCAGTCACCTCCTTTGCTGTGGAAACACCACTCGTGAAGATGAACATGAAGATTTGTTGATCAGTGGGGTTTTCTCGCTCATTGATCAAGCCACGCTCTAAGGCTTTTGTAAGCAGTTTCTGACGATCCAATCCACGACCATCATCACGCACCTCAATCAGAATGGAATCACCCAAGTGATGTGCGGAAAGTTTGACGGTTCCCTCTGAGGACTTACCCGCTGCTGTTCGTTCCTCAGGAGTTTCAATTCCATGGTCAACCGTATTTCGCATGATGTGCATCAGTGGGGCGTAGATGCTATCTATGATCGTCTTATCAACTAATNTTTCATCTCCCTGAATAGTGAGCTTGACCTGCTTTCCAGATTTTTTTGAGAGATCCCGCATCTGCCTTGTTAGCTTTGAAAAAACGTTCTTGACCGGAAACATGCGAATACTGAGAATTCGATCCCGAAGTTGCTCTGTAATCTTGTTCAATTGATCTAATCGGTCATGTAATTCGCGATCTTCCAGATTGGCAATCGTTGGGTTCTGGGATAAAACCGAGAGTGCAACCACCATTTCACCAATGAACTCAGACAACTCATCAAGTTTAAATGCTGGAATCTTCAGCATATCCATGACTTGAGTTGCTGCCACGTTCTCATTCGTTTTTGAAACCTCAGTGGTGGGAGACTTCAAAGTGTTCGTTGAAATCTGGCCCGCTTCAGTGTGAGTTTCCGTCAGAGTCTTTTGGTCTTCAAAGTGAGGCAGTGGGGTTGNGATAATAATTTCAGAAGTAGGATTTTCTGAAGCCGGGATGGATTTAGATACCTCATCACTTAGCAAATAATCCAAAAGTTGATAAGCCTCTCGAAGATCCACCGGCTCTGAACTCCTTCCTGCAATCATAGCCTTCATTTGACTAATCAANTTGGATAAACCATCTGTAGCACACAGGATTGCGTTTAGGATCTCCAATGTGATTTCGCGTTCTCCCTCATTGACCTGAACCATCAAGTCCTCTGTCCGATGGGCCAAGCTTCCCAGATCNGTCAAACCTAAAAATCCAGCAGTCCCTTTGATTGTATGAAAGACACGGAAGATGCCAGAGATCGCTTTTTGATCCTCAAAATCTTCTTCCAATCTAAGTAGAGTCTCCTCTATATTTTGTAGCCCTTCCTCAGTCTCACTAATGAACTCCGCAAGGGTTTCATCCCCTTTCATCTCTTCGGCACAATTCTGGAAAATCTTTGCGTAGTCACTGTAGTGATCCTGTGATGCTAAACTCTTCACAGCCTTTGATTTACTATCCAACGCACGGATCAGAATCATATCGGCGTCTTCTTGATCTCCTGCGTAAAGAAGTTCTAATGCATCATCAAACTGCTCATGAAGTTGCTGAAATTCTTCCAGACCAGATTCGTATGGGGACAACTCTGCCACAATTTGGCCAAGCCTATGCCCCAATTCTCTCAAAACCTTGCTGAATTGAGGCTGCTCCAGTCTATCCATCAATGATGTGAATTCTTCCAGTCCTGAGAGGATTGCGCCAACATGAGCCAAATCCTGAAAATGCTCTGGCTTCAGAGACATCACATTCATATTCAGTGCATCACGTTTGATTTGAATTTGATTTTGTTGCTCAGCGTTCATCATGAACTGACTACCTATCTGTCCACATCTATTGATTTCTGGAATTGAAGAACAAAAGCGACGAAGATTCTAGGCCTCTTGTTCTTCTTTTTTTAGTTCTTTGATTTGGTGGTTGGCAGAGTGAAAGTGATCTTTGCCCCCTTGCCAATGCCCTCGGATGTCAACTCAACAATACCCTTGTGAANACGGATAAAATTTGCACAGTCGTGCAAACCAAACCCAGAACCACGCTTTTTGGTTGAATATCCAAATTCAAAGGCCCGCTTCAGGGACTCTGGTTCAGCACCTTGGCCATTATCTTCAACATACATCTGAAGTTGGTCACTTCTCAGTATCGTGGCTCCCACTCTGACTCTCCCCTGATACCCATCTTTGGGGGCACGCAGACTCTGATCGATGCTCTCGATGCTGTTCTTGAATAAATTCATAAAGANCTGAACGAGCTTGTTTGGATCATTTTGAATTTTTGGTAGTTCTGGTTGAACTTCTTCGATAACCATAATGTTTCGCTTATCGAACGCTGGCTTCATCATTTCTATCGCATCATCGATCACCTGTTCAATCTGAACCTCTTCAGTATTCGATTGCTGTGTCGCGTACTTCTGCTGTAACGCAATAATTTCCGTGATGTGATCAAGCTGATGGGCCATCACATCCATCGACTTAAGTTCATCCTCTTCCTGTTGGTCAGAGGTTTGGGTGAGTTGCTTGAGGAATGGGAGAAACTGTTGACCACGGGGAGAACTGAAAAAATCTCCCAGGTCACCCTGGTGCTGTTCCAACAAACTATACAACTGTTGGAGATAGCTGGAAAACTGTGATTCTACTTTGTTCTGATGAAGCTTTTGGAGTCGGACTACAAGGGGGGTGATGGCGTTCCCAATGTTGTGCAGAACACTGATTGCGTGTTCAACAATACCNGCGTTGTATGCCTGCTGTACCTGCTTCTTCTTTTCCTCATCCAGCAGACGCATAGTTTCACGAAGTTGCAGATTTTTTTCATTCAATTCCAAGGTTCGCTGAGAAACTCGCTCTTCAAGGTAACGGTTGTAGGTTTCCAAGCTATTCGCCATATCCGTAAAAGCTCGATGGAGTTTCTTGATCTCCACCAATTGACTTTCCTTCGGACGCGAAGTGAAATCTCCATCTGCCACCTGGTTAACGATACCGACGAGTTCATGAATAGGCTGCATCAAGTGACGACTTAGAAAACGAACTCCCAACAGCGAAATTCCAATGATGATCCCGAAGATCAGAGCCACTAATAAAGGCAAACGCACCCCAAGCTTGCCAATAGCGATTGCCCGGTCGACTTCTACGATTAGACAAGCATTTGGGTAGCCTAGCCAGCGATAAGCCGTCACTACATCATCACCAAAATCATTAACCACAACCCCAGACCCTGTAACCTCTTCACGACAATTTCCAATCAGCTGCCAAGTTTCGTCAGACAGGCTTCTATCAGGCATGAACGAGAGTACATTCCCCGCTGAATCGGCAAAGAATCCTCTGCTTTGTCCGTCCTGATTTCTGTCTGTAAACAACTCCATCATCGATTGACTGCTGAGCAAAGCTAGCAATTTCGAATTGGTCCATTCTCGGCCAACCAGTTCCTCATTAGCTACATCTACCCGAATCGGCAGCACAATTGTTCCTGATTTGAGCAACTGCAGAGGGCCAAGTTCGGATTGATTGAATTCCTTGAGAGTTTCCCACCTCGTTTCTTCGGGCAATTCACCTGACTTGATCGTTTGCAGCAAATGTCCTTCAGAGTTCAGTTGCCAGATCCCAGCATAGTGATCGGGTTCAAAAAGGCTTCTCTGCGCAAATGCTTCCGCCTGCCAGAGAGTGGGGGTATTAGCTAACTGGCGAATATCCTTTGCCGCATTTTGATACCACTGATCAGATGCCAGCGCCCATAGTTCTGCTACATGTTCCAGATTTTGTTGCGCTTCCTTCTCCATCATGTTCTGAAAATAAATCAGAGTCACTGCGCCTCCAATGAGGCTTGGAAACATGGCGAGTAGGATAAAAGAAATTACAATCTCGTTCTGTAGGCTTCGAACAAACTTCATCGAGAACTCAGTTGATTTAGAAGNTTCGGATTGGCTTAGAAATGCTCATCAATCGGTGCATCATCACCATATTCAGCAATGTGTTTAAGGCGTTCCAAGTAAAGCTCAACAAGGCTGTCCTCAACTCCCATTGAAGCCAGACGCTCAAATTGGGAGCGAGCATCGTCAAATTCTGAGGCGTGAAATGATTTCACCGCTAGCTCAAACAGTTCTAAATTTTCTTTTTTGAACTCTCGGAGGTCTTCGTACTCCTCGTCAAAAACCTCATAAAGTCTGACCAGCAGACTTCGACCTCTCACCTTGCGCATATCTACTAAGCGAATCATGTATTGACTCGAGTCTTTCAGACCATCGTACGTACCTTCACTAATCAACAGATCGGTCTTGAAAGGCTTGGTCAGCATTTCAATGCGAGAAGCCAGATTGACGGCATCACTCACCACAGAGCTCTCCATTCGGTAGTGCTCCCCAATAGTACCCAGCATCACATTCCCACTATGAATGCCTATCCCGATTCGCACCGAAGAATAACCCGCACGTGAACGCCCTTGATTATACCAGCGAAGCGAACGGATCATTTCAAGAGCTCCACGCACGGCATCATCCGGTTCCACTTGGAACAGCGCCATGATTGCATCACCAATAAACTTGTCGATGATGCCTCGATTCCTCCGGATTACCGGCCCCATCAATCCAAGGTAGGAATTGATGAAGCGAAAATTTTCTGCCGGTGAGAGACGTTCTGAAAGGGATGTGAAGGAGCGAATATCAGAGAAGAGAATGGACATGGGCATTTCGGCGTGATCGCCAATCTGCACTTCCAGAATGTTTTCCTTGTTCAACAGTTTTAGGAATTCCTTGGGTACAAAACGCTCATAAGCTCGGTTCAATTGGTCAATTTCTCGTCTGTAGATGAGAAACTGAGCCATCTGGGTCAATTCGTCGGGATCAAATGGTTTCTTTAGCAGTAGGAACCGGCTGTCACCAAGTTGATCAGCCATGTTCTGACGAGATGTATCTGAGTAGGCTGTAACGATCACAATTTCAATAAATGGATCAATCGTGACAAGCCGTTCCGCAGTTTCCAGACCATCAATGCCCGGAGGCATTCGCATATCGATGAAAGCAATTGAAAACGGTTTGCCAATTTTGTTCGCCCTGACTCCTTCATCCAAGCCCAGCAACCCTTGGTTAACCGTAGTTACCTCAAAGCGCTGACGGACTCTGCCGACACTTTCTTCAGGAGCCGCTCGCTGGGTGCCGAAGAGCGAATCTGCCATGGCCTGCAATTCCTCTCCTGCCGCGTTTGCCTCAGGCACCAGAACTGAACGGCAGGTCTCCAGAATTTTTGGATCGTCATCAATGANGAGAATGCGATGNGTCATGAGGGGCTACCTTCGGAGCTGCTATGCATTCAGAACTTGGGTTTTAGTGAGCAACTTTTAATTCTCCAAGATTTCTTTGTCTCTTCGATTTGCCAAAAATTGAACGATCTGCGTTAGTTCGTCTGGATCAAAAGGCTTTTTCAATAGTAAAAATCGGCCATCACCGAGTTCCTTGGCCATGCTCATTCGTGAGGTGTCAGAGTAAGCTGTCACAATCACAATTTCGATGGAGGAATCAATCTCAATCAAGCGCTTCGCAGTCTCCAGACCATTGATTCCTGGTGGCATTCGCATGTCAATGGTCGCAATTTGATAGGGGTTGCCATCGCTAATTGCGTTACTTGCTTCCTCCAATGCCAACAAACCCTGATTGACGGTAGTCACTTCAAAGTTATTGACCATCCCTTCTTCAACTTCCTCCACACTACCGAAGAGAGCACTAGCCATCATCTGCAAATCCTGTTTTGCACTTTGATTCTCATCTCCAAGAATAAAGCGGCAAGTCTCCAGAATATTAGGATCATCATCAATCACTAAGACACGCATAGCTGAGAACTCCTAAACATTGTTCATATTTTTTCTCATTTGCTTTGCTCACCTCTGCGCTGATGCATATCGTGTCGATGAGCCAAGAACTGAGCCATTTGCATCAATTCGTCAGGATCAAACGGTTTTTTTAGCAATTGAAAATTACTGACACCCAATTGCCGCGCCATNCTCTGGCGAGGAGTATCTGAGTATCCGGTCAGAATAATAATTCCCATGTCCGGATCAATACTCAAAATCTGACGAGCGGTTTCAAGACCATCAATTCCGTAAGGCATACGGATATCAACAAATGCCATTGTAAAGGGCTGTCCAGCTTGAATAGCTTTACCAACCTCATCAACTCCAATCTTTCCCTCGTTAACTGTCGTTACTTCAAATTTGATATTCAAGGTTTCATCCGGACCATTCTCAACATCTTCCTCAAAAAGCTCACATGCCATAGATTCTAGTTCTTCCCCAGCTTTTGAAATCTCTGGAGCTAGAATCATCTGACAGGTCTCTAGAATCTTCAGATCATCATCAATCACCAGAATGCGATGGTTCATTGGCCAATCTCGACAAGAAATATTCAGTTAGGTGGAATCAACGAATAAATTTAATTTTGCGATATGGTGTTTCGTAACAATTGGTCACAAAATATTCATCAAATGAGATGATTATTTACTACGAATACCCAGATATTTCAAACCACAAAAGGGGTACGGCTTGCTGTTACCTAACAATCTGCTAGTTCCATTATTAGATTACTTACTAGAGGCTGACACTACCCGATTCCAATTTGCTTTGGATTAATGACTTCATCAACTCCACTTGTACCAATCAAAACGTCCAAACATCTTCGTTTACTGAGGCAAGATTGGAGGAATTCCATTGGCCTAGTGCCCACAATGGGAGCTCTCCATGAAGGTCATCTTCAATTGATTCGGCATGCTGCCCACTGTGCGGAGGAAGTCGTCGTTTCTATCTTTGTCAATCCTACACAGTTTGCTGCCAATGAAGACCTCGAAAGTTATCCTAGGAGCTTGGCCAGTGATATTGAGATGGCCCAATTAGCTGGAGCAACCCAGATCTTTGCACCCACCGTAACGGACCTATATCCCAATGGTTTTTCCACTTATGTCGTTCCCAGCGGACCACTAGTTGAAAGATGGGAAGGTAGGAGTCGTCCACATTTTTTTCGTGGAGTCTGCACTGTCGTCTGTAAATTATTCCATCTCATCCAACCAACATTCGCAGTTTTTGGTCAGAAGGATTTTCAGCAACTTCAATTAGTCCGTCAAATGGTGAGTGACCTTGACTTCCAAATTGAAATTCAAGCATTGCCAACTGTGCGGGAGGAGGATGGATTGGCAATGAGTTCACGCAACACCTATCTCGATCTAGAAGAGCGAAAAGTAGCCCCGATCCTCTACCAAACATTGCAGCAGGCCGCAGCAATCATTCAAAACAAACCAAAGCAAAATCTAGAGGTACTTTCCCAAACCCTTACAGGCCAAATGAATGCAGTCCCTCAAATCAAGATCGATTACCTCAGCTTCGTTGATGCAAAATCACTTCAACTAGTTTCACAATTTAACGGAAATGTCTGCTTGATGGTTGCAGCGTTTGTAGGTAATACTCGTCTAATTGACAATCTGCTTATTCAAACCTAGTGAACCCGCCTCAGGCCCACACCAAATCTAGCGAANGCCCTGATTTCTTGTCTTGGCGTTTNGCACATTTAGGAAGCCATGAAACTGATCCAAAAGATCTTCGGCAGCGAAAACGATCGCACCCTCAAAAGCTACCGCCNTCTGGTGGTCCGCATCAATGAACTGGAACCACAGATGGAACAGATGCGAGATGCTGATTTCCCAAATAAGACCGAGGAATATCAAAAAAGACACAAAGATGGAGAAGCACTTGACGACTTGCTCCCAGAAGCCTTTGCCTTGGTCCGTGAAGCAGCCAGGCGAGTCATCGGAGAAAGACACTACGATGTTCAGTTGATTGGGGGAATNGCCTTACACGAAGGTAACATTGCTGAGATGCAGACTGGAGAAGGGAAAACCCTCGCATCAACCTGCCCCGTTTACTTGAACGCTTTGACCGGACTTGGCGTGCACGTGATCACGCCGAATGACTACCTTGCACGTCGTGATTCCAACTGGATGGGACAAATTTATCGATTCCTCGGAATGAGCACAGGCCTGATCCAGCATGGATATAGTGACCAAAGTCGCCGTGACAACTATGGCTGTGACATTACCTACGGAACAAATAACGAATTCGGCTTTGACTACCTACGTGACAACATGAAGTTCGCGCTGACAGATTACGTTCAGCGAGGTTTTAATTTTGGAGTTGTCGATGAGGTTGACAGTATTCTGATTGATGAAGCCCGTACCCCTCTGATCATCAGTGGACCAACAGAAGACAATGTTGAGAAATACTACGTCATCAACAAACTGGTCCATGGACTGAGCCGTGAAATCCGTCGTGAAGAAGTACCGAAACTACCAACCCATGAACAACACGACATCGATCCCAATTGGCAGGAGAAGGAGGATAATGAAACTGTCCGCGAGGGTGATTATGGATTAGATGAGCGTTCCCGGGGCATCAATCTCACTGAAAGAGGTTCTGAATTGATGGAGGAGCGTGTGGAGCACTTGCTTCAGCCCAACACCAGCCTCTTCGATTATGAGAATATGGAGGTGCTGCACCATATCAANCAGGCACTGAAAGCACATTACGTTTTCCGACGAGACGTCGATTACGTGGTTCAAAAGGGACAGGTTGTGATCGTGGATGAATTCACTGGTCGCCTGATGCCAGGGCGTCGCTTCAGTGATGGTTTGCACCAAGCCTTGGAAGCCAAGGAAGGAGTTCGGATTGAGCGTGAAAATCAGACTCTTGCAACCATCACCTTCCAAAATTACTTCCGTCTTTACGACAAACTCTCAGGAATGACAGGAACAGCAGAGACAGAAAAAGACGAGTTCAAGAAAATNTACAACTTGGGTGTTGTGGTTATTCCAACAAACCGAGTCGTGACGAGAAAAGATCTACCTGATGTGATCTTCAAAACGGTAGATGCGAAATATCGTGCAGTAGTCAGTACCATCAAGGAACTCCACGAAAAAGGACAACCCGTATTGGTGGGTACCGTATCCATTGAAGTCTCAGAAGCAATCAGCAAACTGCTAAGCCAAGCCAAGATTCCACATGAAGTTTTGAATGCCAAAAATCATGAACGTGAAGCAGAAATCATTGCCAAGGCAGGCCAAGTTGAGTCTGTCACCATTGCAACGAATATGGCGGGGCGGGGGACAGATATCAAACCCTCCTCGGAAGCCCTTGAAGAAGGTGGGCTCTTCGTTTTGGGGACTGGGCGTCACGACAGTCGAAGGATTGACAACCAATTACGGGGCCGATCCGGACGCCAAGGTGATGCAGGTTCCTCTCAATTCATGCTTTCCCTTGAAGACAATCTGCTCAGGGTATTCGGAGGTGAACGAATCTCCAAAATGATGGATCGGCTTCAAATTGATGAGGATGAGCCGATTGAGCATGTCTTCATTACCAAGGCCATTGGCAATGCCCAGAAAAAAGTGGAAGGATATCACTTTGACATCCGAAAACATGTTCTGCAGTTCGANGATGTGATGGAAAAGCAAAGATCCATCATTTACTCTCGCAGAAGGGACATCCTGGGAGATTCAGTACAGGAATTGATGCTGGAAATGTCTAGTGATGTCGTGGATGAGTTATTTGATCAACACTGTAGTGAAAAGTACGTAGATCAGTGGGATGCATCAGGATTTAATCAGGCGTTCACCAATATTTTTGGCAAACTACCCAAGGAAAATTGGCACGAACAAGAGCTTGATGCTGAGGAATTCAGAGAACAGTTCCATCAGCAAGTGGAAGATCTTTACCGGGAAAAACTGACGTACTTNCACAACGAACTAGGGCAAAACCTTGCTGCTGAACAAGCCGCTGCTGGGGTTAACGAAGAAGACAAAGATCAGTCTGCTCGGTTTGATGCGATGGTGGTTGACCTTGAACGTCAGATTCTTCTCAAGATCAATGATGGATTCTGGAAAGATCACTTGCTTTCAATGGACCACCTCCGAGAGGGCATCAGCCTAGTTGGTTACGCTCAAAAGAAGCCTTTGGATGAATATAAGCGTCAGGCTTTCGACATGTTCTCAGACCTGATGGCTCGAATCAGCCGAGAAGCAGTCAGCCTCTTCTACAAAATTCAGGTTGGTCCAAGTCCAGTGCGGCCAATTCAGGAAACTATGCCCGAGCAAAAGATGACAATGGTGCATGGGGAAAGTCCTGATACAAAGCCAGAGGAATTGAAACCAACTCCTATTCAGAAAGTGCACATTGGCCGGAACGATCCCTGTCCCTGTGGCAGCGGGAAAAAATACAAGCAGTGTCATGGGAAAACCCAGGCTGCTGAAGCCGCTGAAGAAGAGGACAATAACTAATGCCCACTGCCTCCTCGGCAGTTAGGAGTTAGATGAATCTGTTTGCCTAACTCTGACCACTGGGTTGGAGTATGGCAACGGAGAGAGAGGGCATGAACCTCGCCTTGCAATTCTTCCTGCAACACACGGTAGACTTGTTGATGCCTTTTAACAGAATTAATTCCTTCAAAAGCAGCAGAGACGATTGTCACCTTAAAGTGAGATTCTGATCCTGAGGGAACATTGTGTTGATGGCTCTCATTCTCCACTTGAAGAAACTCGGGTTCCAATTGATCTTGAAGTTTGTTTTCGATGCTTTGTTGGACTCGCATAGCTCTCTTGAATTGTGAAGTCGAAGAATTACCAATCCATCAGAATATAATTTCCAAGAATGCAATAGTACTGAAAAGGGATAAAAATGGGCGATAGTTTTGGTCACACCTTTCGAATAACAACTTGGGGTGAGTCGCATGGTGGAGGCGTGGGGGTTGTGATTGATGGCTGCCCAGCAGGGTTGCATATTGATCTGGAAGACATTCAAGGTGAACTGGATCGGAGAAAACCAGGGCAGAGTAAGATTACTACACAGCGTAAGGAATCCGATACTGCTAAAATTCTATCCGGCATCTTCGAAGGAAAAACTACTGGAACTGCCATCTCCATCATGGTGGATAACCAAGACGCCCGCCCGCAAGCTTATAAACATCTGAAAGAGATTTATCGTCCAAGTCATGCTGATTTTACCTACGATCAAAAGTATGGTTTCCGGAATTGGCAAGGTGGGGGCCGAGCCAGTGCACGTGAAACAATAGGCCGGGTTGCAGCCGGTGCTATCGCCCGGAAGCTCCTGCATCAACTGGGAAGTATCGAGACCTTAGCATGGGTTGAACAAATCCATGACATCCGAACCCTTATGGATCCTACGAGTGTGACCTTGGAACAAGTCGAAGCCAGTATGGTCCGCTGCCCAGATCAAGAAATCACTGAGCAAATGATCGCTTGTATCAATAAAGCTCGGATGTCAGGTGATAGCGTCGGTGGCCTAATCCGTGCCCAAGTCAGAAACGCTCCTCCCGGTCTAGGTGAGCCTGTTTTTGACAAACTGACTGCAGATCTAGCGAAAGCAATGATGTCACTACCTGCGACCCGTGGTGTAGAATTTGGCCTTGGCTTCGACTCTGTCTTGATGCGTGGATCAGAACATAATGATCGTTTTCACACAGAAGATGGACGTATTCAAACTGATACGAACCGATCTGGTGGTATTCAGGGAGGCATTAGTAATGGAGAAGTCATCGAACTAAGGGTAGCCTTTAAACCCACAGCAACGATCAATTTTGCCCAAGAGACTGTTACTCGTGAAGGCGTGAGTACCGAATTGCGAGCAAAAGGCCGGCATGATCCCTGTGTCTTGCCCAGAGCTGTCCCTATGGTTGAAGCAATGATCAATCTTGTTCTGCTGGACCATTGGTTGCGTAATCGCAACAAAAAACTCGCAGACTTAGAAGGATAAAACCTCCAAAATGCCGGTTCAAAATCCTTGGCTCTTCTTTTGCAGATTTTAACTAAACTGAGTGTGCTAAGACAAACTCACTCGATTTGCAAATAGGATTTGCCAGCAAGGTCTCATGAATCAGCAAAGAAAGTTTCAGGACACCCGCCACTCTTCAGATTCTCTCAGCCAACGGATGATAGTCCGTCGCTATCAACCAGCATCACGACGCGGCTGGAATCCCTANCAACCGGCGATGTTTGTTGCAATGGGCGTAGTTTGTTTCGCTTGCTCGCTAGCGATACAGATACTCATCCTAAGCTAACTATTAATGCCTTATGATATCTTCAACGGGGATGCTGACGGGCTCTGCGCTCTGCAGCAGTTGAGGCTTCATCGACCTTTAGANGACTCTCACTTAGTCACCGGTCCCAAACGGGAGNCCTCTCTTCTTCGCAAGATTCCTTTAGTTGATCCCACGGAAATTACTGTCTTAGATATTTCACTGCGTGCCAATCGTAGTGATGCAGAACGTCTCCTCCAAGACGGCCATCGACTGACCTACATTGACCACCACAACTGTGGTCCCATTCCTGAGCACAAGAATTTTATTAGCCATATTGATACAGATCCTGCTGTCTGCACAAGTGTCATAGTGGATCAAATGCTCNAGGGCAAATACAGAGATTGGGCGATTACAGCAGCCTTCGGAGATAACCTGACAGACACTGCAAAAACACTAGCACAGAAGACTAATCTAAATTCATCCCAAGTTGGGAAACTTCAGGAGTTGGGAGAACTCCTGAACTACAATGGCTATGGTCGGAAAGTCGAGGATCTCTGGTTTTCTCCTGAAGAACTGTTTCGGAAAATGCAAGAACACCAGAGTCCACTGGATTTCTACGGGCAGGCTCCAGAATTCTTGGCTCTAAGAGAAGGGTATGCAGAGGACTTACGACGCGCTGAAGAAACACCAACCATTTTTGAAAACTCAAATCTACAAATCTATCAGTTGCCTGATGCAGCTTGGAGTCATCGAATCGTGGGTACATTCAGTAATTTGTTGGCAAGAAATCAACCTGAACAAGCCCAGGTTGTGATGGTGGAAAAANCNGAAAAGACTCAGCTAGTCAGCGTNCGTTCTCCAAAAAAACACCCTTTTGGAGCTGATGAGATTTGTCTTCAGTTTGAAGGAGGTGGCAGACCAGCCGCTGCTGGGATCAATGACCTACCATTGGCAAAATTTGAGGATTTTAAGCACGCTTTAATCCAGCGATTTTGCGTCTGATTCTTCAGAGACTTCATGATACATCCGATTTGGCTGTCCAGTCGAAAACAGCACCTGTCTCCAGAAATCTCCATTAGGATCAATCCGTTTTTTCTGCTGCACCACAGCTTCCAGCGGAACATGGGTGAAATGACTGTTCCAGTAACTAATCATAACGTCTGTACGACCAGCCATTCCTGCGTGTACAGCATGATCTGCAAGGTGATAACAGAAAATTGCATCATGTGGATTGGCAGGTAAAGATCGAATTAAATAGCTTGGTTCGATCAGTCGAACGCTAACAGGGGCCTTCCCTTCAAAATGCTTCTGAATACTCTCTTTTAGGAATAAGCCAATATCACTATAACGAATATTGCCTGAGGGATCTCTCTTTTCTACTCTGTTCGACATCAAGTATTGACCAGCACCCTCTGCAACGACGATCACTGAATGCGGATGCTGTCCTTTCTTCTGTTTCTCATCAAAACTATTTTCCATGGCCGCCATCATTCCTTCCGGGCCATGCAGGTCAAAGCGAACTTCTGGGATCAGCACAAAATTCACATCAGGACAGGCCAAAGAGGTATTTGCTGCAATAAACCCAGAATCACGACCCATCAACTTGATAACAACGACTCCATAGTGAGCCCCATAAGCTTCGACATGTGCTGATTGCACGGCTTCTACTGCCTTAGAAAAAGCAGTTTCAAATCCAAAGGTTTTTGAGCAGTAAGAAATGTCATTGTCGATCGTCTTTGGCACGCCAATTACAGCAATCTTGAGATCTCTAGCTTTGACTTCCTGGGCAATGGCATGCGCTCCTCTCAGAGTTCCGTCCCCACCAATACAAAACAGGATTTTAATTGTGTGCCGATCCAGGCAGTCTACAATCTCTCCGATATCTTGAGGCCCTCTTGAGCTTGAGAGTATACTGCCTCCTTGGTGATGGATGTTCACAACTGAGTCCGGCGTCAATTCCGTAATGTCATGTCGATATTTTGGAATAAATCCCTGAAAACCATAGCGGAATCCATAGATCTTACGCACACCATAGTTGTGATACATCTGCATCACCAGAGCCCTGATCACATTGTTGATTCCAGGGCATAGCCCTCCACAAGTAACAATGCCCGCTCTGACCTTGGATGCATCAAAAAAAGTCATCGCTCTTGGACCGGCAGCTTCAAAACTTACGGGAGACTCTCCTCCAAATAATTCATGTTGATTAAGATTATTAAAAGTAGCTCGATATAGAACTCTCTGGGAATCCTCAACAAATCGAAAGTTNTCCTCCTGGGAGCTTGTACTAAGTGGTAAAGGTGATTGGATGCGACAATTGCCCAGACTTGGGACAACAAACTGCTCATTCATTTCTTTCCTTTTGGTGATCCTGTAAAAGTTTTGGCNATTCATGCCTATCAGTTTATGAACGATTACGCAAAATTATTAGAAATTTCAGATCTCTCCGAGNCTNNGCTTGTTTGTTTAACTTACTTTTCATAATTATCAGGCTTGCTAAACAGTCCTTAAAAAACTGAATTTTTCTGAGATTACACCATGAGTACTAATGTCCTGTCCATGATACTAGCTGGCGGAGAGGGAACTCGATTACATCCTTTGACAGCTGTGCGCGCAAAACCCTCCGTACCTTTTGGTGGAAACTATAGAATCATTGATTTTGTACTGAGCAACTTCATCAATTCTGGACTGATGCAGGTTTTTGTACTAACGCAGTTCAAATCTCACTCGCTGATGGAACACCTGCGGCAAGGCTGGAGGATTTCGGGGATGCCGAATGTCTTTATTGATCCGATTCCCGCCCAGATGCAAACTGGCATGAAGTGGTATGAAGGAACAGCCGATGCGATTTACCAGAACCTGAATCTGATTTATGACAGTGATCCTGATCTGGTCTGTGTCTTTGGAGGAGATCACATCTATAAGATGGAAATCAGCCAGATGTTACGCTTCCACACCAAGCGTCATGCTGAATTAACAGTGGCAGCTATTCCCGTGCCGCTTCACGAAGCAAAACATTTTGGGATCATTGAGGTTGATGATGAATGGCGGATGACAGGCTTTGTGGAAAAACCTATCNACCCTCCAAAGCCAATGCCAAATGANCCTCACCATGTACTTGCCTCGATGGGCAATTACGTGTTTGAACGAAATGCCTTGGTTAATGAACTCATCTTGGATGCTCAGTTCGCTGACTCCGATCATGATTTTGGAAAAAATATCATCCCGAGAATGTTCCCACGGGGCCAAGTCTTTGTGTATGACTTTTCTCAAAATAGAGTTCCTGGTGCTGTCGAAGAAGAGATTGGCTACTGGCGTGACGTAGGAACCTTGGACGCGTATTGGGAATCAAACATGGATCTGGTCGGTATCAAACCAGAATTCGACCTCTACAACCAGAAGTGGCCAGTTCGAAGCCACACTCCTCCTTTGCCTCCCGCAAAATTTGTGCACTTCAGCGATCTGCGTACGGGCCATGCGATCAATGCAATTATTTCTGCTGGATCTATCATCAGTGGCGCCTTAGTGATCAATAGTGTTTTGGGATACAACGTCCGAGTTCATAGCTACTCCCATATTAGTGAATCTGTCATCATGAATGACGTTGATATTGCCAGAAATTGTCGAATTAAGCGGGCTATCATCGACAAGCAGGTCAAGATTGGCCCAGATACTGTAATTGGCTATGATTTAGAAGCTGATCGCCAGCGATACCATGTGACTGACTCTGGGATTGTGGTAATTCCGAAAGGTTCTACAATCAACTAAGTATGAAAATTCTCTTCTTGTCCTCTGAAGCTACCGGACTCATCAAGACTGGTGGCTTGGCTGATGTTGCTCGAGCTCTCCCCATGGCACTTCGTCAGAAAGGACATGACGTAAGACTTGTTCTTCCTAATTATCTCACCATAGCAAGAACCAAAAACTACTCAACTGCAGTCTCCTCACTGGGAGTTCCAATGGGAGATACAGAACTTTTCTGCGCAGTTCAACAGACAGAGCTAGAGCGATTAACTGTTTATCTCATTGAATACAATNATTTTTTCTTACGTAGTCATCCCTACGAAGATGTAGCTGGCAATCCCCATCCAGATAACGGAGAACGCTTTGGTTTCTTTTGCAAAGCTGCGCTTCAACTCTGTCTAGCTGAAAGCTTCATTCCAGACATCATTCATGCTAACGACTGGCAAGGAGCGTTAACCTGCCTCTATCTGCACAAGTATCGTACAACCTATCCTGAACTTACTAATACACGCTCTCTGCTGACAATTCACAATGGTGGCTATCAGGGGCATTGCTCTGCTTCTGCAAGATCATTTCTGGAGATCGGAGATGATTGGTTTCATTCAGCAGGATTTGAAGATCATGGACAAATCAATTTATTGAAAGGCGGGTTGAGGGCTGCAGATCAATTGAATGCAGTGAGTGTTGGTTATGCTGAAGAACTAAAAACTCCACTAGGAGGACATGGTCTACATGAGTCTTACGAGGCACGCAAAGATATTTTCAGCGGAATTTTAAATGGCTGTGAATACGAGGTATGGGATCCTGCAAACGATCCCTATCTAACTTCCAACTATGATCCAGGGAATTTATCAGGAAAATTTGAATGTAAATCGGCATTGCAAGCTGAGATGGGACTACCAGAAGCTCCCGAAGTTCCTTTGATTGGTATTGTTAGTAGGTTGACAGGACAAAAGGGATTTGATTTCTCTTTACCGGCGATTGCCAAAGTCCTGAGTGAGAAAGTTCAGTTTGCAATTCTAGGTAGTGGAGAGCGCTGGATTNTTGAGGAAATCGATAGATTGAGTGAGATGAATNCAGANAAATTGCAGTTTTATGATGGTTATAATGAGGCCTTAGCTCATCGCATTGAAGCCGGAAGTGACTTTTTCCTGATGCCGTCGCTCTATGAACCTTGTGGACTCAATCAGATGTATAGTCTTCGCTACGGCACGCTTCCGATCGTTAGGTCCGTGGGNGGCCTCCGAGATACGGTTTGGGAGAAGGACACATTTGGTGAAGATGGAACTGGGTTCGTATTTGTAGAGCCGAATGCGGATGATACTCTTGCGGCGATAAAGAGAGGGATTGATTGTTTTACCAATGACCCCGCTTCATTCCAAAACAGAATGCACTTGGGAATGCGTCAAAGATTTTCCTGGGAAAACACAGCTACCCAATATGAACACATCTATACTGAAGCTCTGAAAAATCCAATCAATTAACCCAACTCCCCACGAAACAAGCGGTCCACCTCATTGTTCCATGATTCCGTTTCGTGTGAATTTGGTGGATTTGGACTATCCGGCATTACCAAACCTTCTCGATTTTGAGATTCTAGCAAATGGCGAATAGCTTTCAGTTCTGAATTGTTTTCCTGTACAGCTTGTAAAAGTGCTTTTAGGAGTTCTACTTCCATTGAGTGTACTCAGTTACTGTGACTTCAAAGGGTCATTAACGGGTGATCTCCCTAAGGCAGGATTCGACTGACTGCGTATAACTGTTACCGAAGAGATTGAAGTGATTCAGTAGGTGATAAAGTTGATAGACTTTTTGTCTTCGGACAAAGCCTTCGCACTTTGGCCGTATTTCGTGATAGGCCTGATAGAACGAGGTGGGGAATCCTCCGAAAAGATAAGTCAACGACAAATCTGCTTCTGCATCACCATAATAGACAGCTGGGTCAATAACAACTGGGTCACCATTGTTGCATACCAAAACATTNCCGCTCCACAGATCTCCATGAAGCAAAGAAGCCAACGGTGATGAGCCCTCCAACGGTGCTGGCCAAAGGATCTCCAACTGCTGCCAATGTAGTTTTATTGTGTTTGGGATGCCACGCTGTAATGCCATTTCCCATTGGGGTAACAGCCTTCTTTGCCAGAAAAACTCTTTCCAACTTCCTGTGCAGTGATTTTTCTGTGGACTCCGGCCAATGAAATTATCTTTATGGAATCCAGGAATTTTCTGGGAATNAGCATGTAAATTCGCCAACTGCCAACCCAACTTGGACCAAAAATCTGTAGGGGGATTAATGGCTGTGGGTATAAATTCTAGAATGAGAAAATCTTCCGTCAGCCTGATGACTTCAGGAACACGGATCGCACCTGATTGTGCTAGCTCATGGAGCCCCCCTGCCTCTGCTGCAAGCATTCCCAGCAATAAGCCCTTTGACAACTTAACGAATACAGTTTTCTCCGCTGTTCTGACTTGCCATGCTTCACTAATACAACCACCTGTTACTGGCAATAAGCCCTGAATTGGTTGGCTCAGAACCGCTTGTAGACTTTCACGGAAGTCGACATTCATTGAGCTTTTAATCTCTCCATCAATCCCACACAGGCATCTTCCAAAATATCAATCACTAGTTCAAAGCTTGCATCTCCACTATAGTAAGGATCTGGGACTTCATTCGCCTTCATCATTTGGCAGAAATCAGTGATCCTTCGGATTTTAGACGCATATTCTCGAAAAGAGTCCAAATCCATTACATCCTGGTAGTTGCGATCATCCATAACCAGAATCCAGTCATAGTAAGGAAAGTCACTCGCTGGATGAATTTTGCGGGAACAGCTAGGTAAATCGTATCCTCGTATCTGAGCGTGATTAAGCATTCTCCAATCAGCTGGCTCACCAACGTGATATCCGTGCGTCCCGGCGGAATCACATTCAATCAAATTTTCTAGCCCATTTTTCCTGATCAGGTGGAGCATAATTCCCTCAGCTGTTGGGGAACGACAAATATTGCCCATGCACACAAAAAGCAACCGCGACTGCTTCTTCATCGTTTCTTTCCACTTTGGAAAATGAACACATAACGTCCCACAGCGATTTCATCTCTATCATGAAGTTCTTTTTGCTCAACACGTCTTGAATTAAGATAAGTCCCTTCTGTACTTAGGTTTTGGAGCTTGTAAACTGTCCCCGACCGAAAGATCCGTGCATGTCTGAGGTGAACACTAGAATCCTCAAGTACCATGTCGCAAGCCTCAGATCTACCTAGTATCATGATGTTTCGTACTAATGGAAAATCCTGACGGTTACCGAGAAAGCGCAAAGAAGCCGTTGAAGATGGTAAGGGGCCTTTCGGAGTTAACGATCGCCTTGGATAGAGCAAGGGGTTTCCTTCTTCAGCAGAGGGAAGAACGAAGGCCGGTAATCGATTTCTGAAAAGCAGAGTTAACTCACCGANATCTAGTACGTCCTCGTTTTGCAGTAAAACTTTGTTCATGCGGCGACGATTCACCAGCAAGGCGTTCTTACTATTCCGGTCTTCCAAGTAAAATGAATTCTGTTTTGGAGTCAGGGCGACCTTCTCTAAATTCGCAGACAATCTGAGCTTATTTTTTGTTTCAATATCGTTCAGATAATCCAAGGTGTAGTTCTTTAGCTCCAAGGGCAGAAATCGATTATTCTCTCCGGGAGTAATGATTTCAAAACCAAGCTCCACTTCGGTTTTGCGTACAGGTTGGCTGCGCGATCGCCAAAACCAGAAAAGGCAACCAACTAAGGTTAACATTAAACCGATCAGGATTCCAAATTGTAATGGATCTATTGGTTCCAGCAGGTGGGCAATTTTGTGGGGATCAACAGAGGACGAGGTGGGTTCGTGCAGAACAAATTGTAAACTTGGGGATTGCATATCCGCATTGGCATGCACTGGCAACAGCCCCATCACTAGCAACACTCCTATGAGAAGTCGTTGCCATTTACGAATTGAATCAGGCATTGCTATTTGTTGAACTGCAGCAGNGCCGTTCCGATCTTGATAAGGTCTCCTGATTGGAGTTCTTGCTGCACAACAGGCCTGTAATTCAACAGTACTTCTTGGGAATCACCATAGTTCTTTAACAAAATTTGACCCCGATCTCGCTCGATACAAGCTTGTTCTCCACGTACTTCTCGAAAGGGATGTAGAATCAGATTGTTTTGAAGGCTATACCCTAGTGAACTATAAAACGGATGGAGCCAGTAAACATGTCCTTCACGCTCCCCGGTTAGTAGATGTAATCGGGAACGATTGGACAGTGCTTCTGGCAGTCCCAATAGCAGGGAAATACCAAAACCTATTGACAACAGCGGAATCCAACTAGCAAATCCTTGAATCAGAAAAACCGACTGCAATGTTGATAAAATATAGAGAGCTCCACCGCCACCGATAGCCGCTAAGAGCCCAAGTTGTAGGCGGACCTTCCAAGCATCACATCCTCTCGAAGTTAGAATTCCGATGCCACCTCCTAATAAAACCGCATAGAGCAGTGCTCCGAATTGGTACTGTGGAAATCTTTCAGAAAATGTCACAGAGAGTAGAGTCACACCTAAGCCTAGTAACAAACCATCAAACGAACCGTTTACTCCTTGTTTTACCAAGGATTCAATTTCACTTCCTTGAAAGTAGATCTCACGGATTTGGAGTGTCATTCCCAAGCCAGCTCCAAGTAATGCTCCTTCCAAAATGTGATGTAATAATGGAAGTGTCGTTTCCGGCAAACTAAGGAGACTCTCAGCGACAATTGAAACAAATTGCGCCACTAGCCAAGCTAACAGGCTACCAAGCAGCCCAAGACTCAATACACTTGGNAGATATAAATGTTTCATTGCAGAATTGAAACGCTGAGGAAAATTGACTTTCAGGGATTCACTGAGGGAAGGAGCATCACCTTGTTCAAAAAAAACTGCAAAAGATTTCTTTGTTTGTCAATTTCTTAGGATTAGTTACTGGGCGGTGAGAGTTTTTTACGAATGAAAGTCGGAATGTCTAAATTTTTGTGAAAGTCCCTGCGGTTCTGAAACCCTCGAATGGTCGGTTGCGCAGTTAGAGTTGGATTAGCAGTCGAGATCGTGGTCTTCCCCGTCGCATCATCATTATTTACAATGCTTTCAGTAGTTCTGGACATTTCTTTTAGTTCTTGAGATCGCCGCTGATGGGCATCCGTCAACTTCTTAGCTGCAGAAGAGTTAAAAATTTTCTTTGGGGTTGTCTCAATTTCTACTCCTTCTGGTCGCCTTATCCTTGCATCTGAAGCAGTTGCCACTGCAATTACTGGTTCCACAGTTTCTACGACAACAGAGTCTTCATTTCTATCAGGTGGAGCATTTGTTTTTTTGATTGTTGGAATTGCTTCAACCTGCCCTACCGCTTCGTCTGGTTCCTCTAGCGGAACCCTTTCCTCTAAAAAGTGATTTGTTGGTGCGGCAACATATATCACAGGTTCAACCTCTTCATCACCAACTTCACTTCCTCCTAGAGAATAAAAAGGAGGTTCTTTCGATTCATCATCTGCAACCTCTGGAATTCCTTCCTCTGCCGCATCTAGACTTAGAGTAGGAATCGGTTCTGGTTGAATTTCATTCTTTTCAAGTAGATGCTCATCCTGTTCGGTTTCGGCTACGAAGCTGATTCTAGGCTCTTCCACTGGTGCAAATGATGATTCCTCTTCTTCAATCACTTCTGGTTCTAGGGCGAAAGCGATCGCTGGGGTATTTACTTCCTCTTCTTCAGTCACTGAAGCGATCGAAGGTTCTGAAGGCTCAAATCCANCCATCCGCTCCGGCTCAACTTCTACCTCTTTTACATCCGGTATTTGCTCTTCGGCAATTGGCGGCTCTGTAACCTCTTTGATAATTTCTTCAGCAGAACTTCTAGTTGAAACAGATGGTTGATTATCAAATCCTGTTGCAATCACCGTGATCAAAATCTCATCACCCAAGCTTGGATTAATGGAAGCACCCCAAATGATCACGGCATCTTCATGACCTTGCTCTTCAATAAACGATGACGCCTCATGAACTTCATGTAGTGTCATGGTCTCNCTGCCGACAACATTCATCAGAATGCCTCGAGCCCCTCTGATATTGCAATCACTTAGAAGCGGACTTTGTATGGCTCGTTCTGCTGCTCTTCTAGCACGCTTGTCACCGGAGGCTCGGCCGGTCCCCATCACCGCCTTACCCTTGTTTTCCATGACTGTACGGACATCAGCAAAGTCCAGATTGACAATTCCGTCTAACGTGATCAGGTCTGAAATTCCTTGAATACCTTGCCTAAGGACATCATCAGCAAAACTGAACGCTTCCATCAAGGAGGTACGTTGATCAATTATTCCCAACAGATTGTTATTGGGAATGATAATCAGCGTATCGACGTGCTTTTGCAGTTCTTCAATGCCTTCTTCTGCTAAACTACGACGTTTACTCGCTTCAAAATTGAATGGGAGCGTGACGACACCAACTGTCAGTGCGCGTGATTCCCGGGCTATCCTTGAGATGACTGGGGCTCCACCAGTTCCAGTCCCCCCCCCCATCCCAGCAGTGATGAAGACCATATCCGCTCCATCAATACTCTCACGGATCTGGGCTTCGCTTTCCATCGCAGCTGCACGGCCCACCTCCGGCTTCGCACCCGCACCAAGTCCCCTTGTACTGGAACGCCCAAGTTGCAGTTTGAAAGCCGCCTTGGACTTGTTAAGATCCTGCAGATCTGTATTCGCAGCGATGAATTCGACACCGCTTACCCCTGCATCAACCATTCGATTGATAGCATTTCCACCCCCACCACCAATTCCAATTACCTTGATGTTTGGAGTATCACTTTGCACTGGTTTGATGTTAGCAAATCCTAAATCAAGCACCGTATGCTCCTTCTGATCTTTTCATTCACNCTAGATAGGTGAGGTAATTTGTTTAGAAAAATTCATGCAACCATTCCTTCATTCTTCGGGCAACTTTGTGGAACATATTGGTGTCGTCACCACTAAAGTTAAGTTTTCCTTGATTACTATTGATTCCATAGCGCACCAGACCGACACTGGTAGCATATTTTGGAGAGTAGATTAGTTCCTGTAGACCTGCAACATTCTCTGGGAATCCCACCCTTACTGGAAGATTTAGGACTTGTGAAGCTAGGCCATCTGCCCCGGGCATGATGCAGGTTCCACCTGTTATNACGACGCCAGATGCCATCACACTGCGATATTCTGATTTCTCAATCTCTTGGGCGATGAATTCGAAGATCTCACGGAAACGGGCTTCAATGATTTCAGCCAAGACCTGCTTTTGAACGCTTCGGTTGTTTCGCCCCCCAACACTAGGGACGTGGATTGTTTCTTCACTCCCTACAAGATCAACCATGGCAACTCCATGCTCATGTTTGATCTCTTCTGCTTCAGCTAGTGGTGTACTTAAGCCTATTGCAATGTCGTGGGTGAGATGGTTGCCTCCTAAGGCTAGCACGGCTGTATGGACGATACTGCCTTCCGAATAGATTGTGATATCGGTTGTGCCACCCCCTATGTCTACCAANACGACCCCAACTTCCTGCTCATCTGGACTCAGGACAGCCTGACTGGAAGCCAATGGCTCTAGCACAATATCATCAACTTCCAAACCAGCCTGGTTACAGCACTTTACGATATTTTGAGCTGAAGTGACAGATCCTGTGACAATATGGACTTTTACTTCAAGTAGGGCTGCTGCCATTTCAAGAGGATTTTGAACCCCATCTTGTTCGTCAACAATGAACTCTTGCGGCAAAATATGGAGAACTTCGCGATCGTTTGGAATCAAGACTTGTGCTGCATCAATCACTCTTCGAATATCTTCTTCAGAAACAGTACGATTGTGTACCGTAACCATTCCCCGGCTATTTTGTCCCTTGATGTGATGCCCAGCAATTCCAGCATATACAGAATTGATCTGCTGACCGCACATCAATTCACACTCTTCGATAGCTTTCTTGATCGAATTGACAGTCTTTTCAATGTTAACGACGACGCCCTTGCGCAAACCTTCTGATTTGGCAGTTCCTACACCGACAACATGTAATTGTTCTTTACTATTGGCATCGACAGCAATTGCGCAAATCTTGGTAGTGCCGATATCTAAACCAACAACCAGATTAGTGCTTTTGCTCTTAGAAGGCATCCATGCTCCTCTCCGGGGGGACCGGTAGTGTAGATAAGGTGACAAGCTGTGTGAACAGCCACTACTCACTCAGTCTTCTTCCATGAAGCTCAAAGTGTANCGTATGCTAGTGCAAAAACCGTGAAAAGTTCTAAAACCTTTCATTTGAGAAGCCAAAATGATATGAAGCCCACTCAAAATTTGAGTTCATTACAAAATTATCGAGCAAAGGCACAGGTAGTCCCATCTAAGTTACTGGTTTTTCCTTTCGAGCAAGGGACTTGCCTGTCATCAAAGGCTCCACAGAAATACCCTCCAGGTGCCAGATCTGTCTGCACTTCTGGCAAGACGCTACTTCCCGCAGCCTGCAAAGGAATTACCGCATGCTGATCATTAACCATGAACCGACGAGTGCCCCGTTGCATCACATGCAAACAGACGTATTCAAGCTCATTTGAGTAGTCGGAAGGATAGACATAGTAGGAATCTGGTGCACATGCAGCTAAGCTTGAAGCTACTAACGCGAGGACGACCGCCAGTTGTTTCATTGAAACAGTCTACGGACATCGTTCAAATTCAGCGATGGACATACCGCAATCACCCGATCTCCTGGTTGAATGTGGGTATCACCAACGGCCACCTGCCACTCACCACCTGATTCAACACCTCCAACTAGGATTCTATGATCCTGCATGTAATTCGCTAATTTTCGGAGAGGTTTTTTAGTAATCAAGGAACCGGATGGGGCGAGCAACTCTACAACTTCAGCATCCACTCCATGCAAGTGTGCCACTGACAACAATTCGCTCCGGCGTATGAATTTTAAGATTTCATTAGCCGCAGAAATTTTGGTATTCAGTGCGATGTCCAAACCAATTGTAGAGGCTAGCACGAGATAATCCTCCTTATTGACTAGCGCAATTGTTTTCCCCATACTTCCGTTTGGATCCCGATTCTGCTTATTCATCAGGTGCTTGGCTAGAAGACAACTGATGATGTTGGTCTCATTCTCTCCGGTTGTCGCAATGAAAGTGTCCATTTCATCAAGATTGGCGGTGATCAATGTATTGGCGTCTGTACCATCCCCGTGAATCACCTGAGTATTCCTCAGCAGCCCTGCCAATTCTTCTGCTGTATGAATATCTTTTTCAACCAGCACCACACTCATTGAACCTTCTAGCAGTTGGGCCACACGACGACCGATCCGGCCACCACCTAGAATCATCACTCTTTGAAGAGTCCGCTGCTGCACTCTCATCTCACGCATGATGCGGGGGATGTCTTGTTCAAGAGCAAACAAGAAGACCTGGTCAAAAGGTCTCACGACCTCATTGGCTCCAGGAATCATCGTGGTGATGCCCCTAGCGATTGCAACCAAGCGAAATGGGAAAGGATAAACAGCAGCTAGTTCTCTGGGAGTTTTCCAAACGATGGGAGTTTGCTCAGTCACACGTAGACCTAGCACTTTCATTCGTCCCTTGCAGACATCAATCATGTCATTTCCAGCAGCCCTCAATACTAATCGCTCGATTTCCTTCGCGACCAGTTCCTCTGGGTGAACCATCAGATCAATCTTGAGTTCTTCTGCCTGCAGTAGGCTTCCTTTTTCAAAATCCAGCGAACGTACCCGAGCAATCTTCCTTCTGATTCCGAACTTATCCGCAATCAGCCCAGCCATCATGTTTGTGGCGTCATCATTTGTGACAGCTAGCATCAAATCCATTTGCCTCGCCCGGGCATGCTCCCAAAGTTGCAACTGCATGGAGTTGCCCGAAACAATCCGAACATCCAGTTGTTCACTGGCTTGACGGAGCAGATGGGGATCTGTTTCAATCACTGTGACGGCATGTCCTTCGTTACTCAATCTTTTGGTCAGATGCATGCCAACCCCACCTAGCCCAAGAATTAGGACGTTTTCATTTTCCATGATGTCAGATCATCATCTCGTATTGACCCAGTTGAGAGCGGTCAGAAATCGGATTCTTGGAAGAAATGTCTACTGCATAGAATCCATCCGCATGCCCAACACTAGAAGCATCATAGATTTCATCTGGGTTTTCTCCATACTCCAGGCAATGTTGAACAGCATGCCCGATCCAGGGTTCCAATTTCAGCACAACAGTTTTTTTGCGCAGTCGACCCTGATCGTCCCGGTTGAGAACATTTGGAATAGTGTTGGTTGTGATGAATTGTGTCAGGTAGGGAGAATTGAGATTCTCTCGTGCCTCTGGACAGATGTAGGTGTGGGTGCTGTAGAAGAATATTTTCTCTGGGGCACATGATGGATTTTCGGCTAACATTTTCACACTGGCTGCAATGGTGCCTCCAGTACGGACCATATCATCTAGAATGAAGACATCCCGATTTTTGAGAAGGCTCACATCATTAGAAGCATCAATCTCCACATCTCGTTGACCATGGCGTGTCTTCTTCATCGTGACAAGTAAAGAGTTTCGCAATCCAGAAAATTCCTGAACCTTCCTCACAAAATCAACAGCTCCATCATCTGGGGCAACAAAGCCAACGTGCTCACCGTAATTCCACAGCCGGACCAATCCAGATCTCAACACATAATTGGCAACAATATGAGCGATATCCAAATTAATATAACGTGGTTTCCCGGTTGATGGCTCACCTTCAAAAACATTTTGATAAATCTCTTTCACTACCTCTGGCTTGTGATTGTGAACAGTCATCACTAAATCAACTCCAGCAGCCTTTAGCATCCGGGCGTAGAGTTCTGCAGAACAAGGTTGCCCAACAAATTTCACCTTGGAAGTAAAATCTAAAGCTTGTGGATGGTTACGAGTTCTTGGTCCTCGGTCTTGGGCTGAATAGAAAAGATCTGGTTCGACCAAGGCAACGAACTCAGCCCCATTTTCTTTGGCAGCTGAAGCGAGTAGACAATTGCGCATCGCCAACTCATTGCGAGTGTAGTGTGCGGAACTGGTGGAGAGGATGTATACAGACTTGCCTTGAAGCCCAAAACCCAGATTCTCCTCAGTAGGATCATCCAGCAGGAAACGAGGACAAAACTCGCTGTTGACGAAGGTTTTTAGGCCAACAATATCAGAGATATCGATTTTTTGAGAGCGGGCGTGGGCGACACCGATTGCAAATGAGGCGTCACTCACATTTGAGACAAGCAGATAATTGCTGTGATGATCCATCAAAGTTCTTGCTCGCAGAAGGACCTGCCTGATCCCCCACAGATCAAGGCAGGCTAAAAGTTGAAGAACGTGGTCAGTCCCCCTGCAAAAAGATATATTGAGAACCTTGTTGAGTTCTCACCAGCAGCAAGATTCCATCTTGCAGGGAACGTTCACTGCCCACACGCCGAAAATCAGCTAGATTGTCTATATTCTGGCGGTCCATTTCCACCACCAGCATTCCAGCCCTCAGCCCGGCTTCAGAGGCTGAAGAATCTGGTTCTACTTCAGTAATTACAACACCGCCTTGTAGCTGTGTATAGCCCAGGCGTTCTGCCATCTCTGGAGTCAATTCTTGAACTGAGAAACCAAGTTGTGGAGTNGGTGTAGGNGGTTCCTGAGGAATTGCCATTCTTGATGGCTGCTTGGGACGCTCATCCAAAGTTACCATCATTCGCATTGGGGTACCATCGCGAACCAATTCTAACTCAACAGTTGCATCTGCTCGGGCGTCAGCGATCTCGTTTCTGAGGGCATTGCTGTTCTCAACAACTTCACCGTTGAGTTTCAGAACCACGTCTCCCTTTTGAAGACCTGCTTTTTCGGCGGGTGTCCCGGGCATAACCCCCGTGATCAGTGTTCCTTTGTTATCCTTCAGTCGGAAGGCCTTGGCTAGCTCAGGAGTAACATCTTGAATCCCAACACCCAACCATCCCCTGGAAACTCGACCCTCATCAATCAGGTCATTCATAATTCGACGAGCCATGTTAATCGGAACCGCAAAGCCAATACCTTGATAGCCTCCGCTTCTGGTGAAGATCGCTGTATTCACTCCGACAATTTTGCCCTCCAAGTTAATCAAGGGACCACCACTATTTCCGGGATTGATCGCAGCATCTGTTTGTATGAAATCTTCGTATTCAGTAATTCCTATTCCGGTGCGGCCCTTGGCACTGACAATTCCAAAAGTCACCGTCTGTGTGAGACCAAATGGATTTCCTACAGCTATGACGGACTCTCCTACCAAAATTTCTTTTGAGTCTCCCATCACCAGTGTGGGCATTCCTTCCTCATCAACTTTAATAACTGAGATATCAGACTCGGGATCAGTACCAATTAACTTGGCCTCAAGTTCCCTGCCATCAAACAATTGAACAGTGATCTTGTCCGCTTCTCCAACAACATGGTGATTGGTGAGAATAAAGCCATCCGAACGGACAATTGAACCAGATCCCATTCCTTCCTGACGGAATCGGTCATTGCCTCGACCTCTTGGGGGTCGCATACCTGGAAAGAAACGCTCAAAAAATTCATCATTGTAAAGTTCACGAGGATTATTCGGAGTATTTCTGCCCGTGTTGGCAATCTCCTTCTCAACCTTGATGTGAACAACAGCTTGCCGAACATTCTTTACAAGAGCAGCTCGGGTCTTCGAAGCCCGAATCAAAGCTTGCAGGTCATCTTTTGACTGAGCATGCACAAAGCCTACTGAAACAGCAGATGCAACAGCAATGATGAGTAAGAGTAAGAAAGTCTGAGGAAGCGAAATGGGGGAGGATGGGAACAGTTTCGGATGGGAGTAGCTAATCATTTGTGACCTCAAATTGGATGCAGATAGAATGATTTTCATGACACCCAAATATTGTAACTGCTTCTCTTCGGTTGTCAGTAAGCAATTGCAAAAATCACTTCTTGCTTGGAGGGTTCCCCAGTCAACATGCACTTACCAGCTTCGGGCTGATCGTTCAGAGGGATACATCGAATCGTTGCCTTGGTCTCACTTTTGATTTGATCCTCGACTTCTCTCGAACCATTCCAGTGAGCCCTGACAAACCCACCTTCCTGCTCGAGAATCTCTTTGAATTCTCCATAACTCTTGGCTGTTCGGGTATTTGCCTCACGGAAATCAAGAGCTCGCTGATAAAGATCTTGCTGGATATGCTGCAACAGCCTCATCACGTGATCTGCAATCTCATCTAAGGGTATCAATTTTTTATCACGCACATCTCTTCGNGCAACCATTGCAGACTGCTGCTTGACATCTCTTGGACCAATTTCCACTCTCACCGGTACTCCTTGCTGAATCCAATGGAAGAACTTATCTCCAGGTCGAAGATTGTCTCGATCATCAATTTGAATTCTCAAGTGATCCAAATGTTCTGCTAAACGTTGCTTGATCTTCTCAGCAAACTCAAGCGTCTGGCTCCGTTCCTGATCGTTTGAAAAGATGGGTACTAGAGCAACTGCCACCGGGGCAATACGTGGTGGTAGGATAAGTCCATCATCATCAGAGTGGCTCATGATCAGTCCCCCAATCATACGTGTGGAACTCCCCCAGCTAGTAGTCCAAGCCAATGATTGCTGGTTGTTTCGATCCAAGAACTGAATTTCGAAAGCCTTGGCAAAATTTTGCCCCAGATTATGGGAAGTCGCACTCTGAAGAGCTTTGCCATCTTGCATCATCGCTTCCACAGTGTAAGTAGATAGAGCACCAGGAAACTTCTCTGCCTCTGATTTCTTGCCAGCAATTACAGGAATCGCCAGATCGTCCTCCTGAAAGCTTCGATACACCTCCAGCATCTTGAGTGTCTCTTCCTGAGCTTCCTCGTAAGTTTCATGGGCGGTGTGTCCCTCTTGCCAAAGGAACTCAGAAGTCCTCAGAAACAGTCGGGTTCGCTTTTCCCAACGCATCACATTAGCCCACTGGTTGATCANAACCGGCAAATCTCGGTAGCTATTGATCCACTGCGCATACATGTGCCCGATCACTGTTTCGGAAGTCGGACGAATGACCAATGGCTCTTCCAACTCTTTACCTCCGCCAATCGTCACCACCGCACACTCTGGGCTGAATCCCTCAACATGCTCAGCTTCTCGATTCAGGAACTCTTGAGGAATCAACAGCGGGAAATATGCATTTACATGTCCNGTTTCTTTGAACATTCTGTCCAGCCGAGCCTGCATTGCTTCCCAGATCGCAAATCCGCTCGGGCGAATGACCATGCATCCCTTGACAGGAGCGTAATCAGCCAGCTGACCTGCTTTGATAACATCTAGATACCACTGGGAGTAGTTTTCACTTCGTGGGGTAATATTCTTGGCCATGAGATGATTTCTCTATCACTTTATTTACAAATCTTTTTTTAAAATCTTAACTACCGCATCTACAGAAGACTAACAAGCACAACTAGGAAAAATGTTAGAAGAATCCAATTTGTCAAAGCAGCTTTGCCAATAGATAAGAGGCCACCAAACCAATCCCACTGANCAACGCACCAATTTGCAGAATTTGTCGATTTTCGAGTAGTCCTGTTGCATAAGCCATCGCATTAGGAGTTGTGCTTACTGGTAACGCCATCGCGGGTGAACAAGAAAAAGTAACCAGAAGAACTAGCAACTTTGAACCGCCAATTTCGCCAAGGGTGCTCACTGTTGCCCCAAGAGTTGCCCTGATCGGCAGTAGTAAATTTGCCGTTGTAGTATTGGAGATAAAAGTCGACATCAATAGTCCAATCAATGTTGCCATCATTACGATCAACAGTAGAGGCAATTCAGCGAAAGGAATATTAGTGACGAGAGTTTGGCTGAGTCCTGTTGACTCCAGACCAAGCCCCAGTGCGATCCTTCCAGAAATCATTCATAAGACATCCCAACTCAAATTTTTGAGGTCTTGCTTCCCGATTACTCCGCTAACCAGAAAAACAGCTAAGGGAATCATCGCGACCACGTAAGAATTCATCCCATGCAAGGAACCTGTAAGCCAGAGCAGGATGGTCTGAGCAAAACAAATGTATACGACCCACGCGCACAGAGTTCGGCGAAACTCACTCTCAATTACTAGCTTAATCCGATCTTGTTTAGATAGTAGTGGCCACTAACAGGGTCCAAACAATTGCTAGTAAGCAGATTGAAAAGGGCACCCCGAAAGCCATCCATCCACCAAAACTTATCGCTTGCTCACCTACCAGATACTTCATGGCAACCGCATTAGGCGGCGTACCGATAGGTGTTCTAATTCCTCCGATGTTTGCGGCTAATGGTATGCACAGAACTAGCGCTGTCCTACCCAAGTCATCATTTGGGAGCAGTCGGAGAACAGGAGTTACGATCGTGATCATCAAAGCTGTGGTCGCCGTGTTGCTCATGAACATCGAAAAAACCGCTGTAGTGATTATTATCCCAAGCATGACAAATTTTGGAGATTCACCAAAAGGCCTTAGGAATACCCGAGCGAGATTTACGTCCAGATGATACTTTGTCGCAGCCATCGCCAAAAAGAAGCCTCCCAAAAAAAGCATGATGATGGGAGAGGCAAATGTTGTGAGTATATCTTGGTAGGGAAGTAACTTTCCCATCTCCTCAATTCTACTTGGGTCCCTAAAACAGATCGGCCCTTTGTTGCAAATCAACAATAATTCTAGTCCGATCAATAAAACAGAAGTCGCAAAGATTGGGATAGGCTCAAGTACCCAGCAGAGAACTGCCAGGATGAAGATAGCTGGCATTCTTACTTGTACCACGTCAATTCCTTAAAGCATTTCCATGNGTAACCAGAGTACCAAGAGAGGCACTGCCACAAAGATCAGCGCTTTTGTCATCTAAAATCTAACTGGGTGGGGTTCTGGTTGCGCAGGTGATGCAAAATTATGCCTTCGTCCAGTACAAAGGCGTAGGGAAGGGGATGTTCCACAAAGCGGACGACGTATTCGCTGAGGATCTTGATCACGGTTTTAGCCAAATCACCTGTCTGCCATGGTGCTAGTTAGCACTAGTCCAAGCCACCATGATTCAGAGCCCTGAGGATTTTCTCAGAGTCTAGCTTCGCGCAAATAAGGATTTTGCGCGCATCAATTGTGTGAGAGTTTTCATGTAGACGAACGATTAAGTCCACACCATATGCTCCCGAAAAAGCACCACTGCAAATCAACAAGGACAGAGATGCTTCTTCATGAAGAGTAGAATTCANGTACTCTTCAGNCTCTTTGACAATCCCGACACATTTTAAGTGGAAGTAGCTTTCCAGAAATGACAGTTCCTGCTTGACCGCATCCAGTAATGCCGTCTGTTCTAGATAGATCAAAATTTGCAGATTCTTCTTTATCAAGAATTTGGTTTATAATGAGTAATTTTGCTTACTCAGCCTCTGGTGTACAAAGGCGAGATCTTGATGAGAGATTTTTAAAGGATCAAAGGAAGGATATTTTGGAGGGAGAGTGCAGCCTCATAAGGACTGCACTCATCATCGGATAAGTCTAGTCGGCTTCGAACTCAAAAACTTCACCCTCTTCACGATATTCATTCAGTTTGTTTCGTAAAGTACGGATGCTGATGCCCAAAATTCGTGAGGCATGNGTTCGNTTTCCACCNGTTTCCTTNAGNGTCTCAAAGATGAGCTTCTTCTCTGCTTCCTTCATNGACATNCCTACCTCAATCCCAAGAGGCCCATTNACCGGNTTTGAATTTGACTCAACGNNNGNTTCTGTTGCTACCACAGCAGACGAAGAGACTTTTGATGGTGTGGAAGCCGTTGCAGAAGCAAGATCCTCATTAATGGTTCGACTACCCATTTGTGAATGCATCAAGAGATGGTGTGGTAAAATTTCGTTCCCGTTGCAGAGCAACATTGCGCGTTCCACCACGTTCTCCAACTCTCTAACGTTGCCACGCCAGTTGTAATTTGTTAAGACATCCAGAGCATCTTGAACAATTAGAGGCCTCTCACGACCATTGAGTTGTGCATGCTTAGTCAGGAAATGTTCAACAAGGAGAGGAATATCATCCTTCCGCTCCCGCAAAGCCGGTAAGGAAAGAGGAATAACATTTAATCTGAAATAGAGGTCTTCTCTAAACTTGCCGGACTCGACACACTCCAGCATGTGACGGTTCGTAGTTGCCACTACCCGAACATCCACTTTGATTGGATCCTTGCCACCGACTTTATCAATTTCTTGTTCTTGCAGAACACGCAATAGTTTGGCCTGTAGTGGAAGAGCCATTTCACTAATTTCATCCAGTAGAATCGTACCGGTGTGGGCTTGCTCAAATTTTCCACGGTGATCTTGGTTTGCACCGGTAAAGGAACCCTTCTTGTGTCCGAAGAGCTCGCTTTCAAGCAGCGTATCTGGCATTGCTGCACAGTTCACAGCTACAAAAGGTTTGTTCGCACGTTCTGAGTTATTGTGGATATACTGAGCTAACAATTCCTTACCAGTTCCGCTCTCGCTCTGAATGAGAATCGTCGCCTTGCTCCGTGAAACGTTGCGTGCAACCTCCAGCAGAGATTTCATCGCAGCATTTTGGGTGACGATTTCCTTCGGATCACCGTTCGTTTGCTTACGGGCACCCCCACCAGTAGGAGCAGCAGATCCCTTATCCTCTGTGGGACGCAACATGATGGGGCCTTTGTTGTCCTGATAAGCCAGCGCTCGTTCAACAATGAAAATAAAATTCTCAAAGTTGAAGGGCTTCACGATGTAGTCGAAGGCACCATGCTTCATTGCTTCCACAGCAGTCTCAATCGTACCATAGGCCGTTGCCATGATCACAGGCTTATAAGGCTCCAAGCCTTTGATATCTTTTAGCAATTCCAACCCACTGCGCTTGGGCATCGTCATGTCCGTGATGACCAGCGAGTATTCGTTGTTCTTGAATTTTTTGAGTGCATCGATTGCATTGTGCGAAAGCTCAACCGGATACCCACAGTGTTTGAGGGTCTCCGACATAGCAATCCGCATTTCGACTTCGTCGTCTACAATCAGGATGGGATGCGAAACCATATTGCTTCCTTTCAATAATGGACTCGTTCTTTGGGGAGGGTTGACGTGGGCTCATCCACTGGGATTTCTTCATCATCGTGGGCCACTGGGAACAACAAGGTGAAGCAGGTTCCCTGATCTACTTCACTTTCCACGTCGATGATCGCTCCATGCGATTCAATGATGTTATGAACAATTGCAAGGCCCAATCCGGTACCTCTTTCCTTAGTACTGAAGAAGGGATCGAAAATGCGCTTGCGCACTTCTTGCGACATGCCCGTGCCAGTGTCTTCAATGGACACTTGCAACAAAGACATGCCATGTCGACGTTGGGAGAGCGGAACATGAGTGAATCGCTCTAGCATCTTACGATTGTCAGTCAGTACGTTTCTGGTTGTCAGGCGAATTTCACCTTCTTCAACCATTGCCTGGATCGCGTTAATTAGAATGTTATGAAAGACTTGTTTGAGAAGTTCAGCTTCACCGCGAATCTTGGTATTGGTCGCCAGGAAATCAGACCGCATTTCGACATCATTGTATTCAACCAACTGCTCAAAAAAACTTAGATTTTCTCGAAGAAATTTGTGAAGGTCAATCACATCTCTAGCCACTGGCCTCGGTTTTGTGTACTCCAACAAGTTCGAGATGATGTGATTCATGCTCTGAACCGCTGAAGAAATGTGATGAACCAGTTGTTGTGAAGAATCGCTTTGAACTTCTTTACGCAGCAGAGAGGTGAATAACTCAATGCTTCCCAGAGGATTACGAATTTCATGTGCGATACTGGCGGCCATTTGCCCCATTCCTGTGAAGCGATTTTTTCTCTCTGCTTCTTCTTCTAGTTTCCGCAGGTCCGTAATGTCCTGAATATTTACGATCAAGCCGAGCCATTCGTTCTGATCACTCTTCATCAAAGACAGATGCAGCCGCAGTTGCCTAGATAGGCCAGCGCCCCCACGTAATGTCATCTCCTGCTCTTGACCCTGCTGCAGGCTTTGCATGAATTCTGGGGTTAACTTCAATGGAAGAACCCGTTCTCCCAAGACTTCGTTCAATCGGAGACCCCTCACCTCCTCCGCCATCTTATCAAGCAATCGCAGTGCTTTCTGATTCACAGAAAGAATCTCACCCTGAAGGTCAATCACTACTATACCGAGAGCGGAACTCTCAAAGATATTATTCAGGTGGCTCTTGACCCTGTCTTTCTCAAGAAGATTTTGCTCTAACTCACGATTCTTCCGAGCTAACTCAGAGTTCAATTCATCAACCTTTTGCTCAATACCTCTGTAATAATCCTGAAGCTTTTGGGTAGCCTGATTGAATGCCTCAAAGCCCTGCACCAGTAACTGGGCATCCAGAGTCTCCTCTTCCGAGTCCAGTGCCAGGAATTGAGAAGGATCCGGCAATTCATAAGTCAGAGGTGTCAATTGGCGCTTCTCATTACCCATATACGAAGCTCTCTAGACACCATGTTCCCGAGGGGGACTCAGCCGCCCTCAAATTGCATTTAAAGAAGATTGTTCTACTCCAGTGATTCCCTGAACTCAGGGCTTTTTTGGGTCAGACATAAACCCACCAGATGCAGAAATTGTGCAAGATCACATACTCCACTATTCAAGTCAAGTCACCTCAACATTTGAAATTTGTGAGCATGACATTGATAGTTACACAAGTTTATTTTCATGAGTTTTGGGGGATTTCAGAAATTCAACTCAAATAGCATCAACATTAATTCACCTCAAAGAATACACAAAATTTGCTCAAGCAAATTCGATTCTCAATTGAAATTGATAATTAGTGGACTGGTGAATAAAAATGTATAAATTTTAATCAAAAAAATAATTAGTAATCACAGAAATTCAGTAACCTTGAGGGATTAATGATTATATAATAATCATTAATAGTAATTTCAGTAATTAAGAACAAATTTTATCAAAATTATTTTCTGGCATTCTGGATGCAGAATACTTTCTGCCTTTTTTAATAGCAATTACCTTGAGCTTTAATCTTCACCCCCAAGGCAAATATGATTTGGAAGAAACATTCTTCATTTGCAAAGCGTCTCCTGCTGACCGGTTTGGCAGGATTAGTAGTTGGTTTAGCTAATGCTGCGGACACTATCAAAGTAGGCGCACTTCACTCGTTGTCTGGAACAATGGCAATCAGTGAAACAACTCTTAAAGATACAGTGCTGATGCTCGTAGAGGAGCAAAACAAGAAAGGTGGCCTATTGGGTAAACAATTGGAAGCCGTTGTAGTGGACCCAGCTTCCGACTGGCCCTTATTTGCAGAAAAAGCACGCGAACTAGTTGACATCGAAAAGGTTGACGTAGTATTCGGATGCTGGACATCGGTTTCTAGAAAATCTGTTTTGCCCGTTTTTGAAGAACTAAATGGATTGCTCTTCTACCCAGTTCAATATGAGGGTGAGGAATCTTCGAAAAACGTATTTTACACGGGTGCCGCACCTAATCAGCAGGCAATCCCTGCGGTCAACTACCTGATGGACGAACTTGGAGTAGAACGGTGGGTACTAGCTGGAACAGATTACGTCTATCCTCGAACAACCAACAAAATTCTTGAACAATATCTTAAAGACAGTGGAGTCGCTGCATCAGATATCATGATCAATTACACTCCTTTCGGCCATTCTGACTGGCAAACCATTGTCTCTGACATCAGGACATTTGGTTCTGAAGGAAAAAAGACTGCTGTGGTCTCCACAATTAATGGAGACGCAAATGTGCCATTTTACAAAGAGCTTGGTAATCAGGGGATCTCTGCAGAAGATATTCCTGTAGTCGCTTTCTCTGTTGGTGAGGAAGAACTGTCAGGAATTGACACCGAACCTCTTGTCGGCCATCTGGCTGCCTGGAATTATTTCATGAGTGCTGACGAGGACGTCAACTATGGCTTTATCGAAAAATGGCACGCTTTCATTGGCAATGAGGAACGTGTAACTAATGATCCAATGGAGGCTCATTATATAGGTTTCAACATGTGGGTTGAGGCGGTCGAGAAAGCAGGTACCACTGATGTTGATGCAGTCCGTGAAGCGATGTATGGGCTTACTTACCCAAATTTGACAGGGGGAACCGCAGTGATGAATACAAATCATCATCTGACAAAACCTGTTTTGATTGGGGAGATTCAGGCAGATGGTCAATTTGAGACAGTGTGGCAGACCCCTGGTGGAGTCATTGGAGATGCATGGTCAGACTTTTTACCGGACAGTAAGCCAATTGTCGCTGACTGGACGGCTCCAATTTCCTGTGGAAACTACAACATCAGTACTGGCAAATGCTCTGGGCAGAATTACTGATTAATTAGTGATTGAACCCCATACTTTTAAAACTTAATCTCCCCATCCACGTCGACGATCAGATTTTCAGATCGTCGACACCTGACCCCAGCCAAATGATTCGTTATCTCTTAGTTTTGAAGCTAGTTTTTCTGACAATTGTCCCCACAGCTTGGTCTTTAGATTGGGAAAACGCCCTAAAGCAGCTCGGGGATAAAAAATTCGCTCAAGTTGAATCAGCTGTGAAGGCTTTAGGACGTTCAGATGATCTAAGAGCAAAACCATTGCTGGAAACAATGCTTGAAAACAAATTATATCAAATGAAGCACAGTAAGGTTTTGGTGCACGCAGAAGGTAAACGCAATGATTTCAAAACGTATGATGTTTTTACAGGCAAAGAATTAGCTTCAGGAGTCAAAAAAAGAGAACTGAAAAGAATTCGTGTCAACAATAGAATCCGCTCAACTTTAAAAAGTGCATTAGCTAGAATTGCTCTCGATGATCCAAATCCTGAGAATCGTAAGGAAGCAGCAGAAAATTTAAGGGAAGGAGATCCCAAAGAAGTCACACCGCTTCTGAAGCAGGCTCTCCTTGACGAGAAATCAGAAGATGTGCGCAAATCTATTCGCTTCGGTTTAGCTACTTTGCAACTAAAGCATCCAGATCCTGAAATCAGAAGGGAATCATTGAGATTACTGAGTGGATCGTTGGAACCGGAAGTCAAAAATCTCCTAATAAAAGCACTTGAAAAAAACAATGACGGCACCTGGATTGAGTCTGAAACTGACATTAGAGAACAGATTGCAAAGGAATTAGAAAATATAGAATTTTGGGAAGTTGTTTACAGTGGAATCAAAACTTTGTTTTTTGGATTGAGCCTCGGCTCAGTTCTATTGTTGGCTGCCATCGGATTATCCGTAACCTTCGGGGTAATGGGTGTGATAAATATGGCTCACGGTGAGATGCTCATGTTAGGGGCCTACACCACTTTTGTTATCCAACAGCTTTTCCCACAATTTATTGAATATTCGCTGCTGATTTCAATTCCAGCTGCCTTCTTGGTGGCTGGAATTGTAGGAATTTTGCTAGAGCGCACTGTCATCCGATTACTTTACGGTCGTCCCCTCGAAACATTGCTGGCAACTTTTGGAGTGAGTCTTGTGCTACAACAGACTGTAAGAAGCATCTTTGGCCCTCTAAATCAAAACGTGATAACTCCGAGTTGGATGCAAGGAACCTTGGAGATCAACCCTCTTTTGTCACTAACCTATAATCGCCTGACAATCATCATTTTTGTGCCTCTTGTGCTTGTTACTTTGCTGGTTTTGCTCAAGAAAAGCCATTTTGGTCTAGAAATGCGTGCTGTGACACAGAACCGTGGGATGGCTGGGGCAATGGGAATAAGGTCTGATCGAATTGATGCGCTAACCTTTGGACTGGGATCTGGAATAGCTGGGATTGGCGGGGTAGCACTGAGCCAACTAACTAACGTAGGACCAAATCTCGGGCAATCTTATATAATCGACTCTTTCATGGTTGTTGTTTTCGGAGGCGTTGGCAATCTGTGGGGAACCTTCTTTGGAGCGATGAGCCTCGGCTTGGCCAATAAGCTTTTGGAACCTTTCGCCGGCGCAGTTGCAGCCAAAATTTTGGTACTTGTATTGATAATTCTTTTTCTTCAGAAGCGTCCACGTGGAATGTTTGCACTCAAGGGACGATTTGTTGAAAACTAGCATCTCAGGAAATGGCTGACATAAAAAACGAACCCCAATCATGCAAAAAGACTCATTTTTCAACACCTTACTAGCTGATTCGGGTGCTCGATGGTTCCTTGGCTGTCTTCTGGCTCTGGTAACTCTAGTTCCTTTGCTGAACGGTCTTGTCAGCCAAGACTCGGTGCTGCACATCCCAACTTATGCTGTAAGCCTAATGGGCAAGTATCTTTGTTTCGCTTTACTTGCTCTCTCACTAGATTTGGTCTGGGGATATTGTGGAATTCTCAGCCTTGGACACGGTGCCTTTTTTGCGCTGGGTGGCTACGCATTTGGAATGCATTTGATGAGGGAAATTGGAGAACGTGGGGTTTATGGACATCCTGTTCTGCCTGATTTCATGGTGTTTTTGAACTGGGAAAACTTACCTTGGTATTGGTGGGGCTTTGACTCATTCATTTTTGCGATCCTGATGGTTCTTCTGATTCCAGGACTTTTGGCTCTTGTGTTTGGTTGGTTTGCCTTCCGTTCTAGGGTAACTGGTGTCTATCTTTCGATCATTACTCAAGCGCTGACCTATGCACTAATGCTAGCTTTTTTCCTAAACGAACTTGGATTTGGCGGGAACAATGGGCTGACTGATTTCAAAGATGTTTTAGGGATTGAACTGCAGTCGGATTCTACTCGGCGGGGACTCTTTATCATTTCAGCATTAGCTCTGGCTGGCGGCTTCGTTTTATGCCGTTGGTTACTCAAAACTCACTATGGAAAGATTTTGTTGGCTGTCAGAGATGCAGAGAGTCGAAGTCGTTTCCTTGGATACCGCACAGAAAATTATAAACTTTTTGCATTTGTGGTTGCGGCTATGCTCGCAGGGCTAGCGGGTGCCTTGTATGTGCCTCAGGTTGGCATCATCAATCCTGGGGAATTTTCTCCACTGAATTCAATTGAGATCGTTATCTGGGTCGCTGTAGGAGGGCGAGGAACTCTCTATGGTGCAGCCTTGGGAGCAATCGTCGTTAATTTTGCAAAAACCTGGTTTACCGGAGCGATGCCAGAGCTTTGGCTGTTTGTTCTTGGTGGGATGTTTGTTGTTGTGACTGTTTCGTTGCCTAAGGGCATCGTGGGCATTCAGTTTTACCGAGACAAACTTTTTCAACACAAACCGAAGACTCTTCCCACACCATCCAGTTCAGAAGCAAGCTCGTGAACCAGCCTGTTCTCGTTCACGGAGAAAAAATTCTCAATGAAAGTATTCTCTATCTGGATGGTGTAACTGTCTCCTTTGATGGCTTTCGAGCACTGAATAATTTATCGATATTGCTGGAACACGGAGAATTACGAGCGATTATCGGACCAAACGGAGCAGGAAAAACTACGATGATGGATATTATAACAGGCAAAGTCTGTCCTGATAAAGGGGATGTCTTCTACCACAACCAAACGATCAATCTAGCGACATTGGATGAAAGCGAAATCGCCCAACTCGGCATTGGCAGGAAATTCCAGAAACCAACCATTTTTGAGCAGCAAAGTGTCTCTGACAATCTTTACTTGGCTCTCAAGGCAAACAGAGGAATCTGGGCCGCTTTGTCTTTCAAACCTTCAAGACCTCAACAAGAAATTGTGGAACAGGTGCTCGAAAGAATTCAATTAATTTATCGTCAGAATGACCCCGCAGGCTCCCTCTCTCACGGTCAAAAGCAGTGGTTAGAAATTGGAATGCTACTTGTTCAGGACGCTCAACTCCTGCTGGTTGATGAACCAGCTGCCGGGATGACCGATGCAGAAACGGAACAGACTGCTGAATTACTTCAGGAAATTTCTGGTACTAAGTCCTTGATGGTAGTGGAACACGATATGGAATTTGTCAAGGCTCTAGATTGTAAGGTTTCGGTCTTACACGAAGGAAGTGTTCTGGCCGAAGGAACTCACTCAGAAGTACAGTCCAATGCTACCGTGATCGAAGTCTACCTAGGGAGGTAAGTATGTTACAGGTGGAGCAAGCAGATCTTTACTATGGAGCGAGCCAAGCACTTCGTAAGGTTAACCTGAGAGCGGCGATTGGAAGTGTAACTTGTCTTCTCGGAAGAAATGGGGTTGGCAAGACATCTTTGCTTCGAGCCATTGTTGGCCAGCAAACACTCCGTGAAGGTTCCATTCATTGGGCAGGAAAAGATATTACAAACTGGCCTCCTTTTAAGAGAGCACACTCTGGCATTGCCTACGTACCCCAAGGACGAGAAATTTTTCCAGAACTCACAGTTGAAGAAAATCTAAGATCAGGATACGCCTGCTTGGCAAGAGAGAAAAAACGTCTTGATGAGGAGGTTTTCTCACTATTTCCAGTACTTCAACAAATGCTAGGCAGACGTGGTGGAGATCTCTCTGGAGGGCAGCAACAACAACTGGCAATCGCCCGTGCTCTGGTGACCCAACCAAGGCTATTGGTACTTGATGAACCGACAGAAGGAATTCAACCCTCCATCATTCAAGACATTGGTCGAGTCATTCAAACGCTGCAGGAACGGGGAGAAATGGCAATATTGTTGGTTGAACAATACTTTGATTTTGCTCGTGAGTTGGCCGATGAATATGTAGTCATGGATCGAGGTGAAGTTGTTCTTGCCGGTAGCGAAAAGGAGGTTCAACCTCATGAAGTTCAGAGCTGGCTGACTGTCTAAATTACTGAATCAAACGTGAGTTAGTGGAAATGCGACATTCTTCAAAGCATCCATTCAGTTCTGGCAACTATAATTAGAGTTTGCCTTAGAGCATAAATTAGCTATCTTGCCTGTCGTTTTTGAAAAAGCTGCTTCAAAAACGTGATGGCCAATATTCTTTAAAATTTGGCTTTTTGAACCGTCAAGATCTTCTGCCGGTACTTCGCAGAAATCACCAAGATTTCGAATCTGTTATCAAATAATGGGTTGCCATGAACCTAACTCCCCGAGAACTAGAAAAACTTACTATCTTCACTGCAGGTGAACTGGCTCGCAAGCGTCGTGCTCGCGGAGTCAAGCTCAATCACCCTGAGGCTGTGGCCTTGATCACCTCCGAGCTGCTCGAAGCAATTAGGGATGGACGTTCCGTGACAGATGTCATGGCTTTCGGTCGTACAATCCTTAAAGCAGAGGAAGTCATGGAGGGTGTTCCAGAAATGATTCCAGAAATTCAGGTCGAAGGAACTTTTCCAGATGGGACTAAGCTGGTTACCGTCCACGACCCGATCCAATAACTAAATCCAACCATCCAAGCGGAGGATGATCATGATCCCTGGAGAATACCAACTATCGAAGTCTCCAATCGAAATCAATGCAGGTCGCCGAACAAGTACTGTTCGTGTTGAGAACAAAGGAGACCGTCCAATTCAGGTTGGTTCGCACTGCCATTTCTTCGAATGTAACGCTTCTTTACGCTTTACACGGGAAGAAGCCTACGGGATGAGACTCAACATACCGGCAGGGACTGCTGTCCGCTTTGAGCCCGGAGATACGCGTGAAGTTGAACTTGTGGAGCTGGGCGGAAATCGAGAAGTCCTGGGTCTTAATCGGCTGGTGGAGGGAATTCTAGACACGACTGAGGTCCGCCAGGCCGCCCTTCAACGATCCACCAACTTCGTACGCTGAGGGAGAAACATTATGCGCATGGAAAGACATCACTACGCTGAACACTTCGGTCCCACCATTGGTGATAAGATCCGACTAGGTGACACCGAATTGTTTGCAGAAATTGAGAAAGACCACACTGTTTACGGTGATGAAGCCATTTTCGGAGGTGGCAAAGTGCTGCGAGATGGGATGGGTCAGTCTCCTGTAGCTACTAGAGGGCAGGGTACTCCTGACGTTGTGATCACGAACGTAGTCATTGTAGATTACACTGGCATCGTCAAAGCAGATGTTGCGATTCGAGATGGACGCATTACAGGCATCGGCAAGTCAGGGAACCCAGGCATCATGGATGGAGTCACTCTTGGAATGGAAGTCGGAGTTTCGACAGAGATCATCGCCGGGGAGGGCATGATCCTAACCGCTGGAGCAATTGATGCCCATGTTCACTTCATCTCACCCAATCAGATTCCAGAGGCCTTCTATTCGGGAATCACAACACTAATTGGCGGAGGAACCGGACCAGCCACGGGTACCAAGGCTACCACTTGCACTCCCGGGGCCTGGAACATCCGTAAGATGTATGAAGCCACCGAGAGCTTTCCGCTGAATTTTGGTTTTCTTGGGAAAGGGAATTCCTCGAGTCCTGCCGGTCTGAGAGAGCAACTGGATGCTGGGGCTTTGGGATTAAAGTTACACGAGGATTGGGGGACTACTCCAGCGTCAATTGACCAATGTTTAAGTGTGGCAGAAGAATACGATGTGCAAGTTGCAATTCATACTGACACTCTCAATGAATGTGGTTTTGTCGAGGACACCATCGCTGCTTTCAAGGATCGAACAATCCATACCTATCATACGGAGGGCGCTGGAGGAGGCCACGCTCCAGATATCATGAAGTTGTGCGGCGAAGCAAACGTTATCCCATCCTCGACAAACCCTACAATGCCCTACACTGTCAACACGATGGCAGAGCACCTCGACATGTTGATGGTCTGTCACCATCTTTCTCCTTCGATTCCCGAAGACGTTGCCTTCGCTGAATCAAGAATCCGAGCTGAGACCATTGCTGCCGAAGACATTCTTCATGATCTCGGAGCCTTCAGCATTCTTTCTTCTGATTCTCAGGCAATGGGCCGCATCGGGGAGGTCATCTGCAGGACTTGGCAAACCGCCAGCAAGATGAAGCAACAGCGAGGAGCGCTTCCAGATGACAAAAGCGGCAATGACAACTTGCGCATCCGCCGTTACGTTGCGAAATACACAATCAACCCAGCGCTGACTCATGGTGTTTCTCATGAGATCGGTTCTGTAGAAGTCGGCAAAATGGCGGATCTCATACTTTGGAGCCCAGCTTTCTTTGGGATCAAGCCCTCGCTGATCATCAAGGGTGGTTTCATTGCCGGTGCGCTGATGGGAGATGGAAACGCCTCAATCCCCACCCCAGAACCAAATTTCTATCGAGGGATGTTTGGATCTTACGGACAAGCTACCAATGCGACTAGCGTTCACTTCGCCTCAAAAGCGGGTCTGAACAGCGGGGCCTTGCAGGGCCTCAACCGTCGCTGTGTTGCTGTAAGTGGTTGTCGTAACTTACGGAAGCAGGACCTGCCACTAAATAGTTACTTACCAAAAATGGAAATCAACCCTGAGACTTATGAGGTGCGTGCCGATGGGCAGCATCTTCATTGCGAGCCCGCAAAAGTGTTACCGCTGGCTCAGCGTTATTTTCTATTTTAACACCCCTGGGAGATCACATGATCATCGTTGAAGAAATCCAGCCCGCTGGTTTGGGGGCTGTCATACAAGATTGGGAAATCGACACTCTCACTCTTCCCTGGGAGGAGCGCTGTCGCAGTCATGGAAGACGAAAGACCGACCGAGGTCGAGAGTTTGCCTTGGCCCTGCCTTCAGGAAGCATCCTCCGACAAGGAGACCAAATTCTATTATCTTCAGAACGCTGCCAGGTTCAGGTTCAGGAAGCTCCAGAGCCAGTCTTGGTTTTACGTCCGCTAAGTCCTCCAGAGTGGGCTTGGCTCGCCTACCAAATTGGTAATCGTCACTTGCCACTGATGATCACGGATTTCGAACTGATTTGCCCCCATGAACCTGCTGCAGAGCATCTCTTTCAGCAACTGGGGATCAACTACGAAGTCAGTGAACACCCCTTCACCCCAGCCATCCCACAGAGTGGACACACCCACTGAGAATGCTGGACTGGAGCAGTGGCTGAGTGTGCTGCATCTGAGTGATAGCACTTTGCCCATTGGGGCCTTTGCTTACTCAGAGGGTCTGGAGTCGGCTATTCAACTTGCTGCTCTTCGCACTCCTGAAGACCTTAGCACCTGGTGGGAACTGTGGCGAACAGAGACCTTCCGCTGGCAAGAGGGTCCAGCTCTCTGTCAACTGATGAAGGCAATCAAGCGAGATGATTGGCGACGTGTTAAAGTTCTCAATCAGGAACTGACCGCACTCAAGCCAGCAGTGGCACTGAGAGATGGAAGTCACATCCTGGGAAAACGTTTGTTGACGACCTGTGCAGATCTCTATCCGGATCTTCCTGCAGATCGTCTTGAAGAACTATTGCCAACACTCAACGTGCTGACAGTCCAAGCAACCCTACTCGCAACCCTGAACGTCTCCAAAGATGTTGCGCTGGCAAGCTTCGCCTTCGGTCGCTTGAATCAATCACTTTCTGCAGCGCTACGTTTGTTCGCCTTAGGACAGCAAGCTGGACAAGTTCTGCTTCAAAAGCAATTAAGGTTGATTCCAAAAACTGTGACTGAAATCCTTGAGGATGCCAATTCGCCATTACGCTCATTCATCCCAAGGGTTGACTTGCTACAAATGAAACACACAGGTCTTTATACCCGTCTGTTTCGCTCTTGAAAAAACACTTAAGAATCCGGAGAAATCATGAAAAAAGTTGTCAAAATTGGCATTGGTGGCCCTGTTGGTTCAGGGAAAACAGCATTGCTGGACCGCCTCTGCAAGGCAATGCATAACCACTACCGAATGGCGGTTGTCACCAATGATATTTTCACTCGTGAAGACATGGAATTTTTGATTCGCAGTGAGGCGTTGTCTGAAGACCGGATCTATGGTGTACAAACAGGAGGATGTCCTCACACCGCAATTCGAGAGGATGCTTCACTAAATTTTGAGGCGATTGATCAAGCCTTGAGCGATCACCCAAACCTCGAACTAATCTTCGTGGAGAGTGGTGGGGACAACCTGGCTGCGAGTTTCAGTCCAGAACTCGTTGATGCGTCCATTTATGTGATTGATGTCTCTGGAGGCGACAAGGTCCCTCGTAAAGGAGGCCCAGGCGTTACTCGTTCGGATTTATTGATCATCAATAAAATTGATGTCGCACCGCTTGTCGGAGCTTCTCTAGAGGTGATGGATCGCGATTCCAAAAAGATGCGCGGTGATCGACCCTTTGTCTTCACGAATCTCAAAGACAAAACAGGGCTCGATACTGTCATCCGCTGGATTCAAACCGAAGTATTGCTAGAGAGTGAGCCCAACTCCATTGCTGTCTGATGCATTCCAAACTTAACTTAACTTTCGGTTATCGCCGAGGTCAAACTCGACTGATAGATGTTCAGGCCGATAGTGTTTTCAAAGTGACAAGACCCGTATCACTTCCTGACCGTTCAGGGTTACAGTTGATTTTAATGAGTCCTGCTCCTGGCATCTTTGGTGGAGACTTGTGGGAGATCAATATTCATGCGAAACCTGGCACACAGGTTCATTTGACGACGCAGGGAGCTCTTCGTATACATCCCTCTCAGAATGATGACATCGCGAAGCAAAAGTTACGTTACACTTTGCAAGCTGAGTCCAATCTCACGATTTATAGTGATCCGGTAATTCCTTTTGCTGCGTCTCAATTCAACCAGCAGACTGTACTGGAGGTGGAAGCAGGTGCTCAGCTTGGCTTTTGGGAAGCATACATGGCAGGTCGTCTGGCTCACGGGGAAGCCTGGTGTTTTCAACTCCTGCAGAGTGAAACAAAGTTTTTTGCTGGCAGCGAGTTGCACTATCTGGATCGCTCCCGAATATGTCCAACTGAACAAAGTTTTAGCAATCCATTCCAGCTGGGCAACTATCCAATCTGGGCGAGCGCTCTGGCATTTGTGCCTGATGACTATATCGTTCCCACCGAATGGCCTAAAAACTGTGAAGTTGCTGTTGACCAACTAGCCCCAAACTTACACCTCCTGCGTTGTCTTGCAGCGGATGGTCAGGTGCTCAGGCAGATTCAGCATCTCTGGTTAAAATCATTACCACAAAGTATTTCTCAAGCGATAAGCACCTAAGCTTAATTTTTCAATTCTCAGGACGAACCTGTCTCAGCGCTTGCAAGAGATCTTCACGAGTAATTGGGCTCATTCGTTTAAGTTCTCCATGCACCGCTCTTTGAACTGCCAACAAGGCTGCTCGATTGCAAGCCGCCGACAGTTCTGCTCCACTCCAGCCTCCCGTTAGACCGGCCAAGTAAGTTGCATCAACCTCGGCACTCAGTGGTTTTTGCTTTAAATGGATCCTCAAGATCTCTTCTCGCTCCCTTGCGTCGGGCGGTGCAAATTTAACGATCTCGTCAAAACGTCCTGGCCGCAAAATCGCTTCGTCAAGTCGATCCACACGATTCGTAGCTCCGAGCACGAGTACACCCTTGAGTTCCTCGATACCGTCCATTTCAACCAGGAATTGAGCGAGCATACGCTCAGAGACAGCCGCATCCAAACCCATCATTCCACGGGCAGGTAAAAATGCGTCTAGTTCATCAAAAAATAGAATACAGGGGGCTGCTTGCCTTGCTCTTCGGAAAATATCCCGCAGACGTTGTTCTGACTCTCCGACATACTTCGAGTGTAAATCTGCACCTTTCATCGCCACGAAGTTGGCCTGGCTTTCAGTTGCCAAGGCCTTCGCCAGCAGAGTCTTGCCACAACCAGGGGGTCCTACCAACAGGATCCCTCGAGAAGGCCTCAAACCAGCCTGGGCAAACAAATGCCCATACCGCAAAGGCCACTCTACTGCTTCAATCAGACGTGATTTGACTGTAGAAAGCCCGCCAACTTCTTCCCATTTGACATTTGGCACGCTGATTACTGTTTCCCGAAGCGCTGAGGGTTCAACCTCCTGAAAAGCGACCGCGAAGTCTGGCAATCCGACCTTGATAGAACCTGATTCCAGTTGATCAACCGGTGTTTTCTTAAGTACTCTTCGCAGAGCCTGCAAAGCTGCCTCTCGACAAAGTGCCGCCAGATCAGCACCAACAAATCCATGTGTCCGACGAGCCATATCGTCAAGGTCCACTCCCTTAGTCAGAGGCATTGGCTGCGTGTGAATCTCTAAAATTTCTCTGCGTCCTAGTTGGTCCGGAACTGGAATCTCGATTTCACGATCAAAGCGACCGGGTCTGCGGAGAGCAGGGTCAAGAGCATTCGGCCGATTCGTTGCACCAATAATAATAACCTGACCCCGATCGTCCAGACCATCCATCAGTGTCAGTAACTGAGCAACGACTCTTTTTTCCAGATCACCAAAAGACTGATCACGTTTTGGAGCCAACGCATCAATTTCATCGATAAAGAGTATCGCTGGCGATTCCCGTTGGGCCTGATCGAAGAGCTTGCGCAATCGTGCTTCACTTTCACCATAGTATTTGTTGATGATCTCTGGACCACTGATACTAAAAAAGCAAACACCTGTGACTTTGGCTAAATTTCTTGCGATTAGGGTCTTGCCACATCCTGGCGGACCATGGAGCAAAACCCCAGTGGGGGCCTTGACGCCCAAGCGTTCAAAAACTTCTGGTTTCTGTAATGGTAGTTCAACCAACTCACGAATGCGTTCCATCCTCTCCCCCAAGCCACCGATAGCTTGGTCATATTTTGGCTCATCCTTATGCGGGGAATCTGGGCTCGGAGGAGGAGAAGAATATTGATTATTCTGATTATTTGAATTGTAAGTAAAATTTGTACGATCCGCTTGGTTGCGAAAACTTTTCTCCCACTCCTCGGGAGAAGCGTCTCCTAACTGTGAGAGGTTTTCCACCAACTCAGAAAAACCCTGAAAGAGCATTTCAAATGGATCATCGGGTGGTCTTCTTTGGTTGTTGTCCTTACTCATTTGGAAATCTCTGATTCTTGGACCGATAAACTGAATTTAAAAATTGTTGAACCAGTACTTTAGCCAAAGAAGTGCGTGTTCGATACGAAACACACCTAGTTCCGGAACGAAAATGAGATATTCAATTATGTTGAAAATAGGTTTTGCAATGACATACTTTGCGCTACTAGGTGCATGTTCTAATGGTAACCCCACTCCTCAGATTGCTGAGGAAAAACCTCCGAAGTTGATCCCCAAGTCTGCCATCCAGGAGTGCGCTTACATCGAGGAATTTCTAGAGATGCGACGCTGCGAAGTCGCTTATAACAACCGGTATTATAGTGCGAAAGCAGGTTTTACAACCATTGATGTGGTACTCCAACCCAATCGGTCTATCGAAAAACCACAATTTGAAAAATGAGATTACCCAAAAGTGATCATTGATTGTCGCAATCAGTTAATTACCAGCACAGCATCTTAGTAAACACAATCTTTCTCTCCAAGTAAAAGCATTATAGACAGTCCCCACAATTCTTTTCATGATTTTGAAGTGAGGCAACTGTGACTGCAACCCTACAGTAGCAATTCCGAGCTTAACGCCAAACTCCCATCTCGCCCAATCAGAATTCTAAATCAATACTGCCAAATCATTGAGAATATTCCACCATAGGGGTCAAGAAACCTGGCACAATAACCTACAACATTTTATTGTTTGAGAACATAGTATTAGGCTATGTTTCACATGGCAATCTCTCTAATTTCCATTCCTCAATTCTCAAACATTAATGCTTGACACAAGTTCCCGAGCAAAAAGCAAAAAACTTTCCAATTTTCTTCCAGCCTTTTGTTTCTTGCGACCCTATAAGTGGCGAATCTTGCTCGCAGGGATAGCCTTAGTCACTACTGCTGGTGTCTCCCTTTCCCTTGGGCAAGGAGTGCGCTTATTGATTGATCAGGGTTTCGTAGCTGGATCCCCGGAGGCTTTGACCCAGACTTTGTTATTGTTTCTTGTACTTGTAACACTACTCGCACTTGGAACTTTTTTGAGATTTTACTTGGTTTCCTGGCTGGGAGAACGTGTCAGCGCAGATCTGCGCAAGGCTGTCTTTCAACATTTATTACAGTTACACCCTGGCTTTTTTGAAACTAATTTGAGCGGTGAAATTCAGGCGCGGATCACAGCAGACACTACGGTTCTGCAAACGGTGATCGGATCATCTCTATCCGTAGCCCTGAGAAACGTGTTGCTTTTTTTAGGTGGCATTGGATGGCTTTTCTGGACCAATCCCAAGCTAACAACCATCGTATTGATTGCGGTGCCCCTTCTCGTTTCACCAGTTGTCATCTTTGGTCGTCGTGTACGAAGACTCTCAAGAACCAGCCAAGATAAAGTAGCTTCAGTAGGGGCTTACGTGGGGGAGGCTTTACAGCACATCAAGATTGTTCAGGGCATGAATCATCAACAGGTAGACGAGAAGTCCTTTTCACAACACGTTGAGTCTGCATTTGATGCTGGAATTCAGCGCATCCGACAGCGAGCTTTTCTGATCGCTATCGTAATGCTGTTAGTCCTTGGATCAATCGGAGGCATGCTGTGGGTGGGTGGTCAGGATGTTTTGGCAGGTAGAGTGACACCCGGGGAATTAGCAGCCTTTGTCTTCTATGCGTTAATTGTAGCAAGCTCTCTGGGTTTTCTGAGTGAAGTCATTGGAGATCTCCAACGAGCAGCCGGAGCAACAGAGCGCTTGATTGAACTACTCGAAGCAGAAAGCGAGATAACTGATCCTGTATATCCACAACCGCTACCTTCTTTGGTGCGGGGCTCTGTGGAGATAAATGATCTGCATTTTTGTTATCCCTCTCGTCCTGATTCACTTACATTACAAGCAGTCAACTTGAACATTGAACCAGGAATGACAATGGCTCTTGTTGGTCCTTCAGGGGCTGGCAAGTCAACATTTTTGGAGTTGCTACTGCGCTTCTATGATCCTCTCCAGGGGTCCATAAACTTTGAGGGAATTGATCTTCGCTCGCTCACCTTGCAAGAGCTTCGACGACATATCGCTTTTGTCCCCCAACAACCAACTCTCTTCAGCGCCAACGTTTGGGAAAACTTACGTTACGGTCAACCCAAGGCATCCAAGGAGGAAATGCTTGCAGCAACAAGGGATGCCAATGCTGAAGAATTTCTGAAGAAGCTGCCTCAGGGCTTTGATAGTTTTCTTGGAGAGCAGGGAGTTAGGCTCTCAGGCGGACAACGTCAACGTCTGGCGATTGCTCGAGCGATTTTGCGAGATCCCAAGTTGTTACTACTCGATGAAGCCACAAGTGCGTTAGATGCGGAGAGTGAACGAATGGTTCAGGAAGCTTTGTTAAGATTGATGCAGGAGAGAACAACAATCGTAATTGCTCATCGACTGGCAACGGTGATTCATGCCGATCAAATCGCAGTCATGGACCAAGGCCGAGTGGTTGCCCTCGGCACTCATCAGCAATTATTAGACACCTCACCACTCTACAGCCGACTAGCAGAACTCCAGTTTCGCCAGGAAACTATCCAGGCTGCATAAGTTATAGCAAATTTTGCTTTTGCTATCACTCGACGTCGCTACTTTTCCAATTAACTACTAACATTTCTTGAACAACTCACTTGACAAAAACTGTGAATCGCTAATAATCTTTTGAGTTACGCGAGAGTAGCTCAGTTGGTAGAGCGTCAGCCTTCCAAGCTGAAAGTCGCGGGTTCGAGACCCGTCTCTCGCTCCAGATTGCTCCTTCAGGAGGGGAGAATCTGACAATGACTCACTCCTGACACCACATCGCGGGGTGGAGCAGCCAGGTAGCTCATCGGGCTCATAACCCGAAGGTCGCAGGTTCAAATCCTGCCCCCGCCACCACACTTTTCCTCAGTAAAATCAGTATTTAAGCCTC
>NYTS01000027.1 GCA_002683655.1 Deltaproteobacteria bacterium
CATATAGCTGTTTTGTATATTTTTAGTTTCAGTCCCAGTGATATTTTTGCATTAAAAACATGTCTGAGCGCCATCACACGGTAACACATTTCTCAGGTAAAAGTAACTCAGGTAAATCTCCCAGGTAAATATTTATTACCTGGGATGTTTACCTGAGACAAACCGACATTAATTGGATGTTTTTTTCTACCTGAGAAGGATGTCTGAGTTGATTTGCCTGAAAAATTTACCTGAGAACATTTACCTGGGAAATCCCAGGTAATTTTCTCAGGTAAATTTTTTCTCATTATTTTGATGTGACATAGGTATGATTTACCTGGTAATGTTACCTGAGAAAATTTACCTGGTAATAATACAAATATTTACCTGAGATATGTACCTTTTACCTGGAAAACCTTCCTGAGCCATTTTACCTGGTAATAATATAAATATTTACCTGAGGTATGTAGTTTTTACCTGGTAACATTACCTGAGAAATTTTACCTGACCATAATACAAATATTTACCTGACATATTTATTTGTTACCTGGTAAGGTTACCTGAGGTATGTTCCCAGGTAAACTCACCAGGTAACATATCGAGGTACGTGGTAAGATTACCTGAGGTATATTACCTGGTATTAATACAAATATTTACCTGACATATTTACTTTTTTACCTGGTGAAATTTCCTGAGGTTTTTCACCTGGTAAGATTATAAATATTACCTGAGATATGTATTTTTTACCTGGTAAGGTTACCTGAGGCGTTTTCCCAGGTAAATTAATCAGGTAAACATATCAGGTAAATTTATCAGACAATTCCCAGTAGAACCTTTTCCAGGTAAATCATACATCAGAAAATCATTCAGGTAACACAACCAGGTAACTTTTGCCAAAACCCCACGGGTATACCCAGGGGGTAGGTGAGCATTCTGAACTTTTCAAAAAAAATGATGGCAGCGAGAGGTTGATGTATGCGTGTCCGCATTGTGGGGCATCATTTCGCAGCTTTTACAGCCTGCGATCACACGTCAATGGCAGTGTATTTCAAGGGGTTCCTCGATGCGCCAGCATTGTTGCCGATGGAGAGTCCGATGACTCAAGTGGCATTATATTTGATGACACAATAGTTGATGACACACCAGCTGTTATAACAACTCCGGTGGACGTGCAACACGAGATTTGTCGACGACACCAAGACGACAGCATACTGAGTGACCCACATCCTCTGCATAACATTGGAAAATCTGCCGTCTTGGCCTACACGGGCTCGCTTGACTACGGCGCGTTGGTGTTGGCTTTGCGTGAATTCTGCAAATCGGTTTTAAAGTCCCGGTCGCGAAAATTTTGGTTGTTGTATCTCGCCACACGACACCTGCACCAAGAAGATCAGAGAGATATTTTGGAACTGGTGCGCAAAGTTTTCCAAGCTGGAACTGTCAGTAATTGGTGTGCAGACAAACGTTCCGTGAGATATTTGCTTTCGACAAAACCATTTTGGCCTTTGGTGACGTACACATACACTTGTGATCTGTCTACTTTTAACGTTCCGGGACTTCGTGTTGTTACCTACACGTTTGTGGACCCAATTTTTGCGTGGATTCTGCAAGCAAGGAAGTTGGGTAAGCACCATGAACTCCTGTTCAGATACAGAGAAGCCCGTACAAAGCTTTCTGGTGAGCAGACATGGGGTTCGTGTGTCAGCTGTGGGCACGCGATGCGCCAGGTAATTTTACCAGCTAAGTGAGTCAGGTTAATGTGTCAGCTAATACCCCCAGGTAATATCTCCAGGTAATGTTACCAGCTAAGTGAGTCAGGTTAATGTGTCAGCTTATACCCCCAGGTAATAGCTAGTAGTAATTATGTACATCTGATCTCATACCCAGGCATGCGAGCGAATGGAGCACATGCCAGTGGATCCCAAAGCCCCAGTGAGCATGAAGTACGGTCCGATGTTGCTCGGCATCAGTTATGACGGTGGAAATATCAACAGGACATCGAGCGCGTGCCCGTTTGCAGTGACTGTACTGAACACAAACTACGGGGGACTAGATGCTGCCGCAACAATCATGTACATGAACAACTTGGAGGTTTTTGGGGCGAACAGGGACACAGAAAAATTTAGACTTGCCCGACATCATCTATACCAGGAAATTGTGGTTTCCATCGTGAGCGTAGTCGAGAGGGCGCAGCGGAACGGAGTCGTGTGCTCCCTTCCCACGGGACTTGACAACGAGGATGAGACGTGGACACTTCTACCGGTTGTCGCGGCAGCTCAGCTCGACACCAAGGAGAGGTACAAATTTTTTGCTAATCACGCGGAACGAAGTTGCCCGATTTGTAGCGGCCCCAGGAAAGGTCGTAGTGTGTTTCGGCGAGGCACACCACATGCAAACCGTTGGCCAGAGATACAGCGGTTACAAAGTGATGCCGTAGGCGCGAACAGGCGAAAAAGGAAACTGGCACAAAAATCACTTGAGCGAAAAGGTTGGCATGCTGTCAAGAGATTCCGGTTGCATGACCGTTGTCCCCGATCTATGATGTCGGCACCAGGACGAGTGTTCGGCGGGTTGGCGGCTTGTGACGTAATGCATACGATATTCATCAACTGGTGTACTTACTTTCTCACTGTTGTACACGATTCTTTGACACCGAAAATGAAACAGGTACCTGGTATGGTTACCTGTGAAGTTTACCTGGATAGGGTTACCTGTGAAAAAGATAATTCAATGTCGTGTGAAATTTACCTGGGTATGGTTACCTGGGAAGCGTACCTGGTTAGGGTTACCTGTGAAGTTTACCTGAGAATGTTTACCTGTTGTTTGAAACAGACGCTGGACCACCGTCTGGAGACACTGATTGGTTGTTTTCGTGACCCCGAGACTGGTCAGACCAGTCGCACGCCCAGGGGGGCAATAACGTCCCAGGTTGGCTTGACTGCGGAGCTTAGAGTATTGCTGGTATTCCTGACGATGCACGTACTTGGTTCCCAAGCTTCTATCTTGGACACCACGACACACACACGTGTGCGCGAACACGTTTTGACGGCTGGGTCGAGTCTTATCCTCATCCTGACGGCCGTTCGTAACAAGAGACCGTACACCATCAGGGAATGGGACGAGATCTTCGGACCGGTATCATTGAGGTATTTCCGAGCACTGGACACTATCAAACATTGGGACCTGGACAGGAAAGTGGCTGAAGGCCGCCGGTATAACGAGAGCCACCCAGACAGTCCGAAGAAGTTGAAACAGTTCAAGTGTCATGAACGGGACCCAAAAGATTCGTCCGATAATGATACCGACGACGAGTGGAGGTCTCTCGTCGGTTTTTTTGACCGTAGCGCCAACATTCTTCCACACGCTGTGGTACACCTGACGTCGCAGGTAATCTGATAATGATACATGTGAACTTTACCTGACAATGATACATGTGAACTTTACCTGACAAGGATACATGCGAACTTTACCTGACAAGGATACATGCGAACTTTACCTGACAATGATACATGGGAATGTTACCTGGTGAGTTTACACCTCCTATATCGCACGCACAATCAGGTGCAATGGGGAGGGACTCATCGTTTCAACGACACAGCCGATGTAGAATCGAAGCACCGCATATCCTTGAAGTCACACGGGAACAAAATACGAGTCAGGACCGACACACAAACCGAGAAGGACTTGCTCCGATGTGTGCAGGAGGAAATTGTATTTGAGACCTTAGACGAGTTATTGATGGAAACGGCTGAGGATCCTGGTGACACCATCGCAGAGGAGATCAAGGAGTACCAAAAAAATGATGTCGCTAAGGAACGCAATCATACTGTCACAACCCTGACTGCACGTCTTCACAATGATAAGTACGTGGCTCAGGACCAGCATGGACTCCTCGTTCACGAGGAGGTGCTGTTGTCGTGGGGAGAACTGTTACGCATGTTTGGACATTGTTTTCCCTCTTTTGCGAATGACCGTGTACAAGCTGAAACCAAGTGGGGAGTATACCAACATGCTTTACACGAGTCAGGGGACGGTGTTTCACGATACCACTATTGGGGTACTGACACCAGGTATCCAGTGATTCAGAGAGGTGGGACACGCCGTCGGCGGGACATGGTACGAGTGCGTGGTGTCGACGGTCAACACCTGGCGCAGATCGTCTGCTTTGTGAAGGCGACACAACCTACACTTGATACACCACCCAGCGTAGGTGTCCTCGTGCGTTGGCTCACCCCTCATGAGGAGGCAATTATGTATCACGACGAGCCTACGTGTCCTGGACCATTGCGTCATACCCACAATCTGTGGAGCTGGCACCGAACCGACGTCCGACGGACAGATATATCCGGATACCGTTATGGGAGGCTGCCGGAAACACAGAAAAAATGGTTGAGCGATTGTCGGGAGTCTCTCATGTTCGCGAGTTACGATGTGGTTGAGTTTCATAGTCTAGGGAAGTACGCCAATGTCGCCCGTGACTTCGACCGCGCAAATGCATTCCTGGAGTCGGCGTCCTGGGCATAGGTACAAATATTCCCTGATAATGTTACCTGGGGATGTTGCCTGAGTTAATATCCTGATACTATTACCTGGTGGTGTTACCTGTGGATATTGCCTGAGTTAATTACCTGTTGTAATTGCTTGTATGATATTACCTGACGCACTATTTATTTTTAAAAACACCCCCCAGGTACGCACCCCCAGGTACAATTTTTGTTTTAAAAAAATTCCGAAGGCCGAAAATGCTCCAAAGATAATCGCAGTGTCGCAACTGTCGCAACTGTCGCTCCTCAAGCAGTCATGCCAAAAGCAAAGAGATCATCCAGGCCCAGTATAGGGGGAGCCCACAATTGTTGTGAATGCAAGCAAATGTGCTCCTATGGACATAAATGTCCTGCGTGCAAAAAATATTTCCACGACAGATGCCTGCTTTCCATGAATGATGGCGAAGGAAAGTCCTGCATAAAGTGTTTCGAGAAATCGCATGGGGATATGAAGACGTTGGATTCCCATGACCATGCTCCGTACAGTCCAGATAATTTTGTACCATACCATCCGTACACAAAACGTTACGCCGCGCAACGTGGTTTATTCGATCGCGAGTCGGATGAAGAGTCCAATTATAGTGATGACGAGTCCGACACCAACAAGGCTTCTGGTAAAAAGGCTGGGAGCGCTGGGAGCAAGAAAAAGGCTGGGAGCGCTGGGAGCAAGAAAAAGGCTGGGAGCGCTGGGAGCAAGAAAAAGGCTGGGAGCGCTGGGAGCAAGAAAAAGGCTGGGAGCAAGAAAAAGGCTGGGAGCGCTAGAAAAAGAAGAAGGGCTGAGCCACAAAACAGGTCTAAGGTTGTCGAGACTCCTGCTGCAAAAGTCAGTCGGGGCATGCCCGAGACTCCTGATGCAAAAGTCAGTCGGGGCATGCTAAGAGTGTCAGCTAACAGTCCCCCGACTTGGCACCAAGTATTCTGTCAAGTGTATGATGGGAGCCGCGACACCGACTGTTCACCATCATACATCACATATATTCAGGACGCCATGACACCGACCAAAACACGCGGCACCTGCTGGAGGCAGCGCAAGTCTCCGAGTAAGTCGCCGCGACGCGCAGGTGCCGCATCAAACGCAGAACCTGCCGCAGAACCTGCCGCAGAACCTGTCGCAACGGAGGGTGCCGCATCAGACGCATCAAACGCAGAACCTGCCGCAACAGAGGGTGCCGCATCAGACGCATCAGACGCATCAAACGCAGAACCTGCCGCAACAGCGGGTGCCGCATCAGACGCATCAGACACATCAAACGCAGAACCTGCCGCAACAGCGGGTGCCGCATCAGACGCAACAGAGGATGTCGCATCAGAATCTGTCGAAGAGGATGATGGCATTCGTCTCAACCCTGATTTGTTTCTATCTGAGGAGGTCCTTAAACTGCAATCCAACCCTGAGTACGTTCACATGAGAAAACAAACCTCAAAGGCTCGTCGTCGAAATAAGCAAGATGGCGCGTTTAAGAAAATGAGGGAGCCGATCAGAGCCAACGCCGCAGCCGCTAGAGTAGCGTACATTGAGGCGGCCAAAGGAGCGAAAGCAGTATCAGACACACCCGACGTACGAGCTACGCTAAAGGTAAACTATGCATGCATTAAGCAATCCCATGTAAGCTACGCTAAAGGTAAACTATGCATGTACAAACAGTCGCGCACCTGGGAGAGTCTCGTGCAGCTACAGCGCAAACTAAAAGTGAAAGGATGGTTTAAACCTCCACCATCCAGGTCCATGCTACGCAGGGAACCTGCAGTTGCGTGGTTCACGGCCGGGACATCTAAAAATGTTCAAGCGTCGAAAGATTTACCGGCTTTGCACAAGGACGTCTTGCGACAAGCACTCCAACGTTGGACGGCAGTGCATTTCTTACTTCCGGTCGCAGGTATAAGCAAAGAAGGTACACATGTCAATCTTATGGAGATGCTTGTTACTTTCGTCTGGGGATACTACACGCAGAATCAGCAGCCAAAGGTTCCGGCTCTAACGGACGTTGGCAGATTCCTCTTCTGCTACATATGGCGACACCAACATGCTCTCTTCAGGTAAATTAACCATGCAAATCTCTCAGGTAAGTTAACCGTGTGACTGTCCCAACACTTATGTATGCAGTCTGTATAAGAGGACCCTGGACACATCGTCGAGGTTCAAATACATCGTTGACGCGTACGACAATATGAAGAGGTGGATGAAGGAGGGCACCGATGATATCCAACAACGAAAACGCTACCTACATCGTCATCTCGCACTTCCCCCTGGTGGCGAGTGGAGTAATTTTGAAGGCAAAGACTTGCTGGTTGAGTTTGCCTACCATTACGTGCAATCTTTGCTCAATTACTGTAGCGACGACCGCAAATCTGGTATATGTCTAGGATATTACACACATTGATTTCACACAATGTTCCTAACACTCATTATTGTTTTCACACACACACCAGGTTATTTCATCATGTCCGTGCGAACTACATCAGAGTTCAAGAAACTCCCCGTCGGTAAGGTGTGCAGTGTCTACTTCCATGCGATAGACGTTGTCCTTGATCGCAAAGAACGTGTGAGACAAGCTTGGCAAGCCCGGTGTCATTTGCCCAAGACAATGTTCCATACGAAAAAAGGAAGAAAGGGTGCACGAACCTCGAGTAAACTCCAGAATTACGGTTTGTTCAAGCGCATGTTCGCCGCAAAAACTGCTGTGTATGCCAATCACAAAAACATGCTGAGGCTGTACGAAAAGTACTGTGATGAGGCGGAGACAGCGCCGTACTGGGGCGATGATAATGCCGACGATGTGGACATGGAGGAACTGGAACCCGCAGAAGACCCCAACGAGGATGATTGTGACGATGAGTTCTGAGGTAAAGGTTCCAGGTAACCACCCCAGACAACTATCTCAGACAACTATCTCAGGAGTGAATTTACTCGTAACGATTGTGTTCTTTAGGCTAACCTGGAAGCATTTACCTGGTACTTTTACCTGGGAAATCCCCAGGTAAATCGTCCAGGTAAATGTTTCCAGGTAAATTATTTTATAAACCTAATTTACCTGAGATATTTCAAATTTTCTTTGTACCTGAGGAATTTACTTTTTTACCTGGGCTATTTACCTGGGGATTTCCCAGGTAACCGTACCAGGTAATTTTATCAGGTAAATTTTAGGATTTGATGTTCTTTCATTTACCTGGGGGATTTACCTGGGGATTTCCCAGGTAAGAGTACCAGGTAATTTTCATCAGGTAAGTTTTAGGATTTGATCTTCTTTCATTTACCTGGGGGATTTACCTGGGGATTTCCCAGGTAAAAGTACCAGGTAATTTTCACCAGGTAATTTCAAAATTTTACCTGGTATAATCCCAATTTTCTTTGTACCTGGGATATGAGTTATTTACCTGGGGGATTTACCTGGGGATTTCCCAGGTAAAAGTACCAGGTAATTTTGTCAGGTAACTTTACTAACATGGAATATATTTTTACCTGGTACGTTTACCTGAGGATTTAAAAAAATTACCTGAGGATTTTAGGAAAATGGTCTCAGGTAACCTTCTCAGGTAGATTTTGGAACTCCCTACAAAAAGTTACAGGAAATTCACTCCTGAGAAATTTACCTGAGTATTTTTACCTGAGATTTTGCATCCAGGTAACCCCCTCAGGTAACTTGTTGTACAAAAATTTACCTGAGACACTTACCTGAGAAATGGTTTACCGTGTGATGGACAAGTTGCGTCGGCAGTACACGACGATCCGCGATGCTCAGGCTTCTTTTTCGCAAGTTTCAACGGCAAACAACTAACGCGCAGGTGTGATTCTCTCG
>NYTS01000028.1 GCA_002683655.1 Deltaproteobacteria bacterium
GGAGACGGGCAGTGTCAGCCAAGCCACAACCAGCCGTCGTACTACAAAATTCCCACTCTTGCTTTCCGTTCCTCCCTACACACACCCCTGGGATGGGGGCAGTCGCGAGGGCTTGCAATAGCTTATTGCTTCTAGACTTTAGAAGACGGTGAAGCCCTCACGAGCCAATAATTGAATCTGCAATTTGAGTAAGTTTTGAAATTTTGACTTTGTGCTTTCATTGAAGCATAGTTCGTTCGACCGCTTTGAAAGGATAGTGATTTTCAAGGAAGTTGGATCCCAAGGCGCCTACCGGTAGTAGGTTTTTCTATTCTTTTCCCAAATCTCAAGATTTGTGTAGTCCAAAATTCACTTCAAGAGGAACTGATGAAGAAACTACTGAAGATCTTTGCTGCTCTCTCTGTAAGTTCGGCTATTTTGGTTGGACAGGTGCTTGCCCAGTCGGAAACAGTGCTAAAGTACATGGCCTGGTCAGATTCCGAACTGGAATTAGAACAGCCGATGATCGCCGCCTTTGAAGCAGCCAACCCTGGAGTTAAGGTAGAATCTAGCGCCATGCCTCCCAAGGATTATTGGCCTCGACTCTCAGCGTTGGCAGCAGCCGGTGACCTGCCTGATGTATTCTGGATGTCCTCCGGATTCATTCAGTCCTGGCAAGCAGATGGTCAGATCGACAACATTGCCGACAAAGTTTCAGGAATCAAGGAAGCAGAGTGGTATGGTGGAGCTATTTCAGTGGCTCGACTTGCTGGTGGGGTTTACTCCTTTCCGAAGAACTGGGTTGCACCAGTACTTTACTACAACACTAAGATGTTTGATACGGCTGGTCTTGAATATCCAAACTCCAATTGGAGGGATGATGATTTCCTGAAGGCAGCCAAAGCACTTACGTTAGACACCAACAAAGATGGCACTCCAGATCAATATGGTTACTGGGTTTATGGAAGATACGCACATATTGAACCCTGGGTATTTCGCAATGGTGGCCGTCTGCTCAATGCGGATCGAACGAAGTTAGAACCCAATGCAGCTGCCTTGGAAGCTCTTCAGTTTGTGACTGATCTGGCAAATGTACATGAGGTCGCTCCAAAGCCAGAAATGATGGATGGGATTCGACAACAAGATGTTTTCCCAATGGGAATGGCAGCCATGTGGGTAGATGGTTCTTGGAACATTGATGGTGTACGAAAAACTGCTGGACCAGATTTTTCATTCGGAATTTCACAAATCCCGATGGGACCCTCTGCCAGTAAAGGAAATGCTGTTGGTTACGCTTGGTCTGACATGATGTCCGTTGCACCCACCAGCAAACAGCGTGACTTGTCTTGGAAGTTCATTGAGCACATGACCGGACCAGGTAACAAAGTTGAGAATTTTGGTGGAGGAAAAGTGCCTGCCTATCGTCCAATCGCTGAAAGTGAAGCTTGGTTGGAGAGAGATCAATATCCCAAGAACAAGGAAGTCATTCTGGAGATCGGCCTCGGACAGACCACAACTTCCTTTACGCCAAACTGGAGCAAGTGGCGTGGCTACGCAGCCTCGGCTGGTGGCGGAATGAACGGTGAGTTGGATGAGGTATTGAATGGCCGCAAGAGCCTGCAGGACGCCGTCGATGCCTTTGTCGAATATGGTAACTCTGTACTTGCCGGAAACTGAGCTGACTTTTCACTTTGGCAGGAGTGTCCTCAAGGATCTCCTGCTCTTCCTTTGATACCCTCTGATGAATGCGGTTCAACGTCATCACCTGCGCATTGCCTGGTGGATGATCTTGCCCTGTACAATCGGATTAGTTTGCTTCCGGTTGTTTCCGATTCTCGCTTCCTTCCTGATCAGCTTCACAGACTGGAACATCATTGGTGTTCCTGAATTCGTTGGTCTAAATAACTATATTCAGGCTTTGACCTCGCCATTGGGAGTCAAAGTGCTGCTGAATACCTTCCAGTATGCCTTGGTCTATGTTCCCCTGGCAACGATTCTGGGATTTTCTCTAGCTTTATTGGTAGATACAGGCATCAAGGGCGTGGTCTTTTTCCGGACTCTTTATTTTCTGCCCTTCATTACTGCCACAGTGGCTGTAGCGATCAGTTGGAAATGGATGTTTGCCACCCGTTTCGGCATTCTCAACGCCTTCCTTTCCTGGCTGTATCTCTCTGATCCCATCGCCTGGCTCAGTAATCCAAATGTTGCTCTAATCTCTGTTGCAGTAGTGATGGTCTGGAAGGACACAGGATTCTATATGGTCTTGTTTCTAGCAGGTCTCCAGACAATTGATCGAACCCTGATTGAAGCTGCAAAGTTGGATGGAGCGAACCGCTTTGCCATCGTCCGGGACATCATTTTGCCCCAGTTGGCTCCAATGACGTTCTTCGTTGTGTTGATTGCCATGATCAACTCGGCAAAAACCTTCGAAGCAACTATCTCTCTGACCAATGGAGGCCCTAACAACGCCTCCACGACACTTGGGTATGCCATTTACCAGAATGCCTTTGTCCACTTCGACATGGGGCTGGCGTCTGCCCAGAGCTGGGTGTTGTGTTTGATTGTCGGTGGGATTTCCTTGTTGCACTATCGTTTACAACAACGAAAAGCATGAATTCCCGTTCTATCTCAGTGCTGTTGATCTATCTGGGATTGCTCGCTTATGCGGTTGTCACCCTCTTTCCACTGTTGTGGATGGTAATCACTGCAATGAAGTCAGGAAGAGAATTGTTCCGTCTGCCTCCAAGTCTTGTGCCTGACCTTTTGATGGCTGGAACGCCTTTCGTGAATTTTGCGGCGGTGTTTGACAAAGCAGGTTTTTTGGGGGCGGTACTGAACTCGATGCTGGTGGCAACTCTGGCAGCATTTGGACAGTTAATCACCTGTTCATTGGCAGGATTTGTCTTTGCAAATCTACGTAACCGAGTTTTCACTGCGATTTATGTACTCTTGCTAAGCACCATGTTCTTTCCGACTGAAGTAACCCTGATACCAGAGTTCTTACTTTTTCGGCAACTCGGATGGCTGGACACCCTACTGCCGCTGATCGTACCCTCCTTTTTCGTCGGAGCCTTCGGCACCCTGATGATGACTGAATTCTTCAAGAGCATTCCTTTTGAAATCGAAGAAGCTGCCATTCTGGATGGAGCAAGCTCTTTTGGCATCTTCAAGGATATCTACGTGCCTTTTGGCGCCCCTGCCCTGGCAAGCCTCTTTCTGGTCGCCTTCATTGCCAACTGGGATGAGGTCTTGCGGCCGGTAATCTTCAACAGTTCTCCAGAGGTGAGAACCCTTCCTCAGTTTCTTTTAGATTTTGTGGGGCAGTATGAATCACAGTGGACGGTCTTGCTGGCTGGATCATTTTTGGCAACCTTACCGTTGATCATGATCTACATTGGTTGCCAGAAATGGGTGGTTGCTGGCTTCGCGAGATCTAGCCTAAAGTAAATCTCAATCAAACAATGGGCTTGCAAACTCTACCCAATAGGGTTGGTGATCTGATGCCACGGCCTCACTATCAATCCATGCCCTGACAACTTTCCGAGATAGTTTGGCAGTCACAAAAACATAATCAATGCGTAGCCCAGCTCCTGTGTTGAAGTCTCGAATCAATGACACGCCATCTTCTTCTTTATTCCCGGCCAGAACCCAGGTATCTGCCAAGCCATCAATCGTCAGTAGCCTGGAACTTGGATCATGGGGATGAGGTGTTCCCACAAGCGCCTCATACTCTGGGCTTCCGGGCTTTAAATTAAAGTCACCAAAAAAGAGAGCATCGAACGGCACCTCGTGTTCATCAATCCCCTCCGACCAGTCTTGTCCTGCCGAACCAGAAATCACGGAACCTTCTAAGGGTGCTTCCAGGGAATGCCGCTTCAGTTGTTCGATTTGTTTTAAACGCAGCACGGGAGAGAGGTGATGAAGATGTGTACAATAGGCGCGAAGTGGACCATAGGGTGTGATGATTACAGTTTCCAACAATCCCAGTTGTACAGAGAGGTGATTGGCTCCTCCCATTCTTGGGGTGTAGAGCAAATTTCTGGATTGGACGATTGGCCAGCGAGAAACAATCATATTGCCAAACTGACGCCGCTCATTCCCCCTTGGATGATGTCGTGACAGCGCATCCACTGTTGGCCCATATACCCAGAAATAATCTGAGAAACCATCCCCCAGGACTTGTGGCTGGTCAATAAAACCTGTCCGTGCCGCTGCTTTATCGACTTCTTGAAAGCCAATAATATCGGCTTCCTGAACTGCTTGAACGACTCGATGGGGATCAATTTTGCCATCTCGCCCTTTGCAGTACTGAATATTGTATGATGCGACTCTCATGCTCCGGACCTCCTGATTATGGGAAATTGTTATGCATTGGAAGAAACCAATTAACAATCGAACAATTGTGTTAGCCAATTTTTAAAGTCCAGTAAAAAACTCCATTCCTAATGTGTCCCTAACTTTTGCTGGTTATTGAATAGTTAAGCCAAAGCAATAGAGCCACTGTTCTGAATTGGGCTTATGCTGATGGGGCTGAAGGCAATCGTTAATTCTAGTGTATTTCCGCTGCTATTGCTTTATGACTCCTTTTAGGGCAAGTTGAAGATTTGGGTGTCTCCACTTGTCCTATCCCTCCCCAATTACCCATCTCTCATCTCCACCCTGTAACTCCTATTCCAAATTTGTGACTACGCATGATCTCTCCCGGCCAAGTTGTCGGCAACCCTGTTGGTAACAGCAGTCCTGAGTTTTTGAGTTTTGTGATCTTCCTAACATTTTACCAATCATTTCCCAACGTTGTGTAAATAGAATGGTGGCTCACACCACTATAAACAATGGTAAATAGCATTGAAAATATGGATACCTTTACCTTTATTGAAGGTGAAGTGAGTTGGATGGAGCGAGTGTCGATTCGACTGGTGGAAGATTTGTCAGAAAAAAAAGAAATTGCTAAACACTATCAACGAATTGTGGGCGATCAGACTCCTGAGAAAAGGTTCTGGCAGCGGAGCAGCTAGACCTTGAAATTCTGGTCAATGGTTTATCCCTAGCAGAAATTCCCCAAGGGTCTCTTTTGGTAGTAGCGAACCATCCTTTTTGTCAAGTAGATGGGGTTGCCTTGTCACACCTGATCGAGACGTTTCGACCGGACTATCGTGTGGTTGCTTGGGAAATTCTCAACGCATCTGATCAACTTGCCGATGTGGTGCTGCCGATTTGCTTCAAAGAAGATTAAAGCTCTAAGAGAAACAACTTGGCGACCATGCGACTAACAATTGATACTCTTCAGCAGGATAAAACTGTGATCTTGTTCCCTGCAGGGATGACATCAACAAGTCTAACTTAGTTTGGAACCGCAGTCGATCTACCTTGACAGAAGTTTCTCTCCAAGTTGATTTTGAAGACTGACCCTACGATTTTGCCAGTTTTTTTTCGTGGACAAAACATTCGTCTTTTTCAGATCGCCAGTCACCTGAACTACCACCTGAAATTGAGCCCCAATTTTTTACGAAATGCGAAGAATGATTGGGCAGGAAATTCGTGTTTTAATCGGTCAGCCTCAGCAGAATCCTTTGTAAGTTTTTGGACAAGACGAGAGCCAAATTATTGATCATTGTTACCAGTCAAAGATGGGTCTTCGAAAGTTGCAGGCAGATCCATTCCATCCGTTTTCAGCAGACTACTACCGTCAATCTCAACTGCCACAGGATTTTGATAGAGTTGCTTTATTACCTTGAAGGCTAGTGGATAGGCTTCTGACCATCCTTTAGTAAAAGTGTTTCTCGTTTCTGGCCTAAGGAAAATTAGAACTGTAACGAAATCTGAACGCTTCGCTGATGGACAGACCAAACTGGGGAAATACCCAAGCTGGCACAGGTTGCTAACAGAATTAACGCTGTCCTCTACTCTGGTCAAGCCTGTTCTACTGGAAGGAACAAGCCACACTGCTAAGCAAATGCCCATGAAAAATCTTGGGCGAAACCCAACTAGTACTCCACACAGTACCAATGACTAAACATGAAGCCAGATGCTCAAGAGCCTAGAGACTCTTCTGATTACTCGAGCCAGTGCTCAGCAAAAGATTTGTGGAAATCGTGGTGGTTGGACTGTTTTTCAAAGGACCTAGACCGGTAGATTTTTTACCAAAAAAGCAACTATCTCTAACGCTCATAAAGTTTAAAACGGGTGGCGCGGATCAAACCTTGGACATGTCACTGGCTACTCGATTAAGAGGTGTTAGGAAATCAAAACAATTTTTCAATCTAATCTAAACACTCCGCACCTAATCTATTTTCATTCATTGGAGATTGTATTTTGAAGTAAGGAAACACCCAGTTCCTCTCTAGGGACTCCTGATCTCTTCACAACCTCCTTCACCCTAAGATTTTCTGGTAACTATCGCACAGGAGAACCTAGATGAAGATTCGAACATCTCGAACAGCGATCTGGATGGCTACCCTGCTATTCAGTTCAACCACTCTGGCCTATGCCAGAGGACATGAAAAAATGACGCTTGGTCAGGTCACGGCTCTGATCGCAGAAGCGAGTACTGCCGATGAGCCTAGCGAATTGCAAGACGGGAAGAGTGGAGACACCAACTTCCCGTTTATCGGTAACATGAAAGCCATTGCGACCGTCGGCGAAGTGGACAAGATGACTGGCAAGGCCCTGACAGGCTATCCCGATGGACAGGCCGCCTGGTTACAGGACGATGACACTGTGCGAGTTGCATATCAGTCTGAATCATATGCAACAATGGGCAAACAAACCTACGGATGGCAAATGAAAAGTGGGGTCACCTTCACCGGCTCACACATACACTGGATTGATTATAACCGGAACCAATTTGCAAACTTCCTGAACAACATCAACGCTACCAATACCATGGTAGAAGGTTCCGGTCACTTGTTCTACAACATCTACAACCAGTTTGGCGAAGCAGTTCAGCCCAAAGCTCAAGGCGGTACATGGGGCAATCAGACTTTACCCAACGGGACCGTAGTGGACTTCAACGATGATCATAAACTGACAGAGGATGACTTCTTCTTTGAATCCTTCTGCGGAGCTTTCTACGAGCCAGCGCATAAGTACGGAAAAGGAATTGGACTGGAAGATGATGTTTGTATCACTGCAGAGGAATAGAACATCCAACGAATGTTTGAAGGAAAAGGTATTGACACCAACGACACGCTAGGTCTCGCATCCGTGGTTGTTGATATCGCCAATGATACCGTACCTGCTCTGGGACAGTCTGGCTACGAGAAGATCATGCCAATCAATCCAGGCCAATCTGATTATGTTTTGATAGTGATGGCAGGCTATAATCATGGTGTGGAGCCAATTCCCCTGCGGCTTTACGTTGGCAAGAAGGGTATTGATGCCAACAATCAGAAAGTCGATCAAAATGGGAGCGCCTCACAACGCGACAAATTTCTTGCTCGCAATGGTCTACTCTACGGTAAGATCTATGGAATGGCCCTGAAAAATCATGACTTTGCCAAGCTGGGTATTCGGAAGATCGATACCTCTGAGAAGGTGCTTGATACCTACCAGGCCAACCCACACGCTCCAGATCACTTCGAGGTTAAGTTTGTTCCAACCAGCTATCAGTGGAAAGGTTGGGATTAGCCAGTTGCAGTGGGCAACACCGAGATCAACCGCTGGCAGATGGCAAGTGAGCAGCCTGCAGGACACACCTTCTTCGTTGGGGATTCCAAGACAGAACATCCAGCCGTTGCCCAAGACATCACCAAGCAACGTTATGTTCAGAACATGACCCAAGAAGGTGGAATTTTGGGAGTTGAATTGACAGATTTTGTCAAGCAATTGGGGATGGCCAACGGTGGCTTGCCAACCCTTTTCTCCGCTGATGTCACACGTGTAGTTGCTGCTGTAGCTGTCTCCTTTGAAGCGGATTGAGCTTGTCTAGATAATTAGTATCGTCTTGAAAGATTATCTTAGAGTGCAGGTTGCACCTCTACAAAGTCGCAACCAATCCGACCCACCTGAGAGATCAGTGCCATCGCCCCGGAAGGATAGCTGTGTGCGGCATCTTCTACTTCTAGAATTTTTTCCTGGTTGATCCACGCAGTGAGTTTGTTCTCACTAGCCTGCAGTGTGAGTTCGTACTGATGACCCAGTTTCCAGCTCCGGTCACAGGAAGCCAGGGTGGTGTCTTTTCCTTCATGACTTCTTACAAGACGAGCCCCATCTTGTGAGATCAGCAGTGCATAATAGCGAGTCATTCCTTGTACACGAATTCCAAGACCTCCAGCCTCACACATGTGTGGAGTCATTCGAGCCGTCACTCTATAATTTTTCCATTCTCGGGTGCCTTGCATCAGTAGCCCACGACCAACGTTCTGAATCAGACGATATGGCTCAGGCGAGAAGTCCATTTGTGTTAAGCGTTCGTTGCCATCTAAACCGTCTACCCAAGCCGATTTCCACATGATGGGTCCTTTGTCCCGATTCAGCCTTGACACCACGCGTTCAGTGGGTCGATTCAGTTGAATCTCCGGTGCACCCGTCCAGTCCAGATGATCGAGATAAACAGTACCGGTATCGCCATGTTCTCCTTCCAGCTGAATGCCCACGAAGGCGATTGGATAGCAACGAGTGTCAGGTACTTTCCATTCGAACACATGAACCTTACTGGCTTGAAACTCAACTATTTTGCTGGAAACCAAGGTGAACTCATCAAGTTCGTTATAGTGCTTGATGTACAGAGAACCCTTCATGGGAGTCAGATTGTTCTCATCGGCAACGATACGAGCCCGAATTGTTTGTCCACTGTAGAGGGTGGGACTAGCCAGCAGAGAGTAGCCCCTCTTGGTGAAATAAGTGGAGATCTCTGCAGAAGGCGAAAAGGTTGGCGTCTCGACGCGAGCAGTACGTCCTCTTGCCAGCGCTTTGAAGCGAATCTCCAGGGAGCGAGACCCACTAACGCTATGGCCCTCTGAGTTGGCAACGGTAGCAGTGCCAGTTGAAACGATCGATTCTTCACAGGCAAAACCCTGAACCGAACCAGGCAATTCAAAATGGAAACGGGCTCCATCCTTGGGATAGGTTGGTGAAAGACCATGAATTTGCCTTCCCGCATTCGCAAGATAGACCGCTTCTGCTGCTGCATCACTGATTGAACGACCACCATCCGCCGTAGGCAAATACAGTTTGTCAGCAACTGGACTGCGCCAATCTGGTCCCCGGTTGATACCCTCCAAGCCATTCTTGATTCCCATGAGACACCCAAGATTTCCTGCGTTGCAGTCCGTGTCCCAACCCAGAGTGTTGACGATCATCATGGTTTTTTGAAAATCGTCATCTCCATAGAGAAACGAGAAGATGATCAAACCATGATTGGGGATCATGTGGCAGTTGCCCCCATAAGTATCATAGCCATAGTGCTTAGACAGAAAATCAAACGCCTTCCGCCAATCAGGTTCTCGAGAATGCAGTTCCCGCAAATCTGCAATCATTCGCTGGATCAAACTATCTTTTGGGATTAATGACACTGCAACATCAATTAGAGCTTGTCGATCTTTCTCTACAAAGGCTTGAGACTCCAGCGCCGCAATCACCTGTGCACCGTAAATCGCCTCTCCATCGTGGCTCACACTACCGGCTCTTTTGGCAAAATCTGCAGCAAGCTCAGGATCACCGGGAGCAACCATCGCCCAACCATCAATAAAAATCTGGGCTCCAATCTGTTCTGCCACCACCTTGCTGTTGAGTTCCATCGAACCACTTTGAGGTGCTTCAATTCCTTGCTTAAGCCGCAGAAATGCAGTGTGTTCGGTGGAGTTGCCCATTCCTCCCCACCAGAGAATCGCCTTGCGGTCAATGATGTAATTCAGCCAGGTATGACCAATCTGAGCTGGGGTGATGTCCTTGGAGTAACCGTAATCTTCCAAAGCTCTGATGAAGGTAAAGGTTCCGGAGATATCATCATCTGTGACAATCAAGGGCACGTTTAACTTCTCATGAACATAATAGTTGATATCTCCCAATTGACTGGAAATCTGGTCATACTCCCAACCCTCAAAGGGCCTTCCCAGGTAGACTCCAATGATTTTTCCTAGAACACCTGCGTAGACTCGCTCCAAGTATTGATGATCGAAGGCATAGGGAAGTTTAGGTGAAGAATTTGATGACACAGGTGGACCCCGTTTGAATCAGGTTGTTTTAGAAGCGTTGGTTGAAAGACTGTTCCATAGCCTTCTCACACATTTAACAGCAGAAACTCCCGCTCCCAAGTACTGATCACCTGAAAGAAAGCTTCATACTCTGTACGTTTAACAGCAGAATAAATCTGGACAAATTTCTCACCAAACAATTCCTTGGCAACTGGGTTGTCTTCGAAGAGAGCGACAGCCTCCGAGAGGCTACGTGGGAGACTGTAATCCCGATAGTAGGCACTGTCCGTTAGAGGTTCATCAGGCTGAAGACCCTGCCGAATTCCAAGATAGCCGCAACCCAGTGAGGCTGTCATCGCCAGGTACGGATTAGCATCAGCACCAGGCAGTCGATTCTCAACGCGCATGTCCGCTTGTTCTGCAAAGGGAACTCTCAGCCCCACCGTACGATTGTCTACACCCCAGTGTACGTTGATTGGCGCAGCCGTATTCGGGATGATCCGCCGGTAGGAATTCACGTTTGGACCAATCATCAGCATCATTTCAGGAAGATAGGTCTGCAGACCAGCAATGAAGGATAGAAACAGGGGAGTGTGATTCCCTTCCTCATCAGCAAATAGATTACGCTTGCTCTGTAGGTCGAACAGGCTTTGGTGCAGATGTAGGGCGCTACCGGGCAGATTAGCCATTGGCTTGGCCATGAAGGTCGCATAGACCTTATGCCGGAACGCGGTCTCGCGCATTGTTCTCTTGAACAGATAGACATGGTCTGCCAGGCGCAAGGGATCCCCATGGATAAAATTAATTTCCATTTGTGAGGGACCCATCTCGTGAGTCAACGCATCAATGTCTAGCTGCTGGGCTTCGCAGTAGTCATACATGTCTTCAAAGAGTGGATCGAATTCATTGAGCGCATCAATCCCATAAAATTGACCGGTTGCTTCTGGCCGACCAGATCTCCCTACTGGAGGTGCTAGTGGATAATCAGGATCCTTGTTGATTTTTGTAAGGTAGAATTCCAACTCTGGTGCAATGGCGATCCCCCAGTCTTCTTCCTCATAGAGTGCTAGGACTCTGCGCAACATATTGCGCGGGGAAATTTCAATAGCGCTACGGTCCATGTGCAAACAATCATGAATCACTTGGGCTGTAGGTTCCTGAGCCCAGGGTACGAGACAGATCGTGCTTGGGTCTGGCTGCAGATTCATGTCTCCATCTGCAGGATTAAGCGCTTCAATCTTCTTCTCATCCACCCAGTCACCTGTTACCGTCTGCAGAAATAGGTTTTCTGGCAGACGAAGACCTTCCTTGAGCAAGAACTTGTCAGCCGGCATTATCTTTCCGCGGGCAATTCCCGTTAAATCAGGAATCAGACATTCGACCTCAGTGATCCGGTGGCGCTGGAGCCACTCATTCATTTGCTGGTAGTCTTCCTCTTTCCATTCAGGAAGCAGGGGGGGCTTTTTCGAGTTTTGTGACATGGAGATTGTTGCCGATAAAGACGGTTTCACTGCGAAATTAGGATAGTTGAATCCGCAAGAAACTTTACTTTAACAGGATTTGCAGGAGATCAGAAGAAGGAAGCGGTGGGGAGAAAGCGCCTGAGGTTTCAAACGCTTCAAAATATGCTGAGACCGAATCAGGACTTACGAATCGTAACCAAGCCACCATTGGGACCTGGAACTGCACCCTTGATCAAGACAAGTCGCTCATTGTCAATGATCTTGACGATCGTTAGACCTTGTGTGGTCACTTGGGTATTACCAAATTGGCCACCCATCTTTCTACCTTTGAAGACACGGGCTGGGAATGCGCACTGACCAATGGAACCAGGAAGTCTCTTGCCTCGGTGCCCATGACTGGCTGGCTGTCCACCGAAACCGTGACGCTTCATTACCCCAGTGAAACCACGACCCTTGGAAGTTCCTACAACAGATACGAGTTCGCCCTCATTGAAGATACTGTGATCGAACTTTTGACCAACTGTGACGGCATCGTGGTCTTCTGCCCGGAATTCACGAAGAATCCGGACGGGAGTTTGTCCCTTCAGGTGTCCCTTAGTAGGACGATTCAGCTTGCGTTCAGCGATCTCTTCAAAGCCTAATTGAACTCCATCATAACCGTCACGGTCTTTGTTTTTTTTCTGGGTGACGGTCATTGGGCCGACTTGCAGGACGGTCACAGGAACCATAGTCCCATTATCCTGAAAAACCTGCGACATGCCGATCTTACGGGCCAGCATTCCACTGATCATGGCAACCTTTCTTGGTTCGAAAAGAAAGAGCCTGCCAATCGGCAAGCCCTGCTAAGGAGTTAGACTTAATTCTCAAAAAACAATTTAGTATAGTCATTTGAGCAAGAATTGCAAGAATTTTTCAGACGAAGAAATGAGTCAGTAGGCCAATCAAACCACCAAAAACGCCACCCCAGACCACCAGCCAATCTAGGTGTTGGCGAATCATATCTTCAACAATCTCCTTGACTCGCTCTGGGGTCAATTCGTCAAGACGTTGCCGGACAATCCCTTCGATCCGTTCCGTCATCGTTGCTGCAGCATTTGCCTTGTGAAAATGCTCTTCCACAGCCTGTTGAACTCGAGGATCTGCAAGGATTTCATGAATCAACTCGCGGAATTTTTCGACAAAGGGTTCTTTCAGTGGAGCAAGCGCAGCTGGACCACCCACCATCGCCAACATGGGAGCAAAGGACGATTCCTCGATCACACTTACCATCGTTTGAAAGGCTCGCTCCGTATCCAGTTGTTCCATCAGGGAATCCGCCCCTGATGCCAACAGTGAACCTTCCACATTGGATTCACGCAGGAATTGCTCGATGCGTTCAGGTGTGAAAAACTGATTCATCATGAGTTGGTGGATTCCAGCCTTGAAGTCTTCAAATCGCTCTGGGATAACTCCGGAACCGTAGAGTCCAGGCACTTTCTCAAAGAGCATGTAGACCGCGAGCCAGTTGGTCACCGCACCTGAAAAAGCGAAGAGGCCCATGCTCAACCAGGGGTTACCATCTTCATGGGGTAAGGATAGCCCAATAATGACCAACGCCAGCGCGATACCATTTGTCAGGTTCTGTTTGTTTAACCAAGGATTGCGTATCCCAGCTTGCATAGTGATGCTTCTCAAGAGGGAAGATTCAGGTTTTTTAGTCCAAACAGAAATCATATGGTTCTGCCCGTGACAAGTGCAATGCGATTACAAGTTGTTGATAGAATTTCTTCTGCTGGTTCAGAACAGCCCAAGAATTTGGTGACAACGTCAGGCCCACTTTGTTGTGTCGCTTGTGGTGGAACAGATTTGCGTCTTGTCTTGCTGAGAGGTCAAGAACGGGAACGCTTTCTCCATCTGCGCTGCCACACCTGCCGAGAAGAAGGGCTAGTCCAATGCGATGAGTTAAATGACGACCAGACTGAAGATTTGGTAGCATGCCTGGATGCAAGGCCGGATATAGGTGAGCGACTTCAAGAAGAATGGGGCCAGTGGCTCGCCTGGAAACGGCGCTATGCCTATCCAAGGCATTGGCCCACGCCACCACGCCGAATTTCCTCCTGGTGGATGGTGGGTGTTCTTCTTCTGCTGCTGGTCTTGGCTCTTAGTGATGTCTGGCAGGTTGCTGGGGTTTGGCGTGAAGATGTTCTCGCCCGACAAACTGTGGTCAATGAATACGTTGACAGACTACAGGGCGTCGAGTGTCTACCAGAGGCTATGAGGGAGAAACTGAGAACCGTTGAAATTCACTACACCCTCGAACCGGCGGTACATGGGAATTTAGTCCAGTATGGAGAAGCAGGAGTGTACTGGGGGGAAGAACAAATTCGGGTGCATCGTTCCAACTTCTGGCTTGGTACGATTCCCAAACGCGCCATTTTACTAGAAACGCTCGTTCACGAAGCACGACATCGGGTCAGCCCTGCTCTAGGGCACAACGCCCTCTTCCATCAATTGGTGCAACAGGACCTCCAGTGTGTCCTCAAGCACTGGTAACAGGAGATGCATGGAAAACCTTTTCAGTGATGCCAATCGAACCTTTGGCCAAATTGTCCGAATCTTTCGCCGGAGTCCATCCCTCCGATATGGGGCTCCTGCGGCTTTTCTGGTGATCTGGTATTTGGCAACAGGGGATCTGCTCAGTTCTTTGGCAATGATTGTGGCTTTGGCGCTTGGGTGGCTTAGTGCCCAAGAACCCCCAAGATATTGAGTCAGGGAATGTGGCGAATTGGAACCGGCTTTGACGTTCATGCCCTGATAGAAGGACGCCCGCTCATCCTTGGAGGGCTCGAAATTCCGTATGAGAAAGGACTACAGGGGCACTCTGACGCAGATGTTTTGCTCCATGCCGTAATGGATGCGCTGCTTGGAGCTCTAGCCTTAGGAGATATTGGTCAGCATTTTCCGGATTCTGATGAGCGCTACCGAGGGGCAGATAGCCGCCAATTGTTGCATCACGTGCATGAAAAGGTCCGAGAACTGGGCTTCGCTGTAGGCAATCTGGACTGTACAGTGCAGGCCCAACGTCCCAAGCTGAGTCCTTATATTGAGGAGATGCGTAAAAATTTATCGGAAGATCTGCAGGTCTCTGTGGGTCAAATCTCAGTCAAGGCGACCACCACCGAGCACTTGGGGTTTGTGGGGCGTGAAGAAGGTATTGCAGCAGAGGCCGTCGTGCTGCTGCAATCAGTTTCCTGGAAGGAAAGTTATGGAAGTTGACTTTGAATTTGAGGTTGGTCCAAGTAAGGAAGGCGTTCAACTCTCGATCAAGTCGAGAATGGGGAGAGTCCTGAAGGTCACCTCAATCGAAATGACAGAGCAGGAGGCTCTGCGCCTAGCCGAAGTCCTGACGAGAAGTGTTCAGGAACGTCAGGCGAAAGCCTTGGAAAATCCACCGGACGCTGAAGAACTCATCAACTAAAGGTTAGCGTTTTCTTCGACCAAATCCACCGGATCTCCGCTTGGGCATTGTTCTTCGGGGTGCAGAAACTCTGGGCTTCTGGACCGCAGAGTTTTTGGCGCCACCAAACCCACCAGATCGATTTGTTGATGCCGCACTATTCTTTGAACGGAACTGTGCTGTTTTGACCTGATTCAGTGACTTAGGTGGAACTTTCTTGAAATTTGATTGACCAACCGACTGTCCCTTGCTGTTCTTCACAGTACTTTGTGAGGGATTAGAAGAAGCCATCGAAGAAGTGACACCCGAGCGCTGACTTTGAACCGTCGATACGTTTCTTGGAGGACCGCCATAGTATCCCCCGTATCCCATGGGGGGGGAGAATAACGCACTCATCATCATTGAGGTCAACAGAATCGTCCCCAGTCCTGAAGAAGCATAGTGATAGTAAGGCGCTGGACTGGAATTGTACATCTGTGGGTTGGGTGCCGACTGCATGGAGAGCTCATCCTGAGCATTCTTCGTTGCTGAAGCGGTCATGATCTCAATGGACTTGTTCTCCGCAATATCTCGCCAGGCCTCCTGATCACTCCCAGGGGGTAGCTCGCTAACTTCGGCAGGGTCAGGCACTTTGATTGAAAACTGGATAAATTCCTGATCGGATGAAGCGCTTGCGGGCATCACAAGGATCGGGTCGGCCAGGCCATCGGCATTCAAGTCAATCGTGCTAATGTCACGAATTTTGTTGGAAATCTTGCTGACTAATGAAGGGATGAAGTCTGCTTCGCTGACCCCAGCTTCGCTGGCTTCCTTCATCGCTTCCGCCACAACTACTGGTACCAACTGTGGATCAAGGTTATCGGTCAAATCCACTCCAAGTCGATTCACTGCTTCTTCGTTTAGTGTATCACTCACGCCAATCGGCACATTGCTGTTGCTGTAGTTGACGACCTCATTACGATCTGGTTCGCTCCCCCCAAAGATCAGCCAGCCTCCTCCCAGTATCACTACAACACCCACTGCTCCCTTCCAGGAGAGTAGTTCCGCTTTCCAATCAATGTCTCCACCACTTTTTTTCTTGGAAGTAGAGGCTGGTTTTGAAGGTTGGTTGTCGAGGTTATCGAACATTCCCATGATGTCTCTCTTTTTTAGCTGGATGGGGGATTGTGTAAGAGATTGAGAAAACTCCCACAATTTATCTTTATTGTGGGTTGCTTGGCAAGTCGATCAGGTGGGAAATCCTCAGAAATTGATGATCAAACGGGCTCCCAATTGGTTGAGGTCGCTGTCGTCCACTTCTACCTTGCCCAACTCATTTTCCAGAGCTGCATCATTCAAGATGATCTCTCGACGAGTGACTTTACCGACCCCAAGCTGCAGTTCAATATTAGTCAACAGATGCAAATCAAGGGTCAGCTGCTGGCGAAATTGATTCAGGGTCAGGACATTGCCCTCCCAAGGATCTAGTCGGGCCAGTCGATAGCGGGTCGTGGAATCATCAAATTCTAAACGAAGCCCTACCCCGGCAAATGGTCTCAACCCAATCGCCAATCGCCTCGGATAGACTAACTCAAGCTCAAAGTTGGCGATCCAACTTGTAGACACACCAAAGTAAGGCAGAACAGGTGGATCATAAGAGCCTGGCAGATGTAAAAAACCAACAGACCAGGCCAGAGAACCTGAATTGCTCTCATACTGGGCTAGGGGAGTAATGTTGCTGATTTCTCCTAGGTAGACCTGTTGAAACGCTCCAAACGCCCAACGATCTGAGGCTCCAGCCTGAGGGTAGAAAAGCATGGAAACATGGGAGTGGTAGTCCTCGTTGCTCAAATCACGTCGGTCGCTGGCAATCCGATAGCCCCCTCGGATGATGAGAGCACTCTCACCCAACGGCAGCGGAAGAAATCCTCGCCAACCTTCACTATGCAGCTCGGTGGGCAGATCATCCCCACTGAGGCCCAGTTGACCACCCTCATCCAGTTCACTAGCCAGCAGGTTCGGTTGGGAGTAGCTCAGTTGAAGATCTTCTCGGAAAAGAGACAGGAGGTGTAGATTGAGCACCCTGTACTGGCTCTGTAGTCCAAACTGAGCCAATTCGAGTTGTGTCCCATTGTCAGCGCTGACTCCACTCTCTCCAAAATCAATCTGCTGATAGCTGAACAGGCGAAGAGCCGTCGATGGTGCGGAGGAGCGGACCTGAAACCATTGTGCCTGGGCCGAGAAGCCCACAATTAACAATAGAAGAGAGCAAACAGTTGCGCGCATGTAGGTACGCATTAGAGAGAGTTTTTGAGTTTCCAACGGTCAACGGTATCCCGAACCAGTTCTAGCTGGGAGAGCAAGGCATCCTGCTGCTCCTGGTTCAAATCCCTCCAACCGATAGCAATTTCGTCTTGGAGCCCTTGCAATTTCTGGACACGATGAGGTTCCAGGTTGTTCAGACGAGTAATGGCAGGCTGCCAGAGTTGACGATTTTGGTGTCGGAATTGGTGAACCACTTCATTGTAGTTCCACTCAAATAATGCACAGATTTGACGCAGAAGTTCCTGACTTGGCCTGGTGAGATCTTGCTCGATCTCTTCATACAATTCTGTAGAAATCTGCAGCAGCAAGGCCAACGCTTCTGCAGGTTGGCCAAACTCTTCCCGTGCTTCACGAAGCCTTTCCCCCAGAGAGAATCGATTTTCTGGAGGTGGTTCATTCCACTCAGGAGTTTCTGGTTTGTTGGGGAAACGATTGCGGATGTCTCTTGCAGACAGTGGCGGTTGGTAACCACCAAAACTTGGATTCGTTGAGGTGATCAGGCGCTGTCGCACCTGGCGGTAATTCCACTCAAACATGGAGCAGATCTTGCGCAACAACTCATCTTGGGGAATTACCCCTTCTTCCAAAGCCTGATAGTAGTCAACGGGAATTCCAAGCAGTGTGGATAGTCCTTCCAGGGTTTGCCCGACAGCTAATCGCTCTGCTTGCAGCTGTTCGCCAAAAGTTGCTCGTGCTCGGCTTCCTTCGATTGCGGATGTCTGGCGGGCTTGCGGAGTATTTAGCGCCAGTCGGCTAATGTCCTGGTAATTCCACTCAAACAGAGCACACAAACGCTGAATAATATCAGCGGGTGGAATCCAATCTTCCTCTAGGCGTACGTAATCTTCTGGATCCATCTGCATCAGTAGAGCAATAGCCTCCACACTCTGGTCAATGGAGAGTCGGAATTCTTTGATCATTTCATTAAGCTTGGCCACGAACCTCTCTTGTTCCCAGGAATTGGTACAGGTCTTGATTGCCCGACAAGATCTTTTCTGCCGGAATTCACTACTTTCTCGCTGACGGCATCTCCACACATGAATCGACTTGCCTTCCCCTGTCTACTGCTGATCCTTTTCCTCGCAGCATCTACGTTGCCAGCTCGGACTCGTAACGCAGGCCTTGGGCCTTTGGAAGTCCGGAACCACTACCCGGTGACCCACGCCTACTTGTGGATGTATCCAGAAAACACAGCTACCTTGCCGGATGGAGAAGCGCTGACCAGTTATAGCTTCTCGATGGCAAACACCTTTGTCAATACCCAGGGCAGTACTCAAAAAATCACCAAAACTGAATATGATCGGGGAATTGTTGCTAGTGATTTCAACAGCGCTGATACAGGCCAAGCCGTGCCAAATTTGGGCCTGTACATGGATGTGGAAAGCTACCGCCAAAACTTCCGTTTCAAGTACGGATTCACTCCATCTGTTGAATTGTCAGTCGAGGTGCCCTTCCTGACATTGACGGGGGGCATTATGGACGAATACGTAGAAGCTTTTCACGCAATAGTTGGTGTCTCGGATGGAGAGCAAGAGGGTGCCTATCGAGAATACTCAGATCGGAATAAATTTGGCTATTATGTAGCTCGCAACGGAGAACTGCTTGTCGCCGATGATTCTCCAATCTACGGTGACACTTTCCTGGGGATGCGTGGAGACACCAGCTTGGGAATCAAGTGGAATCTCTGGGAGGGTGGCCGGATCATGCCAGCCTTCACACTCAAGCTCAACTACAAGGTCGCCAATGGCGAAAAGACGGATGGAGGTCAGGTCAGCTCTGGGACCGATGACCGGGGCTACATGTTCACTTTTTCCAAAGGTTTTGATCCTTGGTTTGTCTACTTTGGTCAGGGAATGACAAGTTTTGGCAAAAATCCATCGTGGGTCTCCGATTCAGTTTTCCACCGTTTCATCAGCCTTGAGTGGATGATGTTTTCCAATCAGTCCCTGGTCATCCAAAACGTGATCCAAACCAGTATCTATCCAGCAGAAGGTGATCCTAAATCAAATATTCCAGAAGAAGTTCTCAACTACAATTTACAGGCATCTACCGCATTGATCATGATCGGTTACAAGATTCAAATCTACAATCTTCAGTTCGATACTGGCTTTGTGCAGGATTATAGTAACCGTGGCAACGAGACTGATTTTGTTGTTTTCTTTGATGCGGGGTTGAGATGGTAGGGCACATCGTTCCTTGGGGCCTGCTCTTGCTGTTTTGGTCCGTTGTGATTAACACAGCTCAAGCAGTCGAGCAGACCTTCTACTTCACTTCAATACAGTACGGCAGCATAGACACTAAGCGCAATGCACCACCGTTTGCTACTGAAAATGATTACTTAAGTTCGATGGAGGAGAATTATGGGTCAGTTTCTTATGACCCCAAGGTGGAACCCACGGTGATATCCTTCGAATATTACCGAGTTGATGGCTACGTGGGTATCGGGTTCAGCATTGATCTGCTCTCAGGTATTGCTCAGAACGATCCACCTAGCGGGGTGTTCTTACTCCCAAATTACAATCAAGAGTATCAATTTAGTGGCGGAAGCCGTGTCACTACAGAAACTATAGGTTTGCTCTACGGCCTCAGCCTCTATGGCCGCTTCGGCTTCTTCTATCCATTTATCGGAGTTGGTACTGGAAACTACCTGAGTAAAGTTGAAGAGTATCTTGTCGAGAGTGACGGGACCAACAACTACTCGGTAGTCTTTGGTGAGGTGCTAGAGCCCTACTACTACAAATGGGGAGTCCGCTTTCCTTCTGGAGAATATGGGGTCATGCTTTCCCAGTACTACATCCGCGCCCCACTTACCGTCGAATCTCGTAACAAGACCCTGGAACTCGGAGGCGTTGGGACTTTTTTCGGTTTCTACATGGGGTTCTAAATAGTTAGGCAGGCGTTCACTGTCCACTTGACTAGCCGCTGAATCATCAAGACCTTGATGATTCAGCAAGTTCGCAGCCTAATTCAGGCTAGTTAGTACCTCATCAAACTCTTCATACGCCCCACCCCATTGGTCAGCTTGCACATTTCGCGATTCGCGATCTGGCTGCGGAGGAAGGATCTCAATCTTTCTGCCTCTGTTCAAAAAATTCTGCACAGCTGCTTGAATTTGCGCATGTTGGCGCTCCTTTGCGCTATCTTCCTTCCAAGTCTCATCCTCAAATACTAACTCACTCCATGCTGAGTCATTGCTTTTTTTCATCATTACCTCTTTTGTAGAAAAATTTATTACTAGCACTCTATGAGAGCAAGTGCTAACAGAGTTGTCAACTACTATTGTGTAGGTCTTGCGATCTTTTTCAGGCTATTGCTGAAGAACCACTTTCTTCAGGATGAGAAAGAACCTGCTTTTTTTGCTGAACAATAATCTGCATAATTCATGAAAAATTAATGCGGAATTGTAAATAAAGTAGCAATTTTGCCAAAGATGCGTTCCTGCCGACGTTTTTTCAAGAAGACAGTAGTGCCTCTGAAGAGTTCCAGGCATCCATTTCTAGATAACTTGCCTTGAAGCTTAGGAGAAAAATGTGGGGAAATTGGGGAGAGAATATGTAGATTTTGTGAAGACTGGGGCAGACTGTCTTCACACAGGGAGGGGCCGATCCAATCCTCGGTACTGAACAGCTTCCGCCAGATGAGGTGTATCAATTGTCTCCACTCCAACGAGATCAGCAATCGTGCGAGCTACCTCGAGGATTCGATCATAGGCCCTGGCACTGAGTTGCATTCGCTGCATGGCTTGCTCCAGTAATTTCAAGGCTGCAGGTGACGGTGTCGCAAAATCCCCCAGTTCACGACGACTCATCCCTGCATTAGATCGGGTGGAACTATCGAGGAACCGTTGTTCCTGGTCTAGGCCTCCTTCCGTTACACGTTGTTGAATAATGGCAGAGGACTCTCCACGCCGTTGATCGCCCAACTAACTCGGATCAACAAACGGCACCTGCAGGTAAAGATCGATCCTGTCAAGGCGAGGTCCAGAAATTTTTGAGCGATACATTTGTGACAGGTGTGGGGAACAGCGGCAGGGCTGACTCCTCACAGGACTCCCGTAAATCCGCAGGGATAAGGATTCATTGTGGCTAGCAGCATGAAGTCACAGAGAAACTCAAGAGCCATCGCTGCTCACAAGATTTTCAGTCGACGATCTTCCAGCGGTTGCCGAAAAAGCTCAAGCACAGCTCTTGGGAATTCTGGCAACTCATCCATAAACAAGACACCATTGTGAGCCAGTGAAATTTCACCTCCGGCTTCCCCTTCTAGACAAATTCACTGACGAAATGGTGTGGTGTCCAGAAGGGCCGAGTGCCAAGAAGTGATCAGTCAGCTGGTAGGAACCCTGCAATACTGTGAATCTGGGTAACCTCCAGGGATTCATCAAAAGATGGTGGCGGCAGGATACTGAGCATTCTTCGAGCAAGCATCGTTTTACCGGAGCCTGGGGGGGGGCTGAACATCAAAAGTTATTTCCACCGGCTGCTGCGACTTCAAGCGCTCGTTTGACGTGCTCCTGGCCCTTAACGTCCTGCAGGTCTTCACCAAGTTGCTGATGTTGCTGAAACAAGGAGACACGAAAAATTAAGTGGTCTCCCCAAATCAATACCCTTCAACAATCTGATTTTGTTTATCTTTCAATTTAAAAAGTATGAAATTTAGGACCAGAGTGTGCCTAAAAGTGTGCCCAAGATTCAAGAGAATTCCCGAGAAAAACTCTGATTTCTAGCAAGCCAGAGGTTCGGTGCTTCAATGTGTAACCAAACCTTTCCTCATCAGCAAAAATCATCCTCAAAATATTTTCCTTCCTCCTCATTTTTTTCCTTCCAAACCACCTAAATACAAATAGGACTGTCATTGGGACAGTCTTCTCAAATCCTTGAGAAATTCTTCTTTCTATTTGTGTAGAGGTGTCCATGCAACGTAATACGAAAATCAAACAGTCCATCTACTTTGACCAGCAACTTAACCAAGAGATGCAGGTACTTGCCAAGAAGCTTCAGTTACCCAAGGCAAGGGCGATTTCGTTCTTGTTGGAAGAAGCTGTGCGTCAACAGTTGAGGATTTCCTTTGGAAAGTTGCGCTCCTATCAATGGTACGTGGAGAGGATGGGCTAAAGACTAGCTGAACCGAAGAACCTGTTGGTGAGGGCAGCCAACAGGTTCTGCACAGAAGGGAGAAGATAATCATTCAAAATAGAGGAGAACCATTATGAACAATCATCTGGATAATAGTATTTATCTTGGAAAGAAGGCCGTAAATCTAATTTTTTCACTAGTAGAGCCAGAAAAGAAGACCACCATAGCTTTGGAGGAATTTGTTGATGGAATTGCCAATGGTAAGTGGCGAGAAGAGTTGGAGCAATATCGCTCTCTGAAGACTGAAGAGGAGCGCAAGCACTTCAAGACTCACATGCTACCAGCTATCACCCTCTCTGGAATCTTTGAGACGACCAGACAAGACAGTTTGCTGAAGCACAGTGGTTTGCTGCAGGTTGACATTGATTTAAAGACCCCTGAAGACAGAGAGCAGTTTTACGAGCAGTATCGCCATAAGTTATCTGATGACCCCTACATGGTAGCTGTCTTTGATTCTCCATCTTTTGGAGTCAAGGGCATCTTTCACATGGGTGTCTGCAAAGACAAGGATGAGCACAAGCAAATGGGATTGGCCGTGCTTGAGTACCTCAAGCAAACCTATGGGATTGAAGAGCGATTGCTAGACACAAGCACATTGGACTTGGGTCGTAAATTCAGTGTCTCTTACGACCCAAAAGCTTATACCAATTGGCAAGCAGAGGACTTCAGCCAGTCTGACCTCGTGACGGAATTACTAGAGAACATCAAGCACGCACTCTTCACGAGCTCAAGACGGCAATCACAGACAAATACTGAGATGGAGGGTTTTTCTAGTATAAAAAATAAACAGCGAATTGCTCAAAAACTACTGGAGAGAGCCTGTCAGAAAATACGTGATTCCGCCAAGGGTCAGCGCTTTGAAACAAGACGTAAGCAAGCATACACAATGGGAGGCTACCATTTCTACTTTGATGGCAATGAGGCTCTGCAGGCACTCATCAATGCAACCCAAGGAAACTGTACAAGTATAGAGAAGGCAAGGCGAGATGTGCAAAGTGCCTATTCAGCTGGTCAGCAATATCCATTGACGATTGAGGAGAAAACGAAAGAAGAAAAAGCTATTGAAGTAGTGAAGCAGCAATACCATCAAATCGCAGATTTCTATCCCTACGATGCATCCATTCCTCGTACTCAGATTCCAAGAGGAGAATATCTTAGCCAGCTACTGCAATCAGAGCACTATGCTCCTCAGAGCATCACCAACCTCGTAGCTTCAACAGGTTCAGGAAAGATGATTGCCCTCAAGGAAATTCAAAAGTGTCTTGGAGAGCGAATCATCTATGTCAGTCCACTGGTGAGACTTGTAGAGCAAGCCAAGAAAGATTTGGGTGCTGTAGGCTACATGGATGGCTTGAGAGATATTCCCACAGCCAAAATCTTTGCCACCACTATCAATTCTTTGTGCACAACAAAGCAGAACATCACTCAACTGCTCAAGCTGGTCCGCCAACAACAGCTGCCCTATCTAGACAAGGGCATCTGTCTGGTCTTGGATGAAGTTCATCAAGTAGCAGAGAAACTCTTTGAGCCAAGTTGTGAGACAAACTATCCAGAATTTATTCAATTCTGCAGAACCTACGTCAGTCGTATCATCACTCTTACAGCTACTCAAAGCTCCTTCAGCAGAGCTTTTACAGAACAGTTAGCAAAAGACTTAGGCTTTGCTGAAAAAAAGTATTTTTTCAAAAATCTGCCGAAAAGATAACTCTTCAGCACTTGAGTCTCTCCCGTAATCAGCTGCTACCCCAAGTGTTGGAATTACTCAAATCACGCCAACCGACTAGGGCCGCAATTCTCAGTCAAAGTAAGGAAAAGACAGAAAGATTGGCCATTTTGCTTCAGAGGGAACTTGGAGTTGACCCCAAGGAGATTTGCTTGGTGAATGCTGATAGGGATACTCCCTTGAACCAAGAGGCAAAGTACATCGTTGGTAGCCCCTCCTTGGCAACAGGCATCAGCTTCACCACTCCCATTGATTTGTTTGTCTTGGTCACAGAAGACTCCATTTTCCAACCACAGGACTTGGAGCAATACACTGCACGAGTTCGTGAGCCAGAGTCCACAGAGTTCTTTGTGATGACTGAAAAACGAAAAAATGTTGGCTATGCCCAATACAGCTCAAATCTCCAAAGGGAGATGGGCTACAGGGAATGGGTGCAAGAGAATATCAATCAAGAGATTCAGCGAGGTTTTCAAGACCCCAAGCTACAACAACAGATTCGTCTGCTGGAATATGACAGTGAGAGTCAATGCTGGTTCTTTCATCCGCTCTATGTGTTGTTGAACGTGGAGCGCAGTGCCTTTGGCAATTTTTGTAAGAGTGTGGGGGTAGCCGCCTTTGTTGAATACTTGAAGCAACATCCCCATAGAGACTACTCCTTTGTGATTGAGGATTTTATCAGTAATGAAGAAATTTCAGCTGAGTCTAAGCAAGTCTGTCATGAGATAGCCCAAGAACGTAAGGCAGAGCGGATTATCAAATTGGAGGAGGTGGAGATTCTAGCAAATATTGCTGCCTACAACAAAGCCAGAGAAGACTTGAAGTCACTGCAGATGCAGGATGCTCCAAAGGATGAGGAAGAGAGAGAAGAATACCTACATCAAAGGGAACTCTTGCCCCTACAGATGAAAAAGACAGAAGCACATCTCTTGGTAATAGATACAACAGGGCTTGATTTGCAACGAACCAAGGAGTGCGTCACCAAGGCCTATCGCTATGCGACTCTGCTATCCCTACTAACGATGACTCAATTGCCCCAAGCAGACAAACTCTACAAAAAGATGATGACTCGCTGGGCAAAGGCAGATTATGTCAAAAAGCTCTACCTTGCTCCCAAGTGGAGATTTGTCAAAGAAGTCTTGGTAATCCTCAAATCAAAGCAGAGTGCAGAAGAACAGTTGGAAATCTTCAAAGACCAGTTACAGCAGATGAGCAGCAAACGATTTGAAGCACTTTTTGGACTGAAGAAATCAGAGCAAAACAAAAGAGAGGTGCTGAACAAGTTTGGCTTGGTCTTTCAGGATTCAAAGCAGGCTTGGCAAACGATGGGAGTTGACCACCGTGTCTATCGGGATGTGATAGAGGACTTGATTGGAGCAGCTGGAATTGGAAGAGAAGGAGAGCTTGTGAGCCAACTGATGAAGCAGAGAGCCAAAATGGAGCAGTGTTCTAATTCAGAGGAACTACGGGATTGGTACAACGAGTTTATGAAAGTGCTGAAGGAGAACTGGAGCAAACTGGAAGTACATCAGCATACAGATTGGTCTATTGCTGACAGAAAACAAATGGAGAGAGAAGCAAGGGAGCAACAGGAGTTGGTAGAAGTGAAGGAACAACTACTCAAATTGAGAAGACGTGGTCGTAGGAGTGAAGAATCAGACAAAACAGCAGGACGATTGATGTTGTTATTTGCTTGAAAAAAATGCACCCAAAATTCCATCTAGGCTAGTGCCAGTCTAGTCTGGAGGCGGTTTACCTCGTGACAAGTGGAATCTTGAATTCTCTAGTATTACAGTCACGAGGTGGTCTGCTGTTTTAAGCTACGTTGTCCTCTTCCAACTCAGGAACATATTCCTCTTCGTACTTGGCAACCAAAACGCCAACCACTTCCATCATGGAAGCCAAAGGATGTGATTCGTCTTCACCAACCAAGTCAATCAATCTGTCCAGCACTTCAACCAATCGCTGATAATCTTCTTCACGATGGGGCACGAAAACCATAGAGGCAAGGTTTCCCCAACTTTGCTGTACTTGGGATGCTGTGATTTCCATGATTACTCCTTCCATTTCCCTTTATTGTATTCCTCATGGGTCAGAATTGAGCGAATATAAAGTTTTTTGCTGTTGTAGTGAACTGCGGCAATCAGTCTGACCTTGTTGCCTCCAATATTGAACACAGTCAATTTTCCAACTTGGTCTGCCTGTGGAAAGACTTGTCTCAATTCTACAAAAGACTCAAATCTCTGTTTTTTGACTGCTTGATACCAATGAGCCAAAGCAGATTTAGCATCAGGATGCATGGCAGCAAAGTCGTTGAGCCGCTTGCGAGAGATGATATGCATCAGTAGTGTCTACGAGTTTCTTGCTAAATATTTTTTCGTGGATTCAGTGTGCCCCTATGGCTCTACTCCGTCAACAAGAGAACTATTTTTGAGGATATGCTCTTGTCCCAAAGTATACGTTATTACTCCTTCACTTGACCCTCTCCACCACCAATCTCCTATCCCACTTCACTCTCAACTCCTTCAAATCCAAACTCGGATACTCCACCAGATTGATTCCCTTCTGCAGCATAGCTAGGTCAAACATATTCGCTGCATAGTGCTTCTGGGTGAACTCCTGCTCATGACCCACTAGTTTCTTCAACAACGCATCCTCCATCCCATTGACCTTTGCTCTGGTGATGAAGGTGTGCCTTGTACTGTAGAGAATCTTGGTGTTGGGTTCATAGACCCCAACCTTCTTCAAATAGCTGTCATTAAAAAACTTGCTCACCGTCTTGGAATATTTCTCATTGATGATGGGCAAGCTCCAAAACAAGCGCTCCTCTCCTTGCTTGGCAACAATCTCCATGTACTTCAGCAGACCCAAATCTACCAACTGCTTGTGAATCGGTACTCTACGCACACTGTTCTTCGTCTTTACTCTCCCCTTGATGTCAAAGAACCAGATGCCTTCTCTTGCTGAACTTCATCCACTCTGAGTTTGCAGATTTCTTCTGTTCTCATGCCTGAGTAGATGCCAATCAGAAAAGCCCAGTAGTAGTTCACTCCATGTTTGATGTAGAAGCGGCTGTCTTTGTCTACCCGATGAACTGTACTGCTCAGATAGTCCTTACCCAATATTCTCTGTAAGTCTCTATCAGTGAAGTGACCTCGCTCAATCACTTGGGCTTTGTTCGCCAAGTTCATGCCGTCAAAGGGATTGCTGCCCACCTTGTCAAAGCGATAGACCAACCATTTGAAGAACTGCTTGAGGTAGCTCACCTTCTTGTTGATGTTGGTGATGCTCTGCGGTTCCACACCCTTCATCTTGAGAATCTGCTCAATCGTCTTCTTGGCGTAGCGTGGATTTTTCTTGCGTTGTGCAGGTAGCTTTTTCTGCATCTCCAAGTACTTGCGCACCACAGCTTTGTTCACCTCAGTGACGGGCATATCCCTAACACACTCCACAAAATCCTCACAGCAGACTTGATGAAACAACACTGTGCTCTTGGTGATGTTGGAGGCTTCCTTCTCTCTAAGAAAATCCTGCATCAACTTGCTNAGNNGCATCTCCGCTGCTTTTTCTACTTTTTCTGTTTTTTCGGCAATTTCGTTGGGGTTTGGTTGGGATGCTGTCTTTAAGGCTGCTGGTGCGACTGTNGTGAATTCTGGTGGGGTACTAGGAGAAGAAGTTGGGGTTTTGGAGGTTAACCATTCAAGGTTCGTTTGCAGGGTATTCTCGTATTGCTGTATCAGCTCTGCTTGAACTAAATCTTTGCCCTCCAATAAGTCAATCGCCCAATCCAATCTCTTCAGATAAAGTTCCTTTAACTGCTCCTTGAGTTGAAGGTATTCCAAGGATTCTCTATCCCACTGTTGACCAAAGCGTTGTTCGTACTTGGTCAGTTTCTCTTCAATTCTGCTTTCAGTCTGCTCGGACTTATTTGTGTAGTAATCCAAACGACTGGACTTCTTTGCCTCTAGGTCGGCAATCGCTGCTTGTACTCGCTCTGCATTGTAGCGGTTGGTGCGCAGCTGAATGTGCTTGATGTAGCGAAAGCTCTTCTCTAGTTCAATTCTGAGAATGTTCTTGATTTCCTCAAGGGTCATTTGAGACTGTCCAGCTTGAATGGAATCATAGAGATGATGAACAACACCATACAGACAGAAGGAGGCTTGCTGAGAGCGAGCTTTGGATTTGCACCTCAACGATACTTTAAATTCACGCTGGCCGTCAAAGTGATTTCTCAGAGCTTTGGGAATGATGGAGCGAAAGAAGTAGGTGCGAGTGGAGGGTTGTTGAACCAGATGACTTTGGTGATGCATATCTACCTTTTCTGGCATCACCGACAGACTCCAAATCTAGGATAGGAGTGTGCCCAAAAGTGTGCCCAAAGTTGTGCCCAAAAAGTCTTCTGAAATTGAAAAATGGGGAAAAATCAGAGGTATGGTCCTGAATGAATCAATGCAAGATACTGAAATTAAAAACAATTTAAGTTGTATGGTGCTGAAACAAGGACTCTGCATCAAGCTCTGATTGTGATAACTCCTGTTCGTTGCGCAGCAAAGCAAACACATCCCTTAGGTGTCCAACGGGCACACGCTGTAGTTCGGGAACCACGCCTGCCTCCAACTCATTGGCTACAGGCAGGACAAGTTGGTTCAACTGCTAGCGCCGAGTCATCAGGGCCATCGGCAACACACCTCTAACAGATTGCAGGCTTCCCTCCAGGGAGAGTTCCCCGGCAAATAGACAGTCCTTTAGTCGCTCTGCCGGACAGTGTCTCATCGCTGCAAGCAACGCGACTGCAATGGGCAAATCAAAACCCGCTCCAACCTTCTTGAGTTGTGCAGGGGCCAAATTGACCATGATTTACCTTGTGGAAGGGTAATTCCGTAATTGCTCAATGCTGCCAGGATACGGTCTGGATTCTCCCAAATCATGTTGTCCGGCAGACCAACAATATTGAAGGCACTCAGTCCAATCGTCACATCCACTTAGACCGTGCTCGGATGGGCTTCAATACCAAGAACCGCAGAGGTGTGTGCTTGGGCAAGCATGATTCTCTGAAAAAGAGATGGATCGACGAATCAACCGGATTACTGAGATGAAAACAGACTGTCTTTGCATCCATTTTCGTCAAGCAATGTTTCATTTAATTGCATTTTTACTTGGCTAGTTGCAAGCAGTCTTGTGAAACAATTGCTTGCTTAACCTTTTCAAAGTTCTGTTGATTACAGATGGAAAGTCCACTTTTTGCTTATAATGGTCCTCCTGTGAAATCAGGATGTCATAAGAATCTTGGATTTTTTCTCTGAGGGGGGAGGGTGTATCGTAGAATCCTAATTATTTTTTTGGTTGTTTTTGGTTTCCTAGAGACGTGGGCCTGGGCAGAAGGTCGCAGTCGACTGCGACTGACTACTCCAATTGCTGCTGAATACGGGGACATCGAAGGTGCTACCAACACGACTGAACAAGTTAGCGGCTATGGCGTAGAGTATATTTTTGCCAATGGATTTGGTCTGGGTTGGAGTGCCTTCATTGCCAAAGCCAAGTTTGACCTCACGATAGGGAGTACGGATTTATCATTTGATCAAGAAACAGACTCCCAGTTTCTGGATCTGTCTTACCTATTCGGCGAGAAGCTGACGCTCCAATTGAGCTATGGAACCCTGCTCGATGGTTCTGGAAAAGCTCGCTATTCACAAACGACTACCCTTCCGTTTCCTCCTTACACCTTCACCGCCAATCTGGAAGATAAAATCTCGTTGCAGGGGACTGCTTACGGTCTGACCCTCGGCATGGCTCTAGGGGACATTGAACTCACCTATGGCCTTCGACTGCATCACATCAATCATGATTATCAGAGTACTACCCTCTCCATACTTGATGGAGAATACGACCAACTCTATCAAATTGCTGGTATTGGAGTCCTTTTCTGAAAAAGAGGCCGTCAACACGGCGGCCATCCCATCCAATGAGATTTCTGAGCTCAGTTGAATGAAAGCTACGCCAACTGATACCGTTCTGAAAACCTACGCTATGGACAGCCACGCGGTTTTCCACAAGCTCCTGAAAACTTAGGCCTATTTGTAAACACCTTTGAATTGAAAAAAACTGAAAAACCGTCAATTCTTAGGGGGCACAGACCAAGCCAGTAGTGGGTAAGAGCGATTCAAGACTTCATTTCTAAATTGAATCCCTGTAGAATTTGCTGACAATGTCGTGATCAACATGACAAATAAGGTCTTGATGAAAACCATTTCGGTCCGGGACACCAATCGGCATTTTCCAGGTGTCCTGCGCGAGGTCACTGCAGGCGAGGTGATCACGGTCTTATCCAGAAGCACGCCTGTTGCCACCATTGCTCCTGCCCAGACGAGCGATCTCCAACGCGACGCGGCCCGCGTCGCCGCCTCCTTGCACGACTACAGGAGCAGGTAGACTTTCATCCTAGGGATTGGAGTCGTACAAATTGTACGAGGAATGAGCCATGCGTGTGGTACTAGATACGAATATTCTAGCCTACGCAGAGGGTGTCGGAGATGAAGCCTGTTGCCGGGGGGGCTTGTATCCTGATCATGGAATTGATTCACCGGGATGTTGTACTGCCAGCTCAGACCCTGGGAGAACTGTCCCGAGTCTTGAGCGCCAAATCTCAACGCAACCCGGCAGGAACTCGTCAGGCAGTACTGGAGTGGGCAGACTGTTTTTTTGTAGCTGATTCCACATGGGCTTGTCTTCAATCAGCTTTGGACCTGACTGTAGACCATCAACTCCAGCTCTAGGAGGTCCTGATTCTGGCGGTGGCAGCCGAACATCGGTGTCGTCTTCTACTTTCTGAGGATTTTCAGGATGGTTTCACTTGGAGAGGTGTGACGGTGGTGAATCCCCCCGAAATCCCCCATCCTCGCTCTTAGTTGCACTGATGCAAGGGTCTGCTCGCTCATAGCAATGCACGCTACGTGGATTTTACTCAGTAAAACTGTCAAAAAAAATATTCTCATCCGATCGACCTGTTGGCGGCCTTCTCTCTGGTAGTGAAAGAAAGACCCTCATTCTCTGGAAAACTCTCACCTAACTGGGAGAGGAGGAACCACGTCAGTGGTAGGTGAGGGGTTGGTGAATAAGATAAAATAATTATTAAAATTAGAGACTTGTAGGAGTTTATTCATCTGGTCTGACAGTCACTTGTTCGTCTTGGGCTAGGGTGGCATCTAAAACTGTGGAGGAAGCGAGCTCATCGTTGTTCAGGAAGAAATCTGGTTGAAACGATCCAGGTCAAGAGGCATCAGATCCAGCACTTGAGCCGCTTTTTGTAGGCGCTGATCAAAACAAGCGAAACTCACTTTCCCGTGTATTTCTGCTTGCAAGGTGTTAGCAGCCACCAATTGCTTACTGTCGTAAGCCCGTAGCACAAAGATCTCTGCAAATTTTTCAGCCTGTTCTACCAGGGTCTGGCTGACTTAAACCTTGGCATAACTCTCCCAGTCCTTGCGAAACCGACTCTGTACTTTTTCCAAGAAGGGCCCTCTGGAAATTCTCTCCCTCTGCGAGCCAGCGCAGACATCGCTTCTGTCCAGGCAACCCGACAAACCGCAACTACCGAGGCTTCGTTGATAGCGCCTCGCACGGCCGAGATCGACTCCCCCAGAACATAGATGTTGATCGGCGCAGAGGTGTCACAAAACAGGATCACCGGTGATCTTCCATGATCAAACTGCTGACAGATTGGCTAGCGTCCGTCAAGGCAAGAGGCTCTTAGATCAAAGGGTTTTTTGCCATTCCAACTCAGCGCCCCAGAACATCTCAGAGAGTCGAGGGAGGCTCCAGTTGGTTCGGGGACTACCCATGCGGGTGATTGGTTTTCGATGTGAGGTGACCTCAATCACTTCCCCAGCTTGCGCCCTCGCCAACAGTCGAAACAGATTGGCTTTGAGTTGATGTACGGCAACATTCACGGCTAAATCCAATATCGGGTCATCAAGAATTGGTTTACTTCATAAAGATGCCCATAATCTTTTAGATGATCAATCAAACAGGACCAATTTCTAAGTCAGATGCTTTTTTTGTAAGCTGAATTCTTTGACAGGGAGCCGCTGCGAGACAGTGGCGAAATTTAGAAAAAATTAGGAACTTGCAGGAGCTCCCTCATCCGGCCTACCACCACCTTCTCCCTGAGGGAGAAGGATATCTCATTCGTTTGAAATCCTCGTCAACTGGCTTACAGCCTGACATTCAACACAATCTGAAAAATCCTCGCCCATTTTGGGAGAGGGGGAACCATCGCAGATGGTGGGTGAGGGATTTGATTGATTTCATAAAGATCAAAAGATCAGTCAATTGGCAAAAATCCCCCACCATGATCCCCACAATACAAGAATCACAGATTTGCCATTTGGGCCAGCCCTTGTGTTAAGGTAAGCCAGCATCCCCAAGCCAGGGTTGCATCGCTGATGAATTCAAAACAGAGGAACGCTGAATGGGACCTCGAACTGAAACCCACGACAAGGTACTCAACGCCAAGAGCCTGGAAGATATCTCTGAGGCCTATGGTGTTTGGACCAAGACCTATGATCAGGATCTGCTGGAAAACTTTGGCTACCAGGCTCCTGCATGAAGTGTAGAGCTGTTGTTGAAGTACCTGTCGATTGAGGAAGCAATTGTATTAGATGCAGGCTGTGGGACCGGACTGGTTGGTCAACTCCTGACAAAAGTGAGAAAGTTCCGCATTGATGGAATTGATTATTCTCAGTCCATGTTGGCCGAGGCGCAGGCCAAGGGGGGGTATCGGGCACTGCATCAAGTCGATCTGAACCACCCTTTGCAAATAGCAGTGGATACCTGTGATGCGGTGATTTGCATCGGCACCTTTACCCTTGGGCATGTGCAACCCGAGGCCCTGCATGAGATGTTGCGTATCACTAAATCTGGTGGACGGATCTGCTTGACCGTCCGGGATGAGTTCTGGCTAAAAAGTAATTTTGGAAGCATTCTCAACGAGTTGGAGCAAGCTAGTCAGGCTGAACTCACCGAATTGCAGACGATCGACTATATCCTGAGTGAAGGCTCGAAGTGCAAGCTGGTCTTGCTGACATTTCTTTGAGAGTAAAGTGGGTTAGGATACTTTTGCGGGACGAATAGGACTTTCCGAAAACCCGCGCCTGTTGGGAGAGTGTGGGCCACGTTAGTGGTTAGGAGAGTTTTTGGAGACTCCAAGTTTTGGCTGCAAACAGCAACTAGCTCTGGAGTTCCTTGTGGACGTAGAGTGAGCCTTCGTAGTTGTGGACGAGGAAGTCGGTGTCGCTGCCCATCAGCAGTTGTCTCAATGCGTTGTGATCATGTGCACTAATTACGATTAGTCCAGCGTTGACTCGCTCAGCGAGTTGAAGGGCTTGCAGGTAGGGTGTCCCAAAATAGAGATAAAGCTGATAGGGAGACGTCGGTTTAGCCTGGGCCGCCAGTTCTTCGAGGCTTTTGCGTCCATGTTCCAACCACTGTTCGCATCGTTCCTGCAGAAATCTAGCATCAACCGCTACCCCGTAGAAAGATCCACCCCCGACAACATGAATTTCCGGATAGTCCAACACTTGCAGGAGGTGCAATTATCCCGCACGGGTGAGAGCTAACTCATCTGCCTTACGGAGCACTGATTCTGAGATTGAGTTGAGATCCAAGGGAACAATAACCTGTTGGGGATCCCGCTGAGTTTGCTTACAGACAAAGATAGGGGTCGAACTTTGATGCAGGACCATGTCCGTGTGTTTGCCGAGAAAGAGCCTACCCCCTAGAGTGTGTGAGTGTGCTGCCATGACCGACAGCTCAGGATGCAACTCATCTTGTAGCTTGAGGGTCCCATCGGCTGGATCTGCAAAGAGGCGAACAATCTCAACTTCAAAACGGAGCTGAAGCGCTTGCAGTTGCTCCTCAAAACTTGGCTCTGAATTCTGCAGTTCTCCAACTCAACCAAGGCTTGAATCGCTGCTGAGTGGCAGTATAGGACCACTAAGCAATCTGATACTCGGGCCACCCATGTCAGCAAAACGCAACACCTCCTGGCTGACGGGAGTGTTGTCTACAAAAACAAGGAATGCTGGTTTTATGAGGCCTCTTCGGGAGATTGGGTTGTTGTGAGTTCATTTTTTAGATCAGCAGTTTGAGAACAATTACAAAAATGGCAACAAACAGTACCTTGCGCACAATCGCTTCACCTTTCTTGACAGAAAGGTTGGCTCCAACATAGGCACCTACCGCCAGCCCCAGTCCCCAATTGACGCTCTCATTCCAGACAAACATTAGTAGGGCTGTGATTGTGTAGATCATGACTACGAAGGCTTTGTGCCTGTTTGCCCTTACCAAGGTCCTCCCGAAATCCATGAAAGAGTAGGGCGATCAGTAGAAATCCCACCCCAATCTGGATGAAGCCACCGTAGAAGCCGATCCCAACCATGCCCAAGTTACCGAGCCAGCGACGTTGAGTGGTCAAAAGCACATGGGGATCTGGTTGTTTGAGCGGAAAGATCAGCGAAAGCACCACTCCCACCATCACCAGGGAGAGGATAATGCGAAACCATTCGCCATCAATCCTGATGGTAAACCAGGCTCCGATCAACGCCCCAGATTCAGAGTCAGCAGACTAAGACGCAGGCTGTCTGCGAACAAGGATTGTTGTTGGTCGCGAAATCCGCGCACTCCAGCATCACACTCAATCAGTAGAGCGACACGATTGGTACAGTTGGCCGTGGCGGCGTCTAGAACGAGGAAGAGAAGGGAGGGAACACGAAGCGTTGATCCGCCACCGGCCATGACATTGGTGAGGCCTGCGATGGAGCCGGCCGGCAGCGGAAGGGGATAGGCCAGGCAAGATCAACTAGCGACAACTGCGACGCATCGCATCGAAACGAGCCATCATACGGAGGGTGTTTTCAGTAGAATTGGGTTGGCTGGGAGGCTTTGGCGCATACACTCGCTGGCGCTGATTGGGGGTGATTGGTAAGCCTGTACGATAACGATCCCGACTGTGACTATTGAGAAATTGATCGTGCTGGCCGCTGGGCATGGTCAACATCGCCTTTTTTATCTTTTCAATTTGGGCTTCGACACGTGCCAGGCATTCCTTGCGGTCATAGTGTTTGAGGTAAATCCCATCTGTAGGAAATTGCTGAGCTAGGCAGGGTAATGTACTCAGCCAAAGCATCAAGCTGACGCATATTATTTGTTTCTGCATTTTTTCCTAAAGTTTTTGGAATCGCTGCCGATGTTCATACTGAGTCTATTGCTTTCAGCCGAAGCATCAACACCTTTCGCTGGGGGGCAGCATCGTACCCGACTTGTCGGCTTGTCAATCACAGTTGATCGTGTTCCGATTTAAATGGAGTTTTTAATGAGTGAAACCACCGAAGCCCTGAGCTTGGAACAGTTCCAAACGCTGGTCGGCTTTGAAAACAGTGAGCGCTTTGAATTGCAAGTCTCCCAGGCAATTCTTGACTTAGCCAACTCACTGGAAGCCAATTTCCTGGACAAGGAAACAAAGATCGACTACGCAACCCATGTCTTTGCACACATGCTGGATGACTTGGCGGAACTACTGGAGCGGGGTAACCTAATCAACTAGTTCATGCCTGCTGCTGAAGCATCCCCTTCCCAACGTTGGTTTGATCAATATTGCCGGAATCTGCGGCTACAGTTTGCTGGTCGCAGTTGCGCCGGAGCATCGTGTCTATTGCTTGTCTTTCTGCTGCTCCAAAGTACCCCGCTACCCTTTCCAAATTTTCTTCTCGGCTCCTTTGCGGTCCTTGTTGTTTGCCTGATTGGCAGTTGGTTGCTACATCGACCAGATTATTGTCTGCAAAAGCTCTATCGGCAAGATCCTGCCTTCGCAGAAGAACTGCATAGCAGTTTACAATTCAGAGAAAATCCACCAGCTTCACGAACTACCAATATTTTTCTTGAACGCTTTGAGAAGCAGTTGCTTGAGCGCTTAGAAGGGAGGGAGACGCATCGACTACTGCCATCCTGGCGAACGCTTGCAGGGGTCGCGGTGTCTCTACAGGTTGTTGTTTGGATTGGTAGTTGGTGGCTGCCACAGTATTTGGTCAACCAAGGCCCAACTGCAGCGGAAGCATTTCAAATTCCCCACTCCTACCGCATTCTCTATCCAGCGTATCTCAAACGTGATTCCGAGGTCTTTTCCACACTTCCCAATGAGCTGCAAATTCCTGCTGGAAGCCGGTTGGAAATCTTTCTGGAGCAAGGATTACCGGATAGAGATCAAAGTGCCTATCGACCAATTCAGGGCGAACCCCAACCCTTGCAATGGGTTCCTCAACAACAGCGCTGGCGCTCGGCGTTGACACCACTGAAAACCGGGACCCTCTTTCTCGAGTGGCGTCAACAGAGTGTTGCAGTGGAGGTGATTTCGGATCTGAGTCCTTCTGTGATGGTCCTCTGGCCTCCTGATAAATACATCTTTGATTTGTCCCAACTGCAGGTGGAGTTGGAAGCCAAGGACGACTACGGACTACGCCAGATTCTGTTGAGATATCGCAATGAAGCCACAGGAACCATCGAGCGTGAGATCATTCAGTCTTTTGAAGGAGACTTCAAGAGTTACCAGGAAAGGTATCTCTGGGAACTCTCGGCAACACCCTTACGAGCCGGAGATAATGTGACAGCTTGGATTGAGGTCAGTGACAGCGATACTTTCCAGGGACCGAACGTGACTCGATCGGAGGAATTCCGTTTTGAGGTTCGCAGTCAACGGGAGTTCCATGAGTACATCCTCAGCCTCTTGCGTAAAGTGGATCGGAAACTTCGTGACTTGTTATCCGTTTTGGACCGTCAACTGATTGTAGAGACCACGGACCAAGAAAATCTGATTGAGGAACTGCTTAATTTTCTTCAGGAAGAGGCTAACTACGATCGGCTATTGTCCGATGGCTTGCGGGGATTTATTGGAGAGTTGCGCTTCCAGTTGCAGTACTATCAAAACAAACGGGAAGAGTTAGCCGTTCCCCCCAGTTGATATCAGCAGAACTTTCGTTAGAACTGTCGGCAAAAAGCCTGGTGTTCAGGCAGTCTATTCGCACAGATCTGGCTGACACAGAATTGAGCGCGTTCGCTGGTACGGGTTTGGAGAAAAGCACCATCGGTGCGCTGTAACTGTAGTACACATCTGAGCAAAGAAGCTTCATCCTTCGGCACATTGCCAGATGGATCCTCACAGGCGCTGCGACTGTAGCTCATATTACGTCCTGTGGGCGTGGAGCGGGCGTAAAGTTCCAGTTCCCGAAGCATTTGCTGCAGGTGAGACTGATAGGTCATCGAAGCCCGACCTGTTCCACATAAAACATCCTGCGCAGCGGTTGCTCTACTCTCATCCTCCTGCAGCAGGGGAATCGCGATCAGCATTCCAGAGAGAATCACTAGCAACGCTCCAATCACTGCAATCCAACCCACAGGCCATTTCATTGTAGGAGGAGGACCTCCTTCCTCAAAGGATACCTCGAAAAGCTGTACCTGCCCTTCGATGGATTCCTTGTTGAGACCTGGTGTTGGAGCAAAGCGTAACTCCATTCCGACCAACCTGATTTCAGCAACCTTTGGACGTTTGAGCACCTTTGCTTTGGGGGAAAGCTTGGCCACATCCTGGGCGTAGCGTTCGATAATCTTTCGTAGCTCAAGGGAGCCTTCCCAAGTGTTGCGGCCTATCCCTGGGGCGAGCACTTTCTCCAAATCATCCCGGGCAAACATCCGGGCTTTGCGCTCACCATCAGGGGCATTGTCGCAGACCCCGATGGGGCGCCACTGCGAAAAACGCATGGTGGAGAGGTGATTGACATTCACAGCCAACTCGCTACACGGTCGAGTACTGCCTTGGCGATAGCTGGCTTACCGACCACCTGCTCTTCTGGCTTATTTTCTTCCACCAACCACGCTACCTGATCTCCATATTCGATAAATTCCTCTCCGCGGTTGGCCACGACCAATTGATATTCCTTTGAACGCTCTCGGGCGATCGTCATCAATTCTTCATGGGTACGATTTTCTTCGTATTTGAAGGTCACCATTTTGAGCTTGGGGTGAGCAGCTCGTACCTCACGAATTACCTTGGGGGTTTGTTCAAAAGAGAGTGTGAGTTGCTGGCCACTGGGAAGCTTACCAGGATACACCTGAGAAGGCTGATAATCAGCAACAGCTGCGCTGAAAATGGCTGTACCAAATGCTCCATCATCCAACCCTGAAAGCACCTTTTCACGGTAGCTGCTGAAGTCCACCACACGCTGATGAGGCAAATAACTTGGTGCTGGAAGGCTCCCTTGTCCGAGGATCAATTGAATTGCAGCTCCTTCGACCCATGCCTGCTTGGCAATTTCGATGGCTAGTGCACCGGTGAAACGATTAGTGAACAGGCGGACATGATCTACCCACACCGGGGTTGGTCCTCCAGTGATCATCAGTTGGTGGCCTTTGAGAGTTCCTGTACTAAGCGAGCGTATCAAATGTCCCACTAAAAACTCGTTGTCCGGCAAATTGTTCTTCCCATTTTCCTGACGAGGTGGGACTACTGTCACTCCATAATCATGTAACCGCCGCAAGGATTCTTGCAGAATCTGGTTATGCATAGAACCGTGCATGGTGGGAACAACAAGGATTGGAGTCTTTGCACGCTCAGCACGACCTAGGGCAGAGGCAAGCAACGCTGTGGGCAGGTCGTCTGCAATGCCCCAGGCAAACTTATTCAGTAAGTTGTAGGTGGCAGGAACAACGAGATAAGCGGAAAAGGGAGAGTTGTCACTCAAATGCTCTGCGTTTGGACTAGATTCCGTCAACACGGGGTTGAGGGAGGTCCATTCAAGAGCTTCCCGAGCGACGTAGCGCAAGGCGTCTGCTGTTGCAAAGACTTGAACTTCTGCACCTTCACGACGTAGATCGCGGATTAAATCAGGGCTGCGGTAGGCTGCAATACTTCCGGAAAGAATCAGGGCAATTCGATTATTTGAAAGTCGACTGCCACGTCGAGACACCTCTCGATCCTGAAGATCACTACTTGGCGGGGGCATAAAGTCCCAGAGTGGTTCACTCATCGAATCAACAGTGGGGCATGAGCCCAAAGAGGGTCTACAAAAAAATTAACCTGCAATTTATGCAAGATTGTGGAAAAAACTGTTTTCACTGGCTTGAATCCAAAGAAAATAATCTATTGAATCATATGCTTGCAATTTTAAATCATTGCCTTAGGTTGTAGATTCATAAAATTTGAACTTCCTCTTCAAACTCTCGAGGGACGCTACATATGAACAAGTCACAGATGATCAACACACTCATTGAGAAAACCGATTGTCCAATAAAGACGGCTGACAAGGTCGTACGCATCTTTTTTGACAGCATCAAAGAGGCTTTGTCCGAGGGTGATAAGGTTGAAATTCGAGGATTCGGTTCATTCACGGTCAAGCACTACGAAGCCTACGTGGGCCGCAACCCACGAACGGGAGAATCTGTCCGTGTTCCTCCAAAGAAGCTCCCTGTCTTTCGGACGGGCAAGGATTTGCGCCATCGAGTGGATCAAAGCCGTGAGCAGGGAGTAAAACTAGTAGAGAGTCGGCGCAAGCCTCGGAATGATTGATCTACTCCAAAATTTGAGATTCCCCTCCAAGACCAAGCTAATTCACAGGACCTTCTTCCGAGGGTAAATCGAACAGATCCTCATAACCAGGTTTGGGCTCAACAAACTCTTGAATCCGGACCGCCCGGCGTCCTCGATACGCTCCCTGGAATCCTCGAAACTTCAAGACGTTCTGTACGTAGCCCTCAAGAGCATTGTCCTTGGACTGTTCCAACTGCACATGGTCACCAACACGTAGCTTCAAGAAGCGTCGTAGTGAAACCTGAGCATTCCCTAGAGGCACCCGAACTTCCACTTTAGATCCTCGTAAGTGGGCCTCCAATCGAGCGCAATTGACCGGACTTGGTTCAGTATCAGCATTGACCGCACCACCGTCTAAACGATTCCGAATTGGATCAAGAATGTTGTAGGGCAGGCAAATGGTCATCGTCATCGGCAAGCGGTGCAACTCGACGTCAAATGTAGTGTAAACAACGATCTCTTCATCGCTCGCAGCTTGTGCCAAGTGAGCATTGGTTTCCGTGCGATCAAAACGCATCTTCAGGGGGACAATAGTTTGCCAGGCATTACGCAGATCTATCAGGGCACTGTGGACGATCTTGGCTACAACCTGAGATTCAATACGAGTAAATTCTCGTTCTACATCGCGTACCTGGAGGCGTCCGTCTCCCCCGAACATGAGGTCAATGAAACAATGGATCAGGCGCTGCTCCATCCCAAGTAAAGCGGTTCCACGTAAGGGTGGTAAGTGAAAAATGCTCAATGACGTGGGGTAGCTAATACCTTCGATGTAGTCTTTGTAGTTCACTAATTCCGTGGTGCGTCGCACGATCCGAAAGCTTCGTCGCAGGTGATTGGATAGGGTTTGCTGTAAAGAACGGGCAAAGCGATCATGAACGTTATCCAATCCAGGGAGATGACCACGTATGATGCGGTTTTTACGAGCTAGGTCGAAAGGGACGATGTCGTCGGTAACTTGCATTTCTTTATTGCTGCCAACAGCGACTCCCTTGAGCAATGCTTGAATATCTTCATTGCTGAGTCTGAGTTTTTTTTCCATTTGGTGTGATGATGCGTTTAGGAGTATTGGTTTATATCGAAAAAGATGAGCAGATTTTGATGATTCATCGCCAGAAACGAGATGAACATCAAGGTTTTTGGTTGGCTCCCGGTGGAAAAATTGAAGCCAATGAACCACCGCATGAGGCTGCCCGCCGAGAAGTTATTGAAGAAACCGGGCTTGAACTAACCAATCTGCACCTTCAAGGGTTGTTGAGTTTTCCGGATCTCGGAGATTCTCCCTTTGGCGATGAATGGCACGTTTTTGTCTTCTATTCGAACAGTTTTCAGGGTGCCTTGCGAGAAGATTGTCCGGAGGGCATCCTTGCCTGGATCTCTAAGAAAGAATTGACTTCCCTACCAATGTGGGAGGGAGACCGAATATTCACCCCGATGGTATTTCAGGAGCAACCCTTTGGTGGAAGATTGCTCTACCGGGGTAATGTTCTTCATGAATCACAATTTTGGAATCTTTGAAGTGAGTTTCAGTACTATGAAATGGGCAGCCTTGACTCTAATTGGACTAGTAGCACTTGGGGGTTGTCATGTGCGCCTGCAATATCCCTCAGAAAGCCCTTCTCCAAAGCAGCACCGACTAGAAAGAAATTTCTGGTTCTGGGGACTTGTTGGCGATTGGCAAATTGAGGCTGATCACTATTGCGCCCAAGGCAGACTTTACGAATCTCACTTCTTCACTTCTCTCGATCAAGGCGTACTCACATTCGTCACTCTAGGAGTTTATAGTCCTCGAACTGTGATTCTGACTTGTTCAGGTGAACAAGAACCCTTACCAGAAGTGAATAGGCCAACCGACCCCTTACCTGAATTTCTGTCTCCTGATCCAAGCACCCGGCCTTTCGAGCAGCACTGATTCTGATCAACATTCAAAGTTCATTCATCAACGATGAACACGGCTACATAAAATTTTGCTGAAAAGGCTACCAGATCCATTCACTGTGTTCCAGAGGGCATCACAAAGAATCTTGTTTAGCAAGTCAGGTAGCCCACCTTAGATTCCTTTCGTCTTTCTGCTAACTACAATCGCCAGTTTTTCTATGCGAAGAGAAGTGTCATCAAACTTGCCGTTGGTTGAAATCGGAGACAGATTTGTGATCCCTCCACATCCTCGTGGAATTGAGCTGCAAGGGAAGTTAGAATGATCCAGCGGCTCTCTGCTGAAAAGTTTGCAGCGGAGCTTTACGAAGCCTATCAGCTTGATCCCCAACAAAACAATTGGACTTATCTACCCTATGGACCGATTTCAACCCAATCAGAATTTTTGAATTGGCTTCGTTTCGTGGAAGATGGGACGGATACTGTTTTCTTTGCAATAATCAACAAGACCATGAGAAAAACACGTAGGTGTCGCTAGTTTTCTGAAAATTAATCCCCAAGAGGGAGCGATCGAAGTTAGACATCTCAATTACTCCCCCCTACTGCAGAAAACTACGGAAGCAACAGAGGCCATGTTCCTGATGATGAAATGGGCTTTTGAAAATGGCTATTGCTGGTATGAATGGAAATGAAATGCTCTCAACACCAAGTCTCGCAGGCCAGCGCAAAGATTAGGCTTTTCCTACGAAGGGACATTTAGACAAGCTCTGATTGTCAAGGGTAGGAATCGAGATACTGCTTGGTTTGCTGTCACTGATAAGGAATGGAAAAATTTGGAGCAGTGCTTCTTAAGATATTTGTCTGAAAAAAAATTGATGAAAATCGAGTGCAACAAATCTCTATAGCTTCCTTGACCAAACCTCTGCTCTACAAAGTGGATGGGCGAGAATAAAAGAAGGAAGCTCCTGGGAATTCTCTCAGGCAAAAAATGTTAACAGAAGAAAACACAACAAGCCTTTACCAAGTGGAGGAGATTCCGGGCATGACGGTCAAATCAAGCTGGAAACTTTGCCTAATTTTATTGGGATGGCTGTTTACCAGCACATTCAGTCATTCTCTATCGGCTCAGTCCATTGAATGGAGTCGTTCTCCAGCATACCTGACACCGGCCCAAGTGCACGATGATCTTGTTGCAGTAAAGCAATTGATCCGAGAGAACTACGTTCACTATGAGCGTCTTCAGCAGGCAGGCCATGATTGGGATCAAGTCTTCTCAGAGTTAAGATCACAGTTGCTGGAAAATCCTCGCCCAATGCTGACCCAGCACTTTCAGGAAAAACTCTTGGAAGCTCTGCAGTTCACTGAGGATCCCGTCTTCCGAGCAGATCTCCATCTGCCTCGGCGGCACTACCAGAATCGAATTCTGCTAGTCGAGCCCCGGTTTACAGACTTACGTCTCGCTAAACAAGGAGATCGTTTTCGGGTGCTGCCTGACCAAAAGTTTCCTGGACTGGCGAATCTCTGGCTGAACGAATGTAATCATCCTAGTGTGCGTTTATTTTCAATTCTACCAGAGCGAATTCGTGAGAAAAGAGTGATGCTGGGGATCTATGCATCTGAATTCCCTGAACGAATTAGGTGTGAATTTGTTGATGAGTTGAACCGAAAAGTCACTCGAGAGCTTCTCTTACAACGCATTGTCAAAGAGTTGGTCTCTCCAAGACAAACCCTGTTTCAAGCAGATGAAGGTCGCGTGTTTTATGTTCGTTGGCTTCGTGATGGACGCAAAGAGGAGACGGCTGTAAGAGATTTTTATTTGCTGCCGGAGAGAATGGGTTCGGCCCGAACACTAATCCTCGATGTGCGTGACAATGCTCAGGGCAGTTTTTCCTTTATTGAGCGCTGGCTTCGTGATGTTTTACGAAACAATGTGCAAAGTTCCATCGTACGGGAAAAGCAAACTCCTGCAACGATCACAGGCTTGTTGCGCCAAATGGAGTGGCAGGAACGCCAGCTTTCGCAATCAGGGTGGCTACAAGATGCCTTGGCTCAGCAGCGTGGTGTTTTTGCATCGATGTTACAGCGCTTTGAAGAAGAATCGATCGATGCCAAGTGGATGGAGACGAAATTTCTGTTTCAAGGCAAACCGAAATCTCCAAAATGGAACAAGCGGTTGATTGTGATTGCCAATGACCAGTGTGGAGCAGGTTGTCAGTTTTTGGTGGGGCTAAGCCGTCAATTGCCAAATGCTACGCTACTCGGAACGAACACGGGCCCCTATCCAGATGGGAATGTAGTGCCGATGTTTCAGTTGCCTGCATCAGGCCTTTTGCTCTCTTTCAGTCATCAGCTTCACCTTGATCATCAGTTAAACGTAGTGCCACCATCCGGGCAAGAACCAGACTTCTGGCTATTTCCAACAACAACCCTGAGTAGTGTAATGCGTTTTGCCAACAGTGAACTAGAGCCTTAATTGGTCAAAAATTTGTATGAACTTTAGAATGTTTTTTGGTTCCTTCCCATTAGAACGAGCAATGATATGAAAGTAGGCAATACGCCCACCCCAGCCCAAGCTTCAAATCAGAAAAAAGCTGAGAAAACAGAAGAAAGCAAGTTGCCTTTCCCGATTCCACAAGCAACTCAGCCTATTCACCAACCAGATACGCGCTATAACAACGTTCGAGGGCCAGAAGACCATAAACAATCAATCACCCTTCGACGCTCCTATGTGATGGTAGTGTCTAGTTACGAGAAGGTTGCCCAGAAACAACAGCTTACGGATAAAGCCGCAGAGCAATTTGCGGAGACCCTGCAGCTTCGTCTAAACACCTTAAATGAACAGGCTCTGAGGGAAATCCAAGAATTACCAGAATTCAAACGTCTTCAGACAGAGAACATTCGGGAGCTTGGTGAGGAATTAGCAGAACGGATGCAGGATGAACAGCAGCAATTAGAGGCATTTGCACTTCTGAAAAATCCAAAATTTGCTGAGTACATGGAGTCTAAGGACAGTGCCCAACGTAGTTTTGCAGAGCAAATGCAAGACTTTGGTTCTGAAACTCTGATGTTTGGGGCCTTGGAAATGATCAAGGACTTTGGAGGTTTAGTTGGCTTGGGTGATGCTGGTAACAACAAAGGCAATGTCAGTATAAAGGTTTGAACTTCTCAGTCGCAACTAACTATCTTCTATTTCCCTCATCCCCTCGTTCATGATTGATTCAATGGAAGGGGAATCTCCCACAGTACCTCGCCACCAGTCTGGCTGGCGTAGAATTAAGAATGCTCTCCATTTTTCCTTGGAGGGGTTACGCGCTTGCTACACTGGTGAAGAAGCATTCCGACAGGAAGTCTGGTTAGCCACATTTCTGATTCCCCTCTCTATCATACTGCCGATCAGTGTGCTCAGTACGGCTTTATTGATTGCGAGTGTGCTACTGGTGATGATCGTTGAAATTCTCAATTCTGCTGTTGAGGCGGTTGTTGATCGTATTTCGAAAGATCATCATCTTCTCTCCAAAAAGGCGAAGGACATGGGCAGTGCTGCGGTCTTCCTCAGCCTAGTCAACCTCGTCATTATTTGGGCATGTGTGCTCTGGACAGAGTGGAATTGAATTTTCTTCAAACACAAGCGTTGCACTTTCTTCGGCTTTCTACTAGCTTTTGACGGCTTATGGTCAAACCAAAACCTGTCATGGGTTGGCTAAGCGTGAGTTTAGGCCTGCTATTGAGTGTAATACCGTTGAACTGTCGGGCTGACTTTCCTCGCTTGCCAGCCATTGAGCCAATGGAGATCTTCGTTCGAAAATCCCTGAAACTGGCACAGGAGCGCTATTATCGAGATGGGTTTCTCTATTACTTGGGACCTATCGAAGGTAATCGTGCTCATGGAAAAGGAAGGCTGTTTTGGAAGAACGGCAAGGTCCGCTATGACGGGGACTTCATTGAGGGGCGCCTTGAAGGCGCTGGAAAGTTGTTTGATCACGAAGGACACCTGCTCTACCAGGGAGAGTTTCAAGCAGGTGTTTTTGCACGTGGTTCATACTTCAATGCTGCTGGGGAAGTAATGTACGAGGGTGACTTCCCTCCACCCCCCCTGCTCCAACACTAATGGGGCGGTATCCTTATGCCGTAGGAAATTAGATGGTCAAAGCTGATGTTGTACGTCGAGTCCGTTTAGAAACGGGCATTTCTCAGGGTGAAGCTGAGGACTTAATTAATGAATTGTTAGAAATCATGCGCCAGAACNTGGAGTCTGGGGACAGCCTNATGGTCACCAACTTTGGGCTCTTTGAATTGAAGGACAAGGTTGCCCGACCTGGAAGGGATCCCAAGAGCAAAGTGGAACACCGCATTGATGCCCGCCGAGTGATTTCTTTCCATCCCGCAAAAACATGGCGGGAGGAATTGAATCAGTAAGTCAACTCACACAAGTATTGCAACTTAAATAGCAAATTACTGCTAAAAATTTTGTGCACTGCACAAAATNTCTTGACAACGAAGTGATGAGCCTTCATTGTGNNNATTATAAATAAAGTACTTGGCCATTCAATACTCTAAATAATATTATCCACTAACCGAACTCTCGGTGAAACATGATACTTACCACATTCAACCATGCTGACAAGGTTGTAGAAGGAGTCGAATCCTTCTTCTCCATGCAGAGACGGACCCTCCAGATGGTCTTCGAAAATCTTGAAAGATCAAGAGTTTCTCGATATGAAAGCCTTAGTCGGACGCAAATCTCCCTCCAAAATGCCACTGAAACCATTGGGCAACAAATCCTGATAAATCAAATGACTGTCAGAAAGTCTGTCAATCAAGGGTTTCAGTTAAAATTACCGAAGATCACAAAACAATGGGATACGCAGCAGCAAAACTTCAGTAATTATTGTGAGAACTTTNTTAAGCAGATTGATCATTCTGTAGTGATGGCNACAAGAACTGCGGAGCAAANCCAAAAGGCAGAAAGTACAGCACAGCAGTTGTCCCAAAACTTTTTGAATGGNCATCTTGATAGCATTCAGAAAAACATGCTNAAAGTCTGGGCACGTCCTAAAGCNATAGTAGCTGTGGAGGAAGATAAGGAAGAAGAAGTCTTGACAGAAGCCGAAACTCCACTAACGGAAACGGTTATCTCAGAAATTGTGGATTTCCAGAAGTCGGTGGATCCCGTTCTAACAAACAAGGAATCCAAGTTACAGAGCAAGAAACCTACAGAAAAAGCTAGTGAGGTCGCACTGGCTCAATCGACTTCGGAAGAGAAGTCGCTGGCGACCAAAATCACGATTAACCAAAAAAGCGCACAAAGAACTGCCTCAAGCCAGAGTTCACGGCGCTCCAAATAGGCAAAGTATGTTGCCTGATTCACCAAAACTTAATGCTATTAAAAATATGGAAAGGAATATGAGCATTTCTCGATCGAAAAACGCAATCACACAAGAAGAAATCGACGCCGCCTTAGCAAAATTTTTGGAAAAAGGAGGATCCATTACTCACCTTCAGGATCCCCGATCAGCGGCACTGTGGAACAACGAATTTGATGATCCGTTCATGTCTGATGACGACAGTTCTATCAATCCAGATCATTTAAGAATTGCACATTCAGAGTTTTGAATGAGCGTAGGCGCTGTAGCCAACTACGGCGTCTGTCTTCCTCCCTCTGCGCGTGATTAGATTTATTCCACTCCTCTCCCTGACTTCCAACTTCGCTGATCAACCACTCCTCAACCTCTAATTTCTGGCTTAATTCTGGTTCACAGTTCCACTGAGCTTGGATGCCTTTGTTGTTGCCGGAGCAGCGTGCGTGAAACTTCCAGCCAAGATATTTAAGGTTCGCTATCTCGTTCCAGTAGAGGCATCGAAGAAGATAGAATTCATCTGTTTGAAAATTGAAGACAGGTATCTCCAAAATAAATTCTGAGACATCAGGAATACAAAGCCATCTTGGCCAAGACCAGACCCAATCCCCATGAAATCCTGACCTAATGGATTGGATTTCTGCGAGCTTTTGTGAATGCAGTAGTTTCTCTTTTGTGACTTGCTGTCCACCAAGAATCAGGATTTCTTTACAATCAGGAATAAAATCCCCCTGCAACAGCCGAATAATACTGAGGCTGCCCCGATAATCTTTTGGGCCTTTGGTCCATGGCCAGTTCACCGGGATACCGTTCTCTGGATCTTCAAGAAGAGCTTCCGCAACATGTTGTCGTGTAGGAGCTGCGATCAGAGCCTGATAGGTTTGTACCGGCCTCAGAATGACCCAAAAAAGTGAGAACCCATTAACTTGATGGGGAAATAAAATCCTTGGTGGGAATTGATTCAGCCAGGATTTCGCAAAATCTGGGAGGATATTTTTCATGGAATGATTTTCAAAAAACCACACTCAGCAGGGAGCCTCCTGGCAGTCCTCATGAATTGGAATAATCTTTCTGGCCACGAGATAGATTCTAATTACCCTATCTGATCCTGGTCAATCAGGGCACGAGAGACTCCCTAGTTACCTTGAAGATGGTAATTCAGCATCCATACATCTTGATTTGTGGCATCCATCAACAAATTACCGATCAGTGACCACTTTTTTGATCTATCAAAATGTTGATTTGAGGTCCATATAAGGAGGCTGACTGCAGGTGATTTCTATAGGGCCACCATCGATGTAAGTGGCTACGGTTCAAAACTTTTCCAGGATGTGGAAAGAGAAATGGATCAAATTACCAACTTGGCATCAGGGCTCTTCTTGGTTCTGGAGGGGCCACTTTGATCAGCTCGTTGGTACAATTTGACCAGGCTTTTTTGGATGGTTCCTTTAGCCAGCGAATGGGCAATTCAGTTGTCATAAATTGGTCTGCCTGCTTTTGCCAAGGAAGCCATGGTAGCCAGTCCTCGGCAATTTCTTGAGGCGCCTCCACGTATTGATAGTGGCTTTGAGTAATACGCCAACGCTTCTGTCTTAATTCCAGAGATCAATGCACCTCAATCCAGCCATTTCCAAAAGCACCTGGAGCCACCAAGGGTGCTCGATACCGATTGAGATGAAATATCGGCCGTCTTGGAAATGTTTGGTGAGCATGCCCCGACACAACTAGATCAACTCCAGGTACATAATCAGCCACCCAGCCCGCAGCGTTGGTGTTGGGGAGGCCAGCATATAGGTTTTCTTGCTTCCCGAACTTTTTATTTGAGCCACTGTGCAACAACACAATGATGAGATCAACCTGCTGTTCTTCACGTAAGATTTGTGTGATCTCTTTGGCGTTTTCAAGGATGTCAAGAAATGCTAAATCATTTGCTAATTTTTCATGCCACATTGGAGCAGCGGGTGTCATCAAACCAAAGACCCCAATTCGAAAGCAGCCGTTTTCAATGATTTCGAAACTTGGAAATTTGGGCCAGGTGCCTCTTGTTGACGCTACGTTTCCGGCGAGCATTGGAAAATCAGCTGTTTTCTGAGCCACCTTCAACTTGTCAGCACCCAACACCAAATCAGCATTTCCTAAGACTACGGTGTCCCACTGTAGTGCATGCAAGATTTCCAGCTGTGGAAATCTTGGAGGAGAATGCTCATGCGTTAGAAAGTGCCTAAAATCTGATCCTCCTAACAAGTCCCCTGCATCAAGCCGTAACGTTGTGACTTCTCCGGGCTTGGGAGCGAGAGCATCAGCAAGCTAAAGCCACCCTTGATTGCGATTAGCGTACTTTGAGACAAGAATGCCCTTGGTATCTCCCGTGATCAAAATACGCAGTTGTCCCTTGGATGAGTAACCAACAGCAGGGAAAGATAGAACGAGAAGTAGGAAGATTAAGAGTCGAGACGACATGAGAACTGAGCATCGCTCAGGTGTTGATTGAATTGGGAACGAAAATCTCTACGCGCCTGTTCAGATGAGGCTGGACTGTCAAACAGCGTAGCAAAATGTTGGTTAGCTAGAATCGACCATTGTTTAGATTCTGTAGGGTTACATCCTGCGAGTTGTGCAAGGGATACCCAGTGCAGATCTTGACTGCGGTTTGCGGCTTCCTCGGTCAATTGATCCCAATTTGCCTGTAGAAACTGTTCTTCCTCGTAATGTTGGCCCAAGGTCCAATCTTCACAACCCATGGTCCCTGAGGAACTGGCAAAAGCAAAGGTAGATGAAGAGGAAATGTCTACGGAGAACGCCTCAAGCTTTCCATCCGCAAATCCCATGGCCCCACCCTCGTGACAAGACCAGACAGTGCTACTACTCAGAAGCCAAGCAGCAACAAAAAAACTAGCCCGCTTTGCATTCATGGCGCAAACTCGGATGTGATTGAATCCATTGGCTCATTACAGGCACCAATGCTTCTACTTGAATAGTACTGTGTAAGTGAAAATCAATCCTCTCCTGATGCAACCGCAGGAAATTGCCAAACTGCTGTTGGCCGACCTCAGAACAATAATACAAAGCTCCCAGCGCCTCCGAGTGTGGCCCATGGCCTGTTGCAATTTCTTCTTCGAGCATAGATTGGTTGGCGACTAAAAACTGCCAACGTGCGAAGCGTTCCTGCAGCGCAATGTCCCAATTCGGGCAATTGGATGTCCCAGAAGTCGTCGCAGAGGAGTAAATCGGAGAGAAGGTTAGGTCCACAGAGGAAAGCAAGGGATCTTCGCTTGTAGCACCCATCATGGTGCCCTCACAGCCAGCAAAACTTTCTGCTACTCCGAGAAAAAAAAGCGATGTGAGGAGCAATGAAGAGCGCATGGCTGACGCAAGATCGGGTGAAATGGAAAAAGCACCCAGTATCACTGGGTGCTGGTAGTACTACGAAGCCTTCAGTTTGTCTGATTTGCGGATGATTTGTGTACGCATGGAGTCCACTCCACGCGCCAGAGCCTTGTAGAGATTTTTATCATCGGAATTGCTGGCGAGCATCTTTTGTTGGTAGCTGCAGTTGATACCTACATGATAGCTCTCGTCTTTCTGACGAGTCAGATGCACATGAAAAGGGTACTTATTGTCGGTAATCTTCAACAGGTCATCAAAGAGTTCATGAATATGCTCTTTGACTGCTTCAGAATGTTTCATGTTTTTGAAACTAACATGGATAGACATATTACCTCCTCAGGATCTGGCGTTGATACAATCCGTGTGTCCAACACGGGGTTCCCAAACAGGTTCAACTCATCCGTGCATCGATAGCAGCCTCCTTTCAGCTTTTGCTTTCCTCGTCTGCAGGAGCAACCATTTCAGGTACTTCTGAGCCTGAGGGAAGAAGAAAGAAGTATCCCGGTAAGAATACCAACAAAAATGCACCAATACCGATTGCAGCCAAAATGGCGATTCGCATGAGTGTCGACCGTTTGAGAGTTGAAAAATACAGCTTTGCTGCAGCAACCTGCGTTGCTTCTTCAATAGATATCAGACCTTCGATGAGTGGGTCAAGCCGGACTGGAAAGATAAAAAAACATTGAATTTGACCTTGCTAAGGTAGTGCAGAGGCCCAATCCAATTGTTCTGTTCCCCTTTTCTGAAGGCTTCCCAATGCCATTGAGGGCAAACCTGAATCAACCTACCATTGCAGGTGCCAATCAGAAAATATAGGATCAGTCAATTCGAGTTGATGAGAACCGATTTGCCGTAATTCGTCGCCAAGTTTTGCAAGCAACATTGAAACCATCCAGTTGTCAAATTGGCTTGCGATGTGTTGGGCCTCTCTTTGTTGCTGAATCCCATTTGCGATGGCTTCAGCAATCCGGTTTGTGTTCCAAAGCACAATCAGCAACAAAGGAAGTGAAAGTGCCACTTCCAGCAAGGTAAAGCCTGCTTGCTTTCTCATCTTCAAAGAGCGAGAAGTTTGAGTGTGACCTGCTGACGATATTTTGCTAACACGGTTGCGTCTTCTTCTACAATTGGGTGATCAGGCTCAATTAGGAAGAGCAGTTGTCCCCTTGAAACCAGAGTACCTCGGGAAGAATCTACAAATACCTGCCTTACCGTTCCCGGAAATTCTGCCCTAATTGGGTTAAACATCTTCATTACCTCTAACAGTCCAAGCACATCATTTTGCTCTACATGTTGCCCAGCCTCCACGTAGGGTGGACTGCTGGGTGTCTCACGAGCATAGAAGGTTCCTCCTGTCCAACTACGTACTTCATCGCTATGAGAAGATGGTGGAGGTGCTAGTGCCTGGGAGTATTGCTTGATCTTTTCAGTATTCTGAAACTCCTTTGGAATGACTGGAACCAGTTCTTCATTACAGCCCCAATCAAAATAGCTGCTGCTGATACCCAATGAGATGGGGATACTCAGCAAGGGAACCAAGCCGACTTGAAAACCAGCATGCGCTGCTTGTACTTCTGACCAGAGCCCGTCGTCAAATCCGACAGGAGCCGTGTTTTCGAGGATTTTCTGCAAAGTGTCCCATTCGGGATAACCCAAGCGATTTCCTAAATCTGCATAAAATCGGAGTCCTTCTTCGAGTACCAGATGATCATCCTCCCAGATAATTTCACTGGGAGGAAGACCACTTCTTTTCTCCCAATGCAGGTAACGATAAAGTTCGTGCAGCACATGAATCGGGTTCTGACACCACTGAATCTGCTGATCCTTAATTTCCCATCGAGGATTTTGACGTTTGGCAAGCCATCCGGCGAGAAGATGTGGCATGCTCAGCAAACGCCGCAATGGTCTTAGCAGCAGCGTTTGTTTTCTCTCAAAAGCTCTCAGAGCCTCGGGACCTAACTCCTTGATTGATCTGCTCAAATGCTGCCAAGCGAACTCCAAGTCGGTATCTTTCGCACCTAAGCTCAACTTTCCACAGAGTGCAAGGTAGGACTCCCCGAAACGCGTGTTTGGCTTTACCATCGAATCCACACCCAACATCCAATACAGAATCCCATAATGAAATGACAGGTTGAGTTGTAAATCTGTTCCCCGCACTTCCATTTCTCTGAGAACACGAGCCATTTGCTCCAGATTTTCTAAACGCGTCCTGCCCCATGTGACAGACAGAGCCACATTAGAATCGTAGGCACCAGCAAGATGATAAGGTTGAAATAAACCGGTATCAGGATTCCGTAATCCAATCCCCTGGTCGTCTCGTAGTTCCCCTTCAATTGGTGTCGACCAAGAGCGTAAAATCCCTCCAGCATGAGGCTGTAATCCTTGGTTGGTAGCATTGATTCGAACCTCCATTCCGGACAGATTTCGGAGTTGACGTTGTGGTTTGGGAAGCACCTGTCCGTAGCAGGCAACCAGGAACATTGCGGCAATCAGTGAATCTACAAGAAAGTTGTCGCCAGGTTTGTCTGGGTTAGTAAATTCCAGCCTGTAAGCCATCTCTGTGACTCGATGTTCGACCTGAATTCGGGTGTTTACCTCCATGAAGTAGTGTTGGTCTCCCTCAACAATGCACTCAAAGGTGGATACGTTATCCAGCCCTAGAGCCGTTCCGAAGTCCTGAGCTTGCTTACACATCTCACGTAGTACGACTAGGTCTTGCTGAAGAATCTCTGCTTGATGGTTTTTGATAACTTCAAGATATTCTGCAATGGTTTGCTCAAGCAACTCTTCGGTAAGTGAAAGTTCAACTAATTTTTGTTCGTGCATCTGTAGAGAACAGTCACGACCGCCTAACTCTATGCACCAATGGCCATTACCAATTAACTGGACTTCGTTGTGGCGAGTATCTTCAATGTTCATCTCGATCAGGAAGGTCTTGTTGTCACCTGGACCAGTTACTCGGGCTTCAATCAAGACAGCCCTTACGGCTTCTTCAATCTCTGCTTCACTTTGAATAACCCGTTGACCCTTTCCACCACCACCACCAATATGCTTAAAGCGTAGTCGCCTGCCTGGGTTTTTTGCCCAGATTTCATTACAACAGATGAGAGTTTCTGTCTGCAGTTCTTCTATGCTGAACAGATCAATCTGGCGCTTGTAGGAAGCCTGAAGTACTCGCTCAGCTTGATCCAATATTTCTGAGGTGAGGTGCCAATCTTTTGGTACAGGAAGTTGATGTCGATCAATCAGGTTTTTAAGAAATTGAGAAGGGTCTTTGCCACCAGCTTTTTTCAAAAGAGTACGTGCAGTGATTCGATCTTCACCCGGAGTTACCGATACGTTTAGCTTACGGGCCAATTGTTTGGCTTCATCTTTAGAGCCTGCCTGCTGAATCACCCTTGCACTGGGGCCAACAAAGCAAATATTCGCTTCTTCGATTTGCTTTACGAAGTCACCGTCCTCAGCCATGAAACCATAGCCTGCAAAGAGGTGGGTGTAGTTGTGCTGTTTGCAGAGACGAAGAATTTTATCAATGCATTGTTGTCGTTCCTCTCGTGACGAGCCAACATAATCATGGATATGGTGGACTTGCTCATGACGATTGGCGAGGAAACGCAGTTCAGGAGCAAGAGTTTGGGGATACGTGATACTGTCTTTTTCAGAGAGAAGAATGCCGTATCGTGCCCCCAGTTCCTCCAAGACTTGCATGACTTCAAGGCGAATGGGGCCACGGCAGACAATGAGGCACTTTACGCCCTTAAAACAAAATTGCTGTTGCCACGGGCTTGCAGGATTGAACGAAAGTGCTTTCATGAGAATTCAGAAACCAGAAGGAAATGAACAAAAAAGTTTTCAAAAATGATTCAATTTGGAAAAATTTGGGGCAGAATAGAGGGCTTTGTGGTAGGAAACAAGGTAATTGCCTTTAGATTCCTCGCCCCAACATCAAGACATTGGAATCAAAATTCAATGTGATCTCAAGCAAAGGAGACCGTGTACGAAACTGCTGATATCCGAAAAGGATTGAGAATAGAATTGGATAGCGAACCCTACGCCATCATCGAATTTCAGTTTGTGAAGCCGGGTAAAGGAAATGCATTTACGAGGACTCGAATTCGCAATCTAATCAATGGTTCGGTATTAGATCGAACCTTTAAGACAGGTGAGAAACTAAAGCCAGCCGATACCCAAGATCGGACCATGCAGTTCCTCTATCGAGATGAGGGTGATGGGGGCTTCCATTTTATGGATAACAGTAGTTACGAGCAAGTCGCTCTGGATGCTGATCTCGTCGGGGATGCCACAAACTACTTGATTGACAACATGGAAGTGAACGTGGCTTTCTTTCGTGAACGACCGATCGGCATCACCCTTCCTAATTTTGTGGTTCTAGAAGTTGTTGAAGCTCCTCCCGGAGAAAAAGGCAATACAGTCACTGGTGCATCCAAGCCTGTTGTCGTTTCCACTGGTTACACCGTTAATGCACCCATGTTTGTTTCTGAGGGAGAGTTGTTGAAAATTGATACTCGAACAGGCGAATACGTAGAGCGCGTTAAAGCTTAAGGCCAATATGAAAAGCATGCTGAAGTTCAGGGATATTATCCTGGGCAAAAAAGATGATTCCCCGGATTCTTCGCAGAAAAAAGGTGACGCCAAGCAGGGTGAGGATTCACTTTCTCCGGTTGCCGCAGAACAAGTCAAAATTCTGATGGAGCTCTATCAGGAAGTTCCTTGTAATCCAAAGTCAGGGGATCTTGAAAAACGTATTAAGAATATTGTCAAAAGTCTTCAGGGCAGCAGTTTACTGGAAAGTATTCGTGAGACTTTCTCCGATGAGCAAGTAGAAGAGTGGAAGGAGCAATCGCAGAAAGAATTTGATGAAATGGGTAAGCTCAATCGAGCTCGAATGGAGAGCCTCATTGAGGTGGCTGATGAAGGCATGCGCCAAGTCGTTTACGAAAGTATTTTTATTTTTGATGTCAATCCGTCAGATCAACCTAATCTCGATATTACTTACAAGAAGGGTGTTGATCCAGAGACTGGAAAACCAATGATTCACCGTGATCGCTATCATGTATTTTGTGAGAACGCGATGCATGGTATTGATGGAATCGATCGTTGGTTACCAGAGCAGTCCAAGCGTGAGGGAGAAGGCAATTGGATGGCTCATCTGCAGGAGCAGTTTGGTGAACTGGTCAATAATTTTGGGAAAAGCGAGAAGCCAATCGTGCAAACACTCAGCACGATTGGGAGTCTTGGGGGTATCGGCCACAAGCCTGACTCTGACGTTGATGCACAGGTGATTTTTGGAACAGAGCCCCGATATGAGCACAATTGGACTGATGCTGATTTCTTTATTGCCTTGGCTTTCAAGATCATAAGTTCTGCTTATGATCGTTTTCTTCTTCAATTTCCAGAGGAAAAGCAAGAACAGCTTAAGCAAAAAGTGAAAGATCAGATGATCGAGGAGCATGGTGAAGCTCTCAGCCCAGAACAGCAGAAAATCATCGACATAATCTTTCCAAGTACCCGCACACTATTGATGCGCAAAACCTGTCGGGCTTTGATTAGCAAAATGGAGCCGGGCAAGCAAATGCAGTTCTTCTGGTCTCAAATTCCACTAATCTTACGCAAGTTGCCAGAAGGTGACTTGTTCCGGAACGCATTGATTCTTTTTTTTCCTTTTCTCAAAAACATCCCAGCTAGGAAACTTCAGGGCAGCTGCTTTCCAAATTCTGTCACTTCAATGGATGCTAACGCTGCCCTTGGGCGGTTGATCATTTTCTATCGTGATCGTGTATTGGGCCAACGAGTAGTGATGAAATTATTGGAAGAGCCGGCCAAGGCAGCTGGGGTTGAACCAGCCAAATTTCCCCCTGCCCAACAACGGCAGGGGCTAATGGAGCATTTGAAGAAGAACCCCTCGCGCGGAAAGGTTGTTCAACAATTCTTGGAGCATGTCTCTGAGAATTATCGTTGGGAAGTCGCCCAAGAGGCGGATGAGTGGCACACCGATGTCGGCCAGCAAGTAGGCTTGGACCAACAGATGCTGGAAGTGATTCAATCGATTCCTCTCAAAGATCAGGCTCGTAAGGGATTTTTGAAAAGAATAGTAAACTTAGTAAACGCTAGAGTGGAGCAGGAAGCAATACGTAACGAAGCTGCATATGAGCCGGGCACCTCTCGTAAGATCTATTATGCCGAAGAATACGAGTTGGCAAAATATCCTGCTCAGGAAGCCCATTACTTTGTGAATATCCTTCGTAAGCAGCGGGCTGGCCAACATACGCCGTTCTTGGTATCGCCGGAAGGCAGCATGGCATACTCCAACATGCTCAATGATCTCTTGCTCAATCCCGCAACGCTGTTGTGTGGCTTGTCTCCGATGCCTTTTTCACTGCCTGAAGAAGTCAAAATTCTTTCGAATATTGGTGTTTTCCCTGACTGGGAAGTGACCCAACATCGAGAGCATGAAGGAGATGAAGAACCAGATCCAAGAGCTGCAGCTGAAAATCAGGAAACATTCAAACTTAGAAATCTGCCAAACTGGGGAAACTATGCGCCATCCAGAGAAGTTTTTCTGACCTATGTGATTCCGATTTTTCTTAGAGAAAGTGAGAAGATCAGCCATCGGAATCTCCCAAAGGCACTCCTAAACACTTGGTGGATTGAAATGCTCACCTGTGATGAGGATACTCCTGAGCTGACCAGCCTGACTAAACTCTTAATCTTTCCGAACGACAGAGCCTTCATCAAGAAAGAGATGACAGGCCCTTACGTCGATATCATCAAGAGTATGGAAGAGGAATTCCCACAGCTTGTCCGAGATCCTTGGTGGATCAAGTTTACGGAGATGCTGATGCGCTTCCAAGATCCTGAAGTACAAAAAGAAATGCTTTTCTGCTTCGCCCAGCACATTCGTGCTTCGGATGTTATTGATTTGGACACAACATCTGGGGAACCTATCTATCTTGATAAGAATTCTTCCTGGCGCTTCAAGGCAGTGCATCGCTTTTACATGAAGTTCTATGCTGAAGAGGGACCTCGGATTGATTTAATGAAATTCTCCCAAGGCAGGGATGATGTGGCTCAAGAGAAGGAAACTGTTCTGAAAAAGCTTTTCCTCAACAGTATGAAAAACACGGAGCGCAGACTGATTCAGATTGGCAATCAAAATACCATCAACCGAATGAGCCAATACATCTCCCAGGTTACGAAGAACAATGAAGAGAAGGAGCGTGTCGAGAAGATACTGACCAAGCCTCTGGATAAATTGATGGACCGGATGTTGATCGTTGACATGTCCGTGGTGGATAAAGCACAAACTGATGCTGAACTGAATGTCATTGAAAAGCGTCAGATTGCTCAAATTCAGGATGATCGCCGGAAAGTTGGAGAACTATCAACTTCCATCACCAAGCACTATGGTGACAAGTTGCAGGCTGAACTCAACAAAGAGATCGTTGAGAAAATTATCTTCCAATCCAGGATTCCACTTGCGGGAGATCCCTTGGAAAATGTCATTTTCAAATATCACTTCGAAAAGAATTTTAATCGTCGCCCATTTCAGGTCCCACTTCCTATTTCCAAATCGCTATGCATCCCTAGAAACGTGATTCTTTTGGAGTTTGAGCCAAAAAAAGAGAAATGGAAATTCAAGGCAATGATCTCCAAAAAAGCTGGTGGTAGTGGTGGTAATCAGCTTGAGATGTTTCAGTCAAATCTGGTCGAAGGCGTAACTCGCTGTGTTTTCAGTAAGTACATCGGGTTTGATGCTCGAGCGATGACCTCCTTCCAGAAAAATGCAGTTTCTTCCAGAAGCGTTGTGGCTTCCAATCCTGTCACAGCAGATGATCTGCAGAATCTTGCGGGTGACATCAAGAGTTTTTGCAAACCAATTCGGGTCAGTTCGACTGAACTCCTAGAGAATATTTATTATCTCTACGATGTGATGATTGTCTGCAACGTGGATCGTCCGCTAGGATGCGCAGCCATCGTCAGAACGAATTTCGATGAACAGTTTGTTTTCACATTTGATTTGAATAAAACGCCAACCATCGAAAAGGATCCTGGGCTTGCCAGCACAAAGAACCAACCAATGCACACGTTCTATCAAAGATTCAATAGCTTGCCAGCACGAAAGCTCTATTGGGAGGCATTCAACAAACTAAATCTTCCAATGTCAGAAGAGCAGCCACCAAAACTGAAAATCTGGGTAAATCCAGGAAGCTTCAACTTGAACGTCACTCCCAAGTACCAACGAGTCTACCTGAATGGTACTGCGGAGAATCTTTGGAAGCCAGAGCATGTCTGGAAAGAGCCTGCTGATGATGCGAAATTTGCTTTGATTAAGGACTTTGATGAAATTGGGAAACAGGCAATTACTGAATATCAGCAAAATCATGAGTAATGTGTTATCAGGCTTTGTCGTGCTTGGTATCTACTTCGTGATTGAGCGAATTTTAGAATTTGCCGGTGTTAAGTCAACATGCTCCAAGAGTTTCCTCCCACCTTCATTGCTCGCTGTCTAGGATTTGATGAATCTGAGGAAGAGTTCCACTTCCTATGGCAGGAGCAACAATTCTCTCTAAAAGTCGATCAGAATTTAAAGATCACCGGAGGTGCCCTGGTTCGATTTCAATCCAGTCAGGGTAAATTCATACTGGAAAAAGTTGTCTACACGCCTCCAGAAGGTCTGAAAGCTAATGGTGATACACTCCGCTGGCGCAAACTCAATCAATTCCCCTCACGCTTTCATTGTCTGAAAGCAAGGCACCATATCCTGCGCAGTATTCGAGATTGGTTTGATCAGCAAGGTTTCCTTGAAGTTCAAACTCCAGCAAGAGTCAGAGCCCCAAATCCTGAAGCGCATTTTGATCTAATTCAATGTGATCAGGGATACCTGGTAACCTCACCAGAATTTCAAATGAAACGTATGTTGGTTGGTGGATTTGAAAAGATTTACCAAATCAGTGCCTGTTACAGAGGAAAGGAAGCAGGTCATTGGCACAACCCTGAGTTTACGATGCTTGAATGGTATCGTGTTGGTGATAATTGGCAGCGATTGTGTCAAGACCTTCAAGAGATGACTAAGTACCTTCCAAGAGCATGGATTGCTTCAAAGCAACATAAAATGTTGGAAGGTAAGTGGAAACTCACAACGGTCAATGATCTTCTTCAGGAATTTTGGCATTTTGAAATACAGCCCATTGACCAAGCAGGGGATCTTCTCGAAAAGCTCAACAAAAACGGTCATGAGAATTGGATCAATCAGCAAAGAATCAATAGAGAGTCCTTTCTAGTAATTTTTGGTAGACTTTGGGGGGAACTAGAGCAAAAACTTGGGTGGGAAAGACCTTGCTTGGTATCTGATTGGCCACCACAACTGGCTAGCCTCGCCCAAATTAATCCAAATGGATTTGCCGAAAGAGTAGAATGCTATGTCCGAGGGATGGAAATCGCCAATGGATTCGGGGAACTAACAGACCCAAATGAGCAGCGAAAACGTTTTGAAAAAGAATTGATTCATCGAAGCCAAGTCGGAAAATTAGAAATTGGGTTAGATCACCAATTTCTTGATGCTTTGGTGGAAGGAATGCCTCCAAGTTGTGGGATGGCATTGGGTATTGAGCGCCTTTTAATTTGGCTGTTAGATGTTCCATCCATTGAGAATGTAATGGCTTTTAGGGAATATGAGATTTTCTGATTTTTCTTGTTGACTTAGTCAGAGCACTTTTATATTCTCATAGGCTTTCGCGAGTTATCGTGAGTTCTTTGAGAGTCGATGTGAGGCGAGGCGAACTTCAGGGTGTTTTAAGACTCGGGGTTTGCTTTTAA
>NYTS01000029.1 GCA_002683655.1 Deltaproteobacteria bacterium
GAGCAGACGAGGGTCATCGGGTGTGAGAGACATTTCAGGACAATGACTAAGTTAGTGATTGATTGAGCTAGTTACAGATAATAAAATCTAGTTAAAAGTACAAATTATTGAGTATTAAAAAGAGATGACAAAAATTATTAATTCGCAATCTCACGCTGAATCAAAATTCCTATTTTTTTGATACGATGATAAACAGTTTTTCTATCACATTCTAAGTAAGATACAACTGCAGTAATATTCCAATCCAATTCTTCAATAATATTTTTGAGTAATGACTGATTAGCATCATTTTCTAAAGTACTAAAACGAATTTCTTCAGGAAGATCTTGTAAAGAAATAGTTTCTTCTCCTAGTATTTGAGCAAGCTCTAGGACGTTCTCTAACTGTCTGATATTTCCTAGCCAATCGTATTGCAATAATGCAAATCTAGCAGCTAATTATAGTTGCAAAGATTCCGAGTTATATCTTTTGGAAAATAAAAATTTATTGATCAGCTAATCCAAATCTTTCCCCCTCAAATACATTTCTTCCCTGCTTCTTTTGACACCTCATCCAAGCACCAGCACATTCCCAACCTTGATCTGAAAGTGAAGATTGAAAGGATTGTAAGTTACCAATGAATCTTCTATCTGGCGTCAGAACAGAAGACTTTCAATTGCTGGAAACTGCAAACGGAGATTCCTTTAAATCTCTTGTTTTGAATTTTGAACTACTGGAATCCTACACAATCGTTAACCTACAGCACCCATACAGTGAAGATGTTTTCAAGATTTGGCATAATGGCTAAGTATAATTTTGAATTCAAACAATCTGTAGATTTTGCTGTACATTCTAACACAGTTCGCCTGTTCAACGAATCTGAGAATCGAGTCTAAACTAGAAGAGTAATTCCTTTCTCTGATTTGGCTCTAAATAGAATCGGGAAGCTTTCCTCTATGTTATTGGATTTGGGAGTATTCTTTTACTTCTTTCTATCTTGGGTTCCGATCCTTAACGATTAAATTTAGCAACAAAATTTCAGAGTTCGTATATTTGTTCTTTTTGTGAGCGCTGCCAGTCCATTTTGTGAGAAATTCAGATCTCTTCATTAAACGCCATCACTTCACAACGTCCATAGCTCTGCGTAGGAATAACTGCACCATCTTTAGTAATTGTATGCTGTGATGTCGTTGCGACAAAAGTTCCTGCCTCCCGGTTTTCTCGCATCACCATCACTGCCGTGGTATGGATGGGTCGCTCTGGGTTGACTTCCAGAAAATTCAGTGCTTCCAGGGTACGGATGATAAAGACCTCCTGAATTCCACTTGGTTCACCCGGGACTCTCTTGATCAAACGGGCCTTGCTTCCTTTTTGCGGAATGGCCGCAAAGATATACTCCATGTTTTCGATGGTATCTTCTTTCGACCAAGTTGTTTCCCAGGAAGTCCAGTTGGTCGTCACCTGTCGAGTGAACAAACAACGTAGACTCTTGGCCTTCAAAATGTTTGCATCGCGAATAAACAATGCATCTTCTGCCGCATGTAGTGGACTGGTGAAGAGAATCATGAGTAGGGCCAACAATCCAAAAATCATGGGTCGACTCTGGCAATGGGTTCCAAAAATTTTCTTCTCCAAAATTGTTGTTCTGAAGAGGATTGATTTGATTTATCTTCTACACAACTGCAGGTTTTCTTCCTTCTGGACAAATTCATCTATTTTCTGAGGTTTTCCTCTGCTAGTTTCCATTCCTCATCCTTTCTGGCCCAACCAATATCATCATAAAAGTGGGAGATGGCTGGATTCTTGTTTCAGTTACTAGTAGAAATTCTGTCACATTAATTTTTACAACTAAATTTTCTCAAACTGAGTCGTTGAAGGGCCTTGTTTCACAACAGATTCGACTCACTGCATTTGTGAGTCAATAAAACTCTGATCCTTCGAACAGAAGATTCTCTATTTATTCCAAAAAGGTGGACGATGAATCAGTTATTCCCCCCAAAGGGTATGGACCGCAGAAAGAGTGATCGCAGGGCGAATGAACGTCGATCTGATGAAAGAAGACACCATGATCGAAGATCTGGTTCAGGAGAGGTAGACAGAGAACGTCGTCAAAGGGAAGAGTTGGTGGAGTTGACAGACCGGCGCTTAACAGACCGACGTGATCAGGATCGGCGGGAACTCGATCGAAGGCAAATCAATTTATTGCTGAAGCCAGAAGCACAAGAACTCCTAACGAAAACACCCTGGATGGAAGAACTACTTGTCAAGATTGCTGAGGATCAAAAAAGTTCTACTGGAGATCACAAGCAAGTTACTTAAGCTTCCTAATCCACAAGCAGCATTCCTCCCCCTCAGATATACTTTTCACGTATTGGAGAAACTGCGTTCTCATGGGAAGAAAACCCCTCATAACGTGCTAATACTTTAGCCCTTTTTGCAAGTTCTGGATAGGCTGGAGGAGTGACGTATCCTAGCGAACTTCGCTTCATAAAATCGTGAACAGACAGTGGGCCATAGGTTTGGGCACCCTGACTCGTTGGCAGCACGGCATTGGGGCCGAGTGAGAAATTGCCAATGCAGACTGGGGTATGAGGCCCCATCAAGATTTCTGCAGCCTCTGTGATGTGACCCAAGTGGGTGAACGGCTCTGTAGACAGCAGTTCCAAGTGTTCTGGAGCATAGTCATTGATGAACCGGTAGCTTTCCTCGACTGATGATGTCAGCAAAATTCCACCATAGGGTCCTGTCAATACAGTTTTAGAAAACTCTACCCGCTGTGCCGTCATTTTGGCCCAGTGATCAGGCAAAGCAGCCATAGCTTCTTCCACTACACGGCGAGAATGTGTGACCAAGTAAGCTGAACTATCTGGTCCATGTTCCGCTTCAATTAGCAAATCTAGCGCGGCAAGCCCGCCATGAACACTTTCATCAGCAAAAATAATTGCTTCAGACGGTCCAGCAGGTAAACCTGGATCAATAATATCAGACAGTAATTGTTTAGCTGCTACAACCCAAGGGCTACCTGGACCAACAATCTTAAGTGCACGTTCAATAGTCTCAGTACCAAACGCAGCAGCAGCTACAGCTTGCGCTCCCCCACACTTGTAGACCGTACCGACACCCGCAATACTTGCGGCTACCAGAGTTGCTGAATCCACAGATCCATCGGGCAATGGGGGAGTGTAAATCGCTAACTTTGGCACCTGAGCTACTACACCAGGTACTGTGGTCATCATCGTCACTGATGGGAAAGCTCCCTTCCCACGCGGTACATAAATCGCGACAGAACGAATTGGAGTTATTCTATCTCCAGCATAAGCGCCCGGACGAATCTCCTTCATCCACATAGTTTGTGGCTTCTGCTCCTCATGGAAAGTTCTGATATTGGCAATGCCATAGCGAATTGCTTCAATGACTACTTCTTCGACTTCTGCAAACGCAGCAGCAAACTCTGCTTCACTCACCTTCAGGGTTTCCTTACTTAGTAGCGTAGAACCATCTAATTCTTGGCCGAAGCGAACCAGTGCCTCATCTCCTTCTGCACGCACCGCCTCGATGATAGGCTTTACTTTCTCCACAAAGCTTGAAAGATCAGCCTCTGAACGCTTTAGCAAAGCTTTATAATCCTTGGCTGTCAGCTTACTAGTTTCGTGAAAAGATACAGTTGACATAATGCAGTGCCTTTCTAAGTGAGTTTGGTGGGGTCACTTCGATTTCAGAAAGATTTCCAATCCAACCAGTTTGTCCAGTACAGCAATAGCCAACATTGCCACCGCAATAAAAACAACCGAGACAGCCGCTAGGTCTGGGGTGATGATTGAACGGATAGAATTGTAGACTTGTACAGGGAGTGTGACAATCCGAGCATCCACTAGCAACAGACTGACAAGAAATTCGTTCAAGGATAAAATGAACATTAGCAAAGAGCCTGTGATGATTCCCGGCATCACCGACGGCAAGGTCACATAAAAAAAAGTTTGAACCGGACCAGCACCACAATTTTGAGCAGCAAGTTCCAGATCAGGATCTAGGCCCGTAGCACTTGAGGAAACCGCCCAAATCATGAAAGGGAGGTTGATCACAGCGGTGGCTACACCAACTGGCCAAAGGCTGCCAAGAACACCAACTTCACCAAAAACTAGCATCAATCCGATTCCCGAACCAATCAATGGGATTGTAAAAGGTAGCAAGAGATAGGTTTGAATCAAAGCACCCTTACGTAACCGATACTTTGTCAGAGCAATCCCTGCCAAGGTCCCTGTAGGCAAAGAGATGAACACACAAATTATGGCTACCCAGATTGAGCGGATGAAGGCATCCTGCAACTCTTGCTTCTCTACGAGAGCTTCGTACCACTTCAAGGACAACCCATCCGGGGGAAAAACGATGATATTTCCAGAAGTCAGAGAGGCTCCTAGCACAACCAGCGTTGGTGCAGAAAGGGTGATGATCGAGATGACTACTAGTGTCCAGAAAAATAGTTTCTGGGAAACTGGCTGGTTCATTTATCTTTTGCACCCATGGCTAGTGTCCCTGCACCAACCAACACAAAAACAACCCAAACTAAAAATGAACCAATTACGATCAATAGCACTGCCAGACTGGAACCAAATCCCTGATCTGACGTCCGGAAAAACTGGTCATAGATTGCGTTTGCCACAAAATCCTGAGTTCCTCCACCAAGAATAGCTGGCATCGCAAAATCTGTCAGAGAGAGGGTCAAGACCACCAAACCCGCACCGATCATACCTGACTTAGCCATTGGAAATATTACATGAAGCATCGTTTCCACCCAGGAAGCTCCAAGAGATTCAGCAGCAGCTTCAATTTCTTCAGGAATTGCGGTTAACGCTGGAGCCAGCATCAATACAGCAAATGGAAACATGTATTGTATAAGCCCGAAAAGAACTGAAGGATAGTTGAATAGCATTCGTAGTGGCTCAATACCAACTAAACCCAATATATCATTCACTATTCCTTGTTTGCCCAAGATAATTAGCCATCCGTAAGCGCGTACTACTTGTCCAATGAAAAAAGGCAAAAACAGAGTGATTAGTAAGAATTTTCGTAGAAATGCACTACGGGTTCTTACCATAACGTAGGTGTAGGGGAAGGCGAGTAGCAATGTAATCATGGTAACAATAGTTGCACCAAGAATACTTCGCCAGATAACAGATCGAATGAATGGTTCTATCAGTGCTCGCTCATAGTTTGTTAGCGACCACTCCTCCGAGAAAAGGAAGGTACTTGTATCGAGTGTTCTTAAGGAGGCGTCACCAATATAACCAAGCCCAAGAACAAGTAGGCCAACCAACAAAATTGCAGGACTCAGCATTAAGTAAGGGCTCCAGAAGCCTCCTCCTTTGGGCCAAATTTTTTTGAAAATAGCTTCTAACATATCCATTAGGCGCCACATTAACGGATATGAAGATAGATTACGTCTCATCAGTTTCCAGTTAATCTATAAAACCACTGGAACTTTAGATTAAAGCCCAGTGGCCGAACTGTTCGAGATTACCCCTGCATGATCGCCTTGAACTTCGAGAACCACTCACTCTCGTTTTCAACCTGAATTTTACCTGAGATGCGGATCAACCGATCAAAGTCAGCTGGCTTAGTTGGATAGGAAGGATCTCCAGCTAATCCTGTTGGAGGTTGCAGCCCAGGAATAACTCCGGGCAATCCTAAACCATCCAGCCAGATTTGCTGAGATTCTTTGCTTAGAGCTTGGTTGATATATTCTTTAGACCAATACAAATCTCCTTCAGAGTGTCCTCTTGGAATCCAAAGCCCATCTGTGTCAAACTTGGCACCCTCTTTTGGAATCGTCCAGGCGATATCAACTCCATTTCTTTTGGCTCCTAATGCATTTGTTGAAATCGTACATGCAGCATCGATTTCTCCATTTTGGAACCACGTCACAAAATCAGGATCTTCTCCAAGTAATGGTTCTTGAGCTTTGATCTTGGATACAAAATCCCAGCAGGGTTGCATGTTACTTGGGATACCATCCAATTTGCCACCACCAGCAACTTGTGCCGGAAAGTGGAATCCAATCCCATCGTTATAGAATGCTAGCCGTCCCTTGAATTTCGGATCAAGTAGATCGTGATAAGATTCTGGTGGTCCACTTGGAAATGCACTTGGCCGGTATGCCAATACATAAACGTATCCGTAAGTATTGACGATTGGGTAGCCATCTACACCCACAGGCTTTGCTAAATCAGTAGTTCCTTTCAGATTGGGTAGGTCGGAAAGATCCTCACACACTCCACGAAGTGCTGACTTAGTGGCATTAGTCGTTGTGTCCCAATTGATGTGAATTGGTGGAGTTCGCTTTTGAGCAACAGCAGCCCAAACCTTGGGTTGTATTTCGTTATCCTCTGTTAGATCATGTCGCACTCGAATGCCAGTCTTCGCCGTAAATGGATCTGAAACCCCAGCTTTCAGTGCTTCCACCCACGGACCACCCCAAGCTCGGATAATAATCTCTTTTGGCTTGGCGGGTTCTGCCATCAGCAAAGAGGGTGCTGTAGATCCAGCTGCACCAGCAATTCCTAGCATGGCAGAGGCCTTCAGTAAATCTCTCCGTTTGATCTGCTTGTCGAAAGTCATACTAAGCTCCTGACTCTGGTTAAGACTCGGCTATTGCCAAGTCAATCAATCCACGACAAAGACATGCATGTCGCGGCTCTTCCATCCAACGAAGACCACTTCTCCTAACTCAAATGTTGAGAAGTCTTGCTGGTCATGGTGAATGATCCTGATGAGCGCATCAGATAACGCTGCTACCGAAAGTTCGTAGAGAATTCGTTCCCCCTCAAAAATAACATCTGTCACCCGACCTTCAAAATAAACCTCACAGTCTCTGTTTTCTGATTGCCCCCGAAACAGCCGAACCTGTTCTGCACGGACAGCAGCCTTAACTGAAACTCCCTGGTTCAACGTCAATTTTTCACTTTTTAGAGTACCAATCAGTCTCTGCTGACTGATTCTGATTGCTACCTTCTGCCCCTCTAATGACTCTAGCATTCCATGGAATAAGTTAGTCACCCCTACAAAATTTGCTACGAAAGGATTCGACGGAGAACGGTAGATCTCCAAAGGGGTAGCATCCTGCTGTATTTCTCCATGATCCATCACAATGATTTGATCAGAAACCACTAGTGCCTCACGCTGATCATGGGTAACATTGATCGTGGTGACACCGAGTTCCTTCTGAATTCTCCGAAACTCTAGTTGCATTTCTTCACGTAACTTTCGATCCAAGGCCGCCAGTGGTTCGTCTAAAAGGAGTAAGTCTGGTTCAAAAACCAGGGCTCGAGCAATCGCCACACGCTGCTGCTGCCCTCCTGAAAGCTCATTAATCCGACGACCACCGAGCCCTTCCAAGCGTACCAGGTGCAGGTATTTTTTCACCCGGTCAGGGATCATGCGTACGTCAAATCTGCGCATTTTCAAAGGAAATGCTACATTCTCTGCCGCAGTCATATGCGGAAACAAGGCAAGGCGTTGGAATACCATCCCAATCGAGCGCTTGTTAGGAGCGACCTCTCTAACAGTTTGTCCCTTGATAAAAATTTCACCCTTATTTGGTTGCTGAAAGCCAGCGATCAGCCTGAGTAAGGTTGTCTTTCCAGAGCCTGATGGACCCAAAACTGTGAGAAATCGACCTTCCTCCAACTCAAAACAGACGTTCTTGACGGCATGTACATCTCCAAACTGCAAACAGACGTTTGACGCAGAAACTGCAGGAATTCTATTCAATGCAAGAATTTTAGGCTAGAGTCATGAATTATTGGTTCAGTCCAATATGTGCAGAGATAGCATTCAGACAGATGCTAGATAGCCCCCATCGATAGCCAAACATTGACCGGTGATATACTTTGCAGCATCACTGACAAGGAAGACAACTGCACCTTTGAGATCGTTAGCCTTGCCAAAGCTATTTAACGGGATTTTTTGCAGCATAGCTTCCTGCCAAGCCTCTTCACGATAGAAAGCCTCCGTCAACTCTGTCCGGAAGTACCCCGGCGCAATCGCATTGACTCGAATTTGCTCACTTGCCCATTCCGCTGAGAGCGCACGTGTCATGCCCAATAATCCTGACTTGGAGGAACCGTAAGGCACGGCCGTTGGCACACCGATATATGATGTTAAAGAACAGACATTGATAATGGCACCACCTCTACCGGAACGTACCATGCTATGTGCAACAGTTTGGGCAGCAAAAAAGGCCCCCTTGAGATTGGTTTCCATGATAATATCCCACGTTTCCTCAGTCAGTTCATAGGAAGGGCATACTTGTTCGTAGCCAGCATTATTGACGAGGATATCTATTTCTCCAACCTGCTGAGCAACTGTCTGAAGTCTATTCTTCATTGCAGGAACATCACGAACATCTAAATCTATTTGTTGAAAATCACCCCCCAAATCAGTGATCTGAGATTGTGTTTCCTCAAGTGCTTTCAAGGAGCGAGAAGTTATCACTACCGTTGCACCCGCCTCTGCTAAGCCAATTGCGATTGCCTGGCCGAGTCCTCGACTAGCTCCGGTAACAATTGCATTTTTTCCTGACAGGTCAATGGTGAAACCTTTCACTTAAAAGTCTCCTTGCAGAAAAGTAATCAAACGGATAAGCATATCCTTAACAATAAAATCTCTTAACAAAATTACATTTCAATGGCACCACTCGAAAAGATCTTGCGCCCCGAACTTATGGAGATACCACCCTACAACACAGGACTTGGGTTAAACGAGGTGAGATCACGTTATGGAATAACGGCAGTTGCAAAGCTATCCTCAAATGAGAACCCGTCTGGCCCAGCACCACAGGTTTTAGAGTGTCTCTCCCAAGCTAATTCAGAACTGTATTTGTATCCCAACAGTGAGGCTCTTCCACTGCGAAAGGCAATTGCTCAGCGTTTAGATGTCCCAGAAAAACAGATAATTTTTGGCAACGGTTCTGAAGAATTAATTTCAATTATTTGTCGAAGTACTATCAATTCGGGTGATCGAGTGATTACTCTCTTTCCCTCTTTCCCACTGCACGAAGATTACACCAAGTTAATGGGAGGTTCTGTTGAAAGACTGGTGATAAACGACAATCTTCAGATTGATCTAGCCAAACTTGTTGAGAGGGCTGCACAACCGGCCAAATTACTCATTTTTTCCAATCCGATGAATCCTAGTGGAAGTTGGCTGAACCCCGAACAACTGAGAAAGCTATTTGAAGCCATGCATCCCGAGACGCTACTGGTACTTGATGAAGCTTACCACGAATACGCGGTTCATGGAGACTATACCAGTGGTCTCGAGCTTACAGAACGAATTAAAGGACATTGGATATTACTTAGAACGTTTTCTAAGAGCTGGGGCCTTGCAGGACTCCGTATTGGCTTTGGCGTGTGCAGTTCAACCGAACTTCGTCAAGCACTAGATCGAACGCGCACTCCTTTTAACATCAATTCTTTAGCCCAGATTGCTGCCAAAGTTGCCTTAGATCACGAAGACTACATGCTCCACAGTGTTCAGCAAACAATCCTACAACGCGAGCATCTCGCCAAAGAACTTCGATCTCGCGGCTACCAAGTTGGAGAATCTCTTGGGAATTTCCTATTCATCAATGCCAACCGTTCTTCAGCGAAATTTGCGGAAGAACTCCTAAAACTGGGCACTATCGTCAAACCTTGGCCACAGCCGGGTTATGACACTTTTCTCCGCGTGTCGATTGGCACACCAGCGGAAAATGAAAAATTTCTAGTGGACCTCGCTCAGGTTGAGGCCTCTTGAAGAGATTGGTTCAAAAGTTTCATGAATCCACTTTCTCTCAGGATATTCACAAAAATTACTGTTTTGATCATAATTTTCTGACCATGTCTTTTTATCTTTGACGAATGTAGTGATCCCCAAACTCCTTTAGCTCATCAACACTAGGCACACCCATCAACTTCATTGTGATTGAGATTTCTTTGGCAAATATCTCAATTGCTTTCTCAACTCCTAGCTTCCCATCTGCAGCTAGTCCAAACGCATAAGCTCGGCCCAATAGCACTCCACTAGCCCCCAAAGCCAGGGCTGTTACGACCTCCGATCCACGACGAAACCCACCATCAATCATCACACAATAATCTTTGCCAACGGCCTTACGAACTTCTGGCAAGATGGAGATCGTCGAATTCGCAAAATCCAGTTGTCGGCCGCCATGATTTGATACAACAATTGCATCCGCCCCGTGATCTATTGCTTTAAGAGCGTCATCTGAATTAAGTATACCTTTTATAACTAGTCGTTTTTTCCAAAGCTTACGAAGCCACTTCATATCTTCCCAGATGATTGAAGAATCCAGACGACCAGAAAGATTAGATGCCTGCTCTAAAATACCCGTACCAAATTCAGGGTATTTAGCCAACGCCTCTACACTTGGAATTCCTGATTGCCACATATCCCAGCACCAAAGTGGACGCTGCATCATTGAAAAAAGAAGTGTTGGGTTAAGGCGCTTGACCGCTCGGAATCCATTACGGACATCTCTTTCGCGTATAGATGTTACTGCAGTGTCAGCAGTGTAGAAGAGAGTCTCAACTTCCGCGTCTTCAGCTGACTCCACCAACTTCTCGACAAAAGAACGCTGGCAGTCCATATAAAGTTGGAACTGAAGTGTGCCTCCAACTTCTCTCTGCAGAGTCGCTAAACTGGCGATCGAAAAGGTTGAAAGACACAAAGGAATACCTTTTTTCCTGGCAGCTTCTGCGCAAAGAATTTCTCCCCGACCGCGGTAAAGCCCAAGGAAGCCAACCGGTCCAAGCATAAAAGGAAGCGTGTGCCTAGCTCCAAGAAATTCACAACTCAGGTCTGGCATACCCTTCAATGCTAAAACTTTCTGAATTAAGCACCAATTGCTGAAGTCCTCCTGGTTACGTAGTGTCGTAGTGCCTGAAAATGCAGATCCATCAATATAATCAAAAAATATTTTGGGTAATCGGCGCTTTGCACGCTTTCTCAGGTCTTCGACATTCACAACTACTGTCAACTTATTCCCTTTTTACAGCTAATTAAATCGTTAATATTTTTCAAATAATCTGAAGCTAAAATAAATGATTTTGTAAATCAATTAAGTAAATAAAAATCGTGGGAAGATGTTGCCAATTCAGAAAGCAAATCACCATGATTTTCTCAAGACTGAAAAGAACTGTACATAGAGTCCTTGATTTATTGTCAGTAAAGATCACCATAATTGGCCAAAGAATCTCTGCTCAACCTGTATTGAAGCAATATTATGCTGAAATCGGAGTCTCAGCAGAAATCTGTATCCCCGATGAAAAATATTTATTCGCACCAACCCCAATCGAGTCAGCTCTCATGCTTCAACCTAAGAACCTATTGATTGCAATTATACTTGGAGGGCTCTTCATCCCCTCTGTTTCCTGGGCAGATAACACAGACGATGTCATTAAATATCGGAAAGCAGTCTATACCTCAATGTGAGGGCACATCGGAGCAATCTCAAGAATTGTCCGAGCTGGACTTGGAGACTACAAAGGACACATTACAGATCACGCAGTCGCAATCCAGAATGCAGCGAAGATCGTCCCCTCAATGTTTCCAGAAGGATCTGACTTTGGTGATACTGGGGCCTTGGAGAGCATTTGGACAGATCAAAAGGGCTTTGGAAAGGCCTCCCAGCGCCTAGTAGATGCTAGTGGAGAACTGGTGACTGTTTCTCAATCCGGTGATATGAAAGCCATTGGCAGAGCTGTTGGGGCTGTTGGAGGAGCGTGCAAAAACTGCCATGACAACTACCGTGCCTCCAATTGAAGTATGGGCTATTTGGTCTGAGTTGCCTGGTTTGTCTACTGATTTTCACCAGTGCCCAGGCTCGCACTCCTAACCCGATTGCTGGAGAGCAGATTTTTCATGCGGCTGGTGGTTGTGGCTGCCACACTGATGTGGAGAATAAAGGATCACTTCTAGCCGGGGGACGGCCACTTCCTACACCTTATGGGGTCTTCTATGCCAACAACATCACTCCAGATCCAACCACGGGAATTGGCTCTTGGAGTGATGAAGACTTCGTTCGTGCTATGCGAGAGGGGATAGGGCCAGAGGGGCAGCATTACTTTCCGAGCTTTCCCTATCCCGCATTCTCCAAGATGAGTGCAGAGGATCTATTGCATCTCAAAGACTATCTCTTCAGCCTTCCTCCCATCCAGCAAAACAATCAGCCCCACGAACTGAAGTTCCCCTTCAATCTACGTCTGAATGCTTGGTTCTGGAATATTCTCTTCCATGATCCAGAGCCTATCAAATCCGATCCAAGCCGCTCTGGATCATGGAACCGTGGTCGTTATCTGACAGAAGCTGTCGCACACTGTGCAGAATGCCATACGCCGCGGAATCAATTGGGAGTTCTTCGATCTGATCTAGCTTATGCCGGTGCCAAAGAGGGCCCTGAAGGAAAATTGACCCCAAACATTACGCCTGACAAAGAGACTGGAATTGGAGGTTGGAGCCATGATGATCTGGTGTATGCCCTGCAGACGGGAATGGTACCTAATGGAGATTTTCTGGGAGATTTGATGGGAATGGCAATTGAGCACTACCAAAAGCTACCTGATGAAGATCTGGAAGCTATCGCTGAATACGTCCTTTCGTTATCTCCAATCGCCAATCAGGTTCGTGAGAAAAAAGCTAAAAGTACTGATGACTTCGACTGGTAATTTCACATCCAGAAAACAAACTAGCATCCACTCCGGATAATGTGACCATCCGGTAAAATCGTATCACAGAGAATCGTTCCTTCCGCAAGGTCGATACTCAGCTTAGCACCCTCAAAGTTGGCTCCATCCAAGTTAGAACCGCGGAGTTTGGCAGTTCGCAGATCAGCATTCCAGAACGTGGCACCCCATAGAGTCGCACCCCACAGATCAGCTTCCCAAAGATCTGACTTATAAAAATCCGCTAGCGTCAGATTGGCTCCCCGCAAACTAACCCAACTGAGATCAGCATTGGGAAGTTTCGCCTTGAGTAGATTAGCTTTCTCCAGGCTAGCACGTTCTAACTTTGCTCCTGAGAAATCAACAAGTGTCAGTTCGGTTGCCAACAGTTCAGCCGTACTTAGATTCGCTGAAGACAAGTCTGCCCCAGAAAGGTTCGCTCCAGATAAAATTGCCCCAGACAAGTCCGCCCGACTCAGATCTGCTGCAATGAGATTGGTTCTGGAAAGATTCGCTCCGGAAAGATTCGCTCCGGAAAGATTCGAGCGAAACAGTTGCAACTCTTCTAAAGCTGCTGCACTGAGGTCACACCGTGGGCAGCTACCCGTTGCCTTTAGGCGTCTCAAGTCCTCAGTGTTATAGGCCCACGCTGACTGAATAAATCCTCCACAGAATAACCAGAGCAGTATACCCAGCAGGTAAGATGAATTTTTGGCAATCATCGTTTTCTCCACAAAAATAATTTGATGCGCTCATAGAATTGCATTGGCTATACAAATGAAAGATTTAACCCACTGAGTTCAACTGTCCTCACCTTGTCACATCCATTCATAATGCTAATTTATAGAGCTCAGAATAGGAAACATCATTTCTGCAAAACGACGCTTTGCCTATAAACAAAAATGAAGGAACAGATTCAAGAGTTGCTTAACGATCTACGCTCCTGGCGCTTCTGGTACACCTTGCTGATGATGGGGATTGGGTGTGCCATCTTCGGCGCTGTGGTAAACGCAATTCTCATCCCTCAGAATTATTTCGCTGGAGGTGCAACTGGTTTGGCCCTGCTGATTTATTCGCTCACTGACCAGATATCTTTGGGAATTCTATATGCCTTGATCAACATTCCAATCTTCATTGTTGGCTTTAGAGAGTTTTCCCTGCGCTATATTATGCTGAGTCTCTGCGGAATGCTGATCTATTCTCTGGCACTAGAGTGGATTCATGTGCCCATTGAGGCGAAGGATCCCTTGACAGCCGCAATCTTGGCGGGTGTTCTCAGTGGAATCGGAGCCGGACTCTATTTGCGACTTGGTGGGTCCATTGGAGGAATGGATATTCTCGGCACAGTTCTGAAAAAACGTTTTGCCATCCCAATTGGTACTACCTTCAATGTGATTAACCTGACCGTTCTGAGCACCAATGCGGTGCTCTATAATTTGGACATTGCGCTCTATACCGGAATTTATATGTTTGTATTTTCCTGGGTTATGCAGCGCGTACTGACGGGCTTTTCGCAGCGCAAGTCTGTCTTCATCATCACAGAACATCCTGAAGAGGTTGTGCACCAAGCCATTCGGAAAATTGACCGAGGAGCCACCTACTTCCTTGCTGAAGGATCTCATTCTCAAACTTCGAAACGAGTTGTTTACACTGTAATCAATTTATTAGAACTTGGGCGTCTCAAGCAACATCTCTTCGAAACAGATCCCGATGCCTTCGTTGTCGTGAATGATACTGCAGAAGTGATTGGAACTCGCTTCCTTACCTGGGAAGATGAAGGTTTCAAACGTCGTCCCTGAAGGATGCTACCAATTACAATGCACTGAAGAGCAACCTACCACCCATCCCCAATAGAACGAGATGACTGATATCGTAAAATATCTGGTCACTCATGTTCTGATTTAGCCACCTGCCAATCAACACACCCACCGGAATCACTAGCACCAGCCACAGAGAGATCTGAATCGTCTCTCCTGTGAAGATACCAATTTCCACGTAAAAAGGGATCTTGGCGATATTGATTACAAAAAAATAGACGCTCAACGTACCAACAAATGCTTGCCGAACTAGTCCATGAGGTAACAGAAAGATCTGGGCAGGAATCCCACCGGAAAGCGATACAAAACTAGAGACCCCCGACAGGCCACACCAAACAAACCCTCTTTGCCAGATTCTCTTTGCTACCAGTACAGCAATCTCGGCCGAAGTGCGCTTACCTGGTCGTACGCGACGCCAGCCATAGTTCATAGCCGTGATAATGGCAATCAGTCCAATCAGCGATGTGAGCAGGCGATCGCTCAGGCAATCAAAAAGTAGCCAACCAAGCAACTGTCCGAGAAGGCCAAAGCCACACATGATCATCAGAATTCGACGATCCAACATGCGGCGCCAAATGTACACTACCCATACATCTGTAATCAAAAACAAAGGTAGCAGCACGCCCAGAGCAATCTTGGGAGGTAAGATAAAGAGGAGCAACGGTAAACTCAGGGACCCCAAAGCTCCCCCAAAACCAGACTTGGAGATAGTCACCGCCAACACTGCTAGTCCAGCCATCACCCAAAAGAACACTGGTGAGGATACTAAAATCTCAAAACCATCAATGGAGGTCATACCGTACTCAGAGAAGGTAAATCGTCACTTCAGAGTGTGGGCATCACTCACTCTGATTTTTGATCAAGAATCCTAAGGTTGGACTTGTTGTACGGCAAGAAAAGAAATGGCTGTTGGAGAGAAATCTCAGATCAATCCAAATATTATTTATTTATTAAAAAAATATATTTTTATTAAATATTAATTTTTTTTTAAAATTAATACAAATAATAACAGTAGTGTATGTTTATGTTTCATAAAAATATTAATTTTATGTTGACAGGTCATATCATTTTTTGTAACTTTTAGGTCACTAGATAACGGAACGGCTTCCAAACTGCTTCAAAAACATTCTCCTCAAAGAGAATTGAATCACTAACTCATAACGAGAAAATCAAATGAAAACAGCACTCACTGTCTTCTTACTGGGCCTAGCAGTCATTGGCTATGTGGTCCCAAGCAAAGGTTTTCAGGTCAACCCTTGTGCGGTCACTGAAAAGAAAGTCGTCAGCCAGCTTAAACGCACGGACAAAGAGGCTTTCTTCAAGCTAGAGGTCGATGCGCGCTTACAGGGATATCGGCTTGGGGATGGTACAGTTACTAGTAGGGGAGTAGAAGGGCGTAATCCAAGTATCCCCCCACAACTGAGTTGTAGTGTCGATTTCTGGGAGTTTGCCTGGAACAAATACCGACCGGAGATGATCTGAGCTGGAAGGCAAATTTCATAAACAAAATTTTATTAATCTGACAAATTTTAAAGAGGGAACATGAGCAGTCTACTCAACAGTGTCAACAAAATCGAGGATCTCCTAGAAAATCAGTATATTGGACAATCTCCTGCCGCGTTGTTGGCGGATATCATCCATTATACTGAAAACCAGGAGGGGTTGGACTTTGACAGCGTCCTCCGACAAGCAAGAAGTATCGCTGTCCAAGAGCGTGTTGCTATCATCAATCGCTTCGGGGAGATGATTTACAACCCTACTCCACAAGAGCGCCGACGCAGCCGACGCATGGTTGAATTTTCTATGGCGAGCTAAAGTAAATCGAGGTTGCTCTCTGATCTAATCTTCTCCTACTTCTCCTTTCTGTAAATTCTGTTCTAATCAAAACATCTAAAGTACCTTTCTGAAGATAGTTTGAATCTGCTAGCTTTCAGACAGCCAAGGCAGAACTTCCATCTGCTTTGAGCACTCTTGGTTTAGATGCACGGGCTTTTGGAGCTAATTCCACAGAGCAGTTAGCCCATTGCAGTCCGGATCTCAACAAAATCAATAACCACCCAAGCCAGCCATCAAGACTGCTACAGCCAACCCTAATTAAAGAGTAGAAGCGGTGACAGTGCCGACTCCAAGTTCAGCAATCAGGCCGTGAGCCACTCCACTCCATGCCATTTCACGAACCTTCCCATCCAGCGGATGCATCCGATCAAAACCAGTCCAGTAACGCCCATTCACAGGAACCTCATAAGATTCTGCCGGATAGACTTTACCCTTGTACTCTTGATTTTCTGTCAGGACACCTTCGTGGTTGCCATGTAGCACGTGGTAGCCAATCACTGCCATCTGTTACATGTACTCGGAGGCAGTATTCACAAGGAGATCATTCGGATCCAGTTCTGATTCGACTACCGGATAGCCCCAGTCCTCAGTAAAAAGACGCAAGATCTTCTGGGCTACTTCAGGCTTTCCACGATCCAGCAATTTTCCCTGCTCGTTGTACTTCAAGACAACATTTTGAGCAGCACTGAAGGCTTGTAGCGAATCATACCCATCCTGAATCTTGTAAAGCGCAAAACCAGCTCCCAAGACAAACAGAATTCCCATCACAACCATCAATTTACTCAACTGGTTGAAGATCGTCATTTGGACCTCCTTGGATTCAGTTGCAGGAAATGCAAGCTCTGGAGTCTTGCTTTGAGATCATTATATGGGCTGGAAGAATGGATTTAATTGATGAGTGTCAAATCTAGCAAAAAATTTTAAAGCATCCGGTATGTATTTTCTGAGGATCCTTCTGGCTTTATGAAAAAGCATCCGCTAAGACTTTTTCCAAAGTGCGGCTTTACCAAAAAGTAACAGCTCATTTGCCGAAGAAACTTAATTTCTATTGACTCAATGGTAGGAAGAAGTCTTCTTGATAGTCAGCTTGTAAAGGTCTCATGATCAGCAAGAGGAGTTCTCTGGAAGGGGGTGGACCCCTGATCTAGAAAATGAATCAAGGCTATCTGAATGTTGATCCTGATGGTTCATTCTGAGAACACTTATACGGAGAAGGAAGGCATTATATCCTACGTTACAATTTCACTTCGAAATGTAATGGAATAGAGCGATGGAACGGAAACTTTAGCGGGTGAGAAGTATGTCCCCCTGGTGATGTCCATGGGAGCATCTTCTGTCAAGATGGTGCAGACGGGAGAATTGAGCTTTGCAGTAATCACTACCTACGATAGCGAAGAGACCGCAACGGCAGCACAACAGCGTATTGCTGAGATCCGGGCGCAAGCTGCGACGGAAATGTCCATGAAAATCGAATCCTCAATGCGGGGTGGGGTGTTCGCAAGTTCTTAAAATTGCAGGATTTCCCTTGGGATTCGGTCTGTAGAAATTAAGATAGGAACTTAGATGAGTCAGACCGGATCGTGGAAAGGATTGATTACCAACTTGGTTTTCAAGAGATCATTTATTTTTAAAAGTTTAACGCTCCATCATTAGCGCCAGCGAAGAAAACCATCCACTGGTGTTGGCATTTCTACTTTGAATCAGTGGGCTGGTTTCACACCAACTGAAAATTCTTTTAGGATCTGGCTCACTAGATCTGGCTCTCTGGTGAAAGTGGACCCACTCAACTGCCACCCGTAGCTCTCCTCATTCTTTGCCTTTTCTTCCTCTAGCCTTTTGATTTCTACTTTCTTGGCTAACTTTCGCTGATGATCTTCCATCGCACCAGTCATTAGGAACAGCGCGGTATTTCTGATAATTGGATTTCTCATGGCAGCTCTCCTCTAGGGGGGTTGGATCATGTTTTGGATCTACCCACCTATTTACTAGAATTCTTGCTAAACGCAGAGGAGAGTCGGGGGAGAAAACACTAGTTTTCTTTCAGGCAAACCTTTAGAGAGTGGAACACTACCATCACTTTTCAACTATTTTTGTAGGTACAAGTGACAGAGACACTTCAGAAGCAACTGGAATTTTCTACTTCTTTGATTGAGCGTATTCGAGTCTATGCAATCCAATATGGCTCCAAAGAATATTCTTGGTCTGCCTGGATGCCAGAGATGACCAACACAGACACGCTCGTTCGTCTCGAAACAAAAGATGGACAAACCGGGATCGGTGCGGTCAGCAGTTGTAGCGAACGAGATATTGATCTGAGCATCGCGTATAGCATGAAACCATTGCTCAGGGGTTTGCTTGGAAAAGATGGACTTCGGGTTGAAGAAAACTGGCTGTGGATGGCAGAGCGTCGTCCGTATATCCACAACAGTGCAATTGCGACCCTGGATATTGCGATGTGGGATCTGCGAGCAAAGCAAAATGATCTGCCTTTATCAAGCCTACTTGGTGGAAAACGTGACGTTCTACAAGCCTATGCGAGTATTCCTATTCTTGAAAATCCAACTGCAAACGTGGAGTTCATCCGTCAACTTGCTCAGCTAGGCCTTACTACTTTCAAGTTTCATAATGAGTGTGTTCCTGATCCAGACATAAAACTGATCAAAACAATCGCTCAGGAGTTCCAGGAGCAGCAATTCGGATTCATGTTTGATGCAGAGTGTGGCTACGATCTGCCAGGGGCTCTCCAAGTTGCCGAACACATGCAGGGAGCTGGCTTTATTTGGCTGCTACAATAAGGATTTACTAGGCAAAGCCGGACTCCTTAATAGCAACGGCCTCCCAAATTTGGATGGAGTAGCGAATTTCACAACTGGGTTGAGAAAGCTGAAGGACAATGGGGCAGAATATGGAGCCAGTTTAGCGACTGCTGATGGTGGTACAGTTTGGAGACTGTGGTACTCCATGTTAAATCAGATCAACGGAGCCCAGTTCATATCTGGTAAATCTGTCTGTCCAGCAGACAACTGCGCCAACGTAACTGCGCAGATTACATCATGAGTTGGTGAAGAATTGATTTCTAGTGAGACTGCCTACCCTGATGCGATTGCACTCTTCACTTCCGGCAAAGCTGCCATGCACTTTAACGGAGTTTGGGAAGTTCCAACCTTTACGGATCTTGCCAAGAACGACAAGCTTGACTTTGAGTGGGGTGCTGTATGAATTCCAGTTATGTACGATAAGCCCGCAACCTGGGCAGATTCTCATGCTTTTGCGGTCCCTCATAGTGACCGAAAGCCAATCTCCCAGGAGAAACTCCAAGCTGTCCTAAAGGTAATCTCTTGGATGAATCAGAACAGTCTATTCTGGGCAACGGCTGGTCATATCCCTGGCTACAAGCCAATTTTAGACAGTGCTGAGTGTAAGAAGATGGAACCTAATGCGACTTATGCCGTCTTGGCAGAAAACGCGGCATTCGATCCCAAGTCGAAGATCGCTGGGGTAGCCTCGCCTGTTTATGATGCTATACAAAATTTCATCTTGCCTTCGGTCAATGGTCAGTTGGAGCCCGAAGAGGCCATTGAAATGATGAAGGAGACTCTGGAACCACAGATCGAATAACATTCAATCTTACGGTGCCTTCGGGCACCGTTTCCAGAATTCATTATGAAATATAAACGAGAAGAAATTGTGTACGCTTTGGTGCTCATTGCACCATTCATCTTGGCCTACACTCTATTCCTAATCTATCCAACCATCTACCAGATCACTCTAAGTTTCCAAAAAGCCACTCTCGTCGGCACAGGTGAGTGGATTGGCCTAGAAAACTACAGCAAGCTGGTCAACGACAAACTGTTTTGGAAGGCGCTGAGTAACACAGGTGTTTTTGTACTCTGGACAATTGTTCCTAACACACTACTGGGATTGATGTTTGCGATGATGGTAATTCGTCATCGGCCAATTTTTCAGGCAGTCATTCTCGCATGTTTCTTCATTCCACACATCTTACCCGTCACTGTTGTCACTGAAATGTGGACGTGGTTGTTGTCTAAACAATTTGGAATTATTCAAGAAATCCTCGATGCTTTTGACACAAAAAGAATCAACTTTTTCACTTCCAGATACTGGGCTATGCCCATGGTCGCCTTCATCACAATCTGGTGGACGATCGGCTTCAACATTGTTCTGTTCATCGCAGGACTCCGCAATATCAATCCAGAAATCTACGAGGCTTCCGAGATGGAAGGAGCCTCCCGTATCAAACAGTTTCGTTACATCACCTGGCCACTGATCTGGCCCGTTACTGCCTTGGTACTGACTCTACAGTTGATCTTTCAGATGAAGATCTTCGATCAAATGTATCTACTTACAGGAGGAGGGCCCTTCAATTCGACCCTGGTCGTTCTCCAATTGGTTTACAACAAGGCCTTCCAAAACAACGATGGTGGGTACGCAGCTGCAATCTCTCTCGTACTTTTTGGTATCATCCTGATGACTTCGATACTTCAGTATCAGGTCCTTAAAAAGCAGGAAGACTAAGAGGTTTATATGAGTCAGCGCATCCCAAATATTCTTCTTTCCCTGCTTACTGCAATCTTTGCGATCACTTGGATATTTCCAGTTTATTGGGCTATCGCCACCTCTATCAAACACGAAGTAGACGTCACATCAAAAAACACAGAAATTGTTCCAACTAGCATGACTCTCATTGAATATGTGCGAGTCTTCAAGGAAAGCAATATCCTCACTTGGTACATCAATTCTCTAGGCACTTCCATCCTGATTACGTTGTTGGTGATCCTCATCAGCATGATGTGCGGCTATGCACTATCTCAATTAAATTTCCCAGGAAAGCGCGTCCTCTGGTGGATGGTACTCGCCAGTATCATGGTGCCTACGACTGCTCTGGTCATTGCCTTGTTCGTTCTCATCGCAGATTTCAACCTAATCAACACCTGGGCTGGCATCATCTTGCCACAAATCATCTCACCAGTTTGTGTGGTAGTCTTTAAACAATTCTTTGACGCAGTTCCCAGAGAATTACGAGAGGCTGCTATTCTTGATGGTGCGAAAGAACACAATCTGCTGCTGAACCTATATTTCCCAATGAGTTTTGGAATCACTGCTGCTCTGGCGATTGTGACCTACATCGGAGCATGGAATCAATTCTGGTGGCCTTTCATCATGACTACCCAGGAAGAAAAATTTACTGTGACAATTGCGATCTCCAGCGTACAAGACGCTTTTGGAGTCCGCTACGCAAGAGAAATGGCTCTAGCTGTTCTGGCAGGTTTCCCCGTCGCTGCAGCCTACTTGGTCTTCCAAAAGAAAGTGACCAACGCCTTGATGATGACCTCTGGAATCAAGGGATAAGTTCTCTTGAGAATCACGCAGCCTGAGGCAATGGCTCTGCCAGAACAAATTTTATGGCCCCCAATCTCTTGATAAAGTTTGATCGAAGTACAATCGACTAATTTATCTGTTGTCAGATTAATTTCTCGTGCAAATACGCCCTCTTCTTTTCAGGCTTTGACTGTGTTCCTCATTTCCCAGAGTGATTACCAACTATGAAAGCATCCATCACCACGAATGCAAAATTCCAGATTGCTCCAATCGATGATCGCATTTACGGCTCATTTCTGGAGCACCTCGGCCGGGCGATTTACGAAGGAATTTATGAACCAGGTCACCCTTCCAGCAATGAGCAAGGTTTTCGAACAGATGTTCTGGACATTATTCGAGACCTACAGGTTCCTGTCATTCGCTATCCTGGAGGGAACTACGTTTCTGCCTTCAAATGGGAAGACAGCGTTGGTCCCCGTGAATTGAGACCCAAGCGCCTGGATCTAGCTTGGAGAACAATCGAGACCAACCAGTTTGGCATCGCTGAATTTCATGACTGGTGTCAACAGGCCAACACCGCCTACATGATGGCGATCAACCTTGGATCAAGAGGAATTGAAGACGCTCGCAATCTACTGGAATACTGCAATGACAATTCTGGCGCTGCTTGGGGAGACTTGCGTAAACAACACGGCTATCCAGAACCATTCAATATTCGGATGTGGTGTTTGGGCAACGAGATGGATGGTCCCTGGCAGGTAGGGCACAAAACAGCCTACGAATATGGCCGTTTGGCAAACGAGACTGCCAAGACCTATCTGAAATTTGATGAAGACTTGGAACTCATCGTCTGTGGCAGTTCCAATGACAAGATGGCGACCTATCCTGAATGGGAAGCAGAGGTGCTTGATCAAAGCTATGAATCCGTTGACTACATCTCGCTGCACAAGTACTGGAATAACTATCCCAAGGACACTCTAAGTTATCTTGCTAGCCACTATGAACTGGATGAATACATCAGCACCGTCCGCAGCGTCATCCGGTACATCAAGGCCAAGAAACGAGCAAAGAATGATGTCTACATCTGCTTTGACGAATGGAACCCATGGTATCACACTAACAAGAGGGACCACGAACTCCTAAAGGCCTGGAACTGGCCTGAAGCTCCACACCTGTTTGAAGACCCCTATAATCTGGAGGATGCCCTACTTGTGGGCACGGTGATCAACTCCTTTATCCGTAATGCAGACATTGTCAAAATTGCTTGCATGGCCCAGCTCGTCAATGTCATTGCTCCTATTTCTACTGAAAAGGGCGGCGCTGTCTGGAAACAAACTATCTTCTATCCATATTACTTGGCTTCCAAATATGGTCGGGGCACTGCGCTTCAAGCTCAGGTTGCTTCACCAACATATGATTGTACGATTCGTGATCAGGCCTCCTATCTGGACACTTCGGTGGTTCTCAATGAAGAGCTGCAGGAAATCTCCGTCTTCTGTGTTAACAAGCACCCAGACCAGGCACTGCATGCGGAAATCTCACTGGAAAATTTCTCTGAGCTCAGTGGATTGGAACATATCTGTTTAACAGGCCCAGATCGCTACCTGACAAATACCGCACAGCAACCTGATCGTGTGGTTCCCCAGTTGCTGGAACCACCCAAGGTAAATCAAACCCAATCAACTGTTTCACTCCCACTTTTGTCTTTCAACGTCCTTCGCTATCGCTACCAAGGTTAGACATGAGCAACATTCTCCGCAACGAGTATCCACGCCCACAAATGCAGCGCAAGGACTGGCTCTGCCTGAATGGTCCTTGGGAATTTGGAGTGGATCAAGGCGACAGCGGACTCCAACGTGGACTGCTGACCAGATCATTGGCCCAAACAATTCAGGTCCCCTTTTGCCCTGAATCCAAACTGTCCGGGATTGAGAATCAAGATCACTTGATCTGTGTCTGGTATCGGAAGCGTGTCAAGGTTCCAACAGAATGGAAGACAGACCAAGTCCTGGTTCACTTTCAGGCTGTGGATTATGAGTCTACTGTTTGGGTCAATGGTGAGGAAGTGGCTCGACATCGTGGGGGATTCACACCTTTTTCATGCAAAGTGGATCTGGGCAATTTGACTGCTGATCGAGAGATTGAAATCGTTTTACGGGCCCGAGATTATGATGATCGCCCACAGCCTCGAGGGAAGCAAACAAGAGGCTTTGCTGGCCATGGTGCTTTATACGGAAGAACTACTGGCATCTGGCAAACTGTCTGGATGGAGCCAGTTCCACAGATTCACCTACAACGCCCTCGTCTGACTCCTGTTGGATCCACAGAATCCTTGCAGGTTGTACAGCCTTTGAGCATTCCGACCGAGGGACATCAGGTTCGTTTCCAAATCCTTGCCGATGGGAAAGAGGTTGCCTCCAAGACCTTAAAAACAAATGCTGATTTCACTCTTCAAGCAGATATCCCTTTACCCACAGTGCGACGTTGGACTATAGAGGATCCTTTCCTCTATGAAGTGAATGTAGAGTTGCGGAATACTAGCAATGAAGTCGTAGATTTTTACCAAAGTTACTTCGGCTTTCGAACGGTATCGTTGGATGGCAAGAAGTTTAAACTCAACGGTAAAACGATCTTCCAGCGGCTTGTACTCGACCAAGGTTACTACCCAGACGGATTGATGACGGCTCCTCGTGATGAGGATCTAGTTGAAGATATTCGGCTCAGTTTAGAGGCTGGTTTCAATGGAGCGCGGCTTCACCAGAAAGTGTTCGAAGAACGTTTCCTGTACCATGCCGATCGCATGGGTTACCTGGTCTGGGGAGAATTTGGAGACTGGGGTGCAGCCAATCTTGGACGCTTTCCTCACCATCAAAGCTTTTCTGCTTCCTACATCACAGAGTGGCTTGAAGCTATCGAGCGGGATTATTCACATCCAAGTATTGTAGGTTGGTGTCCTCTCAACGAAACTTGGGAACCTATCATGGAGGAGATGTCGCAACTGGATGACATCACAAAAGGTATGTTCCTGGCGACCAAGGCCATGGATCCAACTCGGCCTGTACTGGACACATCGGGTTACTCCCATCGGATTCATGAGACCGATGTCTACGACTGCCACGACTACACTCAGGATCCAGAAAAGTTTGCAGAACATCACTCACATGTTGGCGAGGGAGACCCCTATCAGAATGAGTGGAAGGTAGAGGGGCCTCATCTGCGAGATTATCGTGGGCGACCTCTCAAACAACGTTGGTCAACCCCTTCCCGAGGTCAACCCTACTTTGTCAGCGAGTTTGGGGGAATTTGGTGGAACCCAGAAGATGAGCATCGTGATTCCTGGGGATACGGTGAGAGACCGAAAAATATCGAAGAGTTTTATGACCGCTTTGAAAAACTCTGTACGATCCTGCTAAAGAATCCGCTAATGTTCGGCTATTGCTATACCCAACTCACCGATATTGATCAGGAGCAAAACGGGATCTACACCTATCGGCGAGATATTAAATTTGACATGCAGCGCATCCGGCGTGTTCAGACCCAGATCGCAGCTATTGAGAAGCTAGCAGACTAAGCTTTTCAAATGCAGGGCTTCTCTAAAAGTTAATCACTCGCAGGGTCTCTCTCTCATTTAGAGAAGCCAACGGTCTCATTCTGCTTCTGTATCTTCCTCACAATCACGGTATTCCACCTTGCCATCAGGCAAGATCGTATTGCAAAGCTTTGCCTTTTTGAACAGCGTGTTCTCTGTAATCGCTTCTCGTAGGTCAATACCGTACAAGTTTGCATCGGTCAAATCGGCATCCGTCAAGTCAGCGCCTTGAAGTCGGATTCGATGTAAGTTTGCTCCAACTAGCTTGGCTTGGCTCAGTATAGCTTTGCTCAGATCTGCTTCTCGTATGTCTGCGCCTGACAAGTCTACCTCACTCAAATTCGCTTCACTCAAATTTGCTTCGCTTAGATCCGCATTCGTCAAGTCAGCACCAACCAAATTAGCACCTCGTAATTTCGCTCCAGACAATTTGGCACCTGAAAGGTCTGCTCCTTCGAGGTTTGCGTGCAACAAATCGACTTCCGTCAAATCTGCACTCTTCAAGTTGGCTTCTGGTAAATTGGCTTCATGCAGATCAGCAAAGAACAGTAAGGCTCCCGATAAGTCCACCTGTGCCAAATTGGCTTGGTGAAGATTGACCCCGTTCAAGTCAGCTCCATGGAGATCCGATCCTACCAGATTGGCCTCCTGCAAATCGGCTTTTGCTAAATTGGCTTTGGACAGCTTGGCTTCTCGCAGATCTGAAGAATACAGGACGGCCTTGGGCAAATCGGCTTTCGAAAGATCTACACCAAACAACTCGCCCTTAGGACAAACCTTGGTCTCCAGAAGTTGACGCAAGTGCTCAGGATCGTGGTTTTTCATTTTGTGTTTACATCTTTCAGTTGGAACAACTCAGATCACGAACAGAAAAATTAAACAAACCAGGTCCACTANGGCCAGAANCAGNAGAANCGGCAGNTATTTTTTNATGGTNGGATGAAGCANTNGNCTCAATGGAATTCAGCCATGTTTTTCCAGGCTTCNCGNANTTTTTCNATGTTAAANCCTGGTTGTTGGCTGGCNTTGATCAGGATNCNCTCCTTNTCAAAAATCTTCTGGGCCATCTCAACAATTTCCTGAATTCCATCTTGGGGAACAACCACNGCACCATGCATATCTGCATGAATCAAATCNCCNTCCTCGANATCCATACCATGGACNGTCACCGACTGCCCCCAGTCNACAAGGTGCACCCANGCATGTGATGGATTAACCATCCCAGCCAGCATNTGAAACTTGTCNTGGGCATCTGGAATGTCTCGAACACAACCATTNGTNATGACTCCCANGCAANCAAGGCCNTAGTGCANATTACTATTCACCTCTCCCCAAAACGAACCGTAGCCNGGCATCTCGTCNAGATCCTGGATCACAGAAATACTCGGCACAGGACCTCCTTCAGCCACATAGCTGTAGTAGCTATCTCGGTTCCAAGCATCTGTGGGCTGATGCATTGCTCGTAATCTAGCAGTTCGTGCATGCCCCACGATAGAAGGCAAAGAGGGACGTGAGCAGGTAAATGGGCGAATCGTGAAGCCCCGATTTCTTCGATTTGGATACACGGCCTCAATTGCATTGCAAACCGTCGGGGTATCCAGTGCTTTCAAGGCTTGAAGCGATTGCTCATTTGATTGTGTCATTTTTCTAGTGCTCATTTAATGATTATCAAGAAGTGATCTTCTGAGAGGAAACGAATGTAACCAACCATTTTTATCACTATTTATTTAGATCAACCGTAGTCATTTTATCAGCAAAGAACGCCCGTTGGATACCACGCACGCTCTCGCCTCCATCCACAACAATATTCGAACCTACACTGTAATTGCCTGCATCAGAAGCTAGAAAAATGGCTGCTCCTGCTATATTTCCTTTCTCACCAACTCGTTTGCCTGGTATGTAATTGCGCATCTCTTCGGTATAGTCTCGAGCAATTTGATTTAAGTCTGTAGGGAAATCTCCCGGAGAAATCGTGTTGATGTAGATGCCTTCCCAAGCCAAGCTGTCCCCAAGATGTTTACCCAATTGGATCAACCCTGCCTTGCTGACACCGTAGGCAAAATTATAGAAAGGATTGATCTTTCCACAGCCATCAATCGAAGCAATATTGATTACTTTTTTCGGAGTTTCTGGAGAGCAATCCACTCGCATATAAGGGAGAAAAGCCTGGATCAAAAAATAGATAGATTTGATGTTGAGATCCATGACCCGATCCCAATCCGATTCAGTCACATCGTCCAATGCCTTGCCACCATCGGAGATGCCAGCGTTATTGACAAGAATATCGAGTCGAGATTCTCTCTCGGCAAACTGGGACACAAATTGTTTGATCCCAGCCAAGTCTTTCAAATCTGCAGAAATGACCTCACACTCCCCTAGCTTGGAAAATTCCGCTTGCTTCGACTTTAGTTGCTCTGCATTGCGGGCCACCAGGTACACCCTAGCCCCAAAGTTCAGGAATCCCTCGGCAATCATAGCCCCGATTCCCATTGAGCCGCCGGTGACCACAGCCACCTTGTTCTTTAAAGAGAACATATCTTTCATCCTGAATCTCTCAAAAATTGAATTTGTTGCGAATTCTGACTATCCCAAGCAGATCAATAACTTGGAATCNCTAAACTAGCCACTACAGACTGTCCAGTAANTTGTTCCTTCTCTACCTTTAAAAAGTTTAAAGATCAAAGGTAAATCAAAGAATTCACCCTAACTTTAGATGGCTCACTAAGATATGCAATAGCATTCAACTTCAAAAACTTGTACACCAACAGAGTACTCAAACCTTTAGAGATATTCCTCATCTACAAAGTCTAACCAAAAGATGAAACCCGAACTTTCCAACCAGCAAATCTTACAATTTCTGACCGAAAAATATGGATCTGAACTGCAATGGGCTCCCATTGCTGAGGGAATGGAATCTCGAGTACTCACATTTGTTTGGGAGGACCAGCAATATATCCTGCGAGTNAATCCCAATCAGTCTGGATTTCAGAAAGATCGCTGGTGCTTTCAACAGTTTCATTCTGAAGAGTTGCCAATTCCTGAAATTGTTGAGATCGGCTCATTCTCACCCCACTATGCCTACAGTATTTCCCATCGACTTTCTGGTATCACACTTGAAGACAGTGCAAGTCCAACTCTCCAACAACTCACTCCCTACGTTAGTCAGGTTTGGAGGGTAATTAGCCAAGCGCCGCTGCCAAGTTCTATAGGCTTTGGTCCTTTTGACGAGTACGGACACGCTACCTTCTCATCCTGGCAATCCTTTTTACAGTCAACAGTACATAGGAAAGATCAACAGTGGGACCATCTGTTTGCCAGTAATTTGCTAGATGCCACAGCACTTCAACCTGTGATGCAGAGCTATCTCCAACTGACTGAGCATTGTCCTGAAGAACGCAAGCTGGTGCACGGAGACTTTGGTTCTAATAATGTATTAACCGATGGTCAAAAGATTACTGGAGTATTGGACTGGGACTGTGCGCTCTATGGGGATCCACTTTTTGATGTAGCTGGGAGTTTTTTCTGGTCACCATGGCTCGACTGCATGCGAATTCAGTCAGAGTTCTTTCAGCAAACACTAAAGAACGAAACCAACTTTGCTGTGCGCCAGCAGTGCTATCAACTGCGTTGTGGACTTGAAGAAATCCATGAAAATGCTTTGGCAGGAAATCAAAAATTATTGAACTGGCTCCTCAACCGAACTATGCGGATTCATCAAGCAATTTAGAACTGAATTTTTAGCCGGGAGGTCTGCACAGACTCACTTACACTCCACCACAAGATGACTTGTTGCTTGCGTCACGAAGGAGTCTCCATGCGGGATGGTAAAAGCAGTGACTCGGTCTAGAATATCGTATCCTCCTGGACATACTGTCCCCGCCTCTTTATAGCATTCATGGTGTTCTAGTTGATCTGAAGCCAAGGTTAGCGTCCGACCCAAACCCGTACACTCCAGCGTATGGATTTCCCCACCACTTGGCCCTGTTTGCTTGGGACTTCCTTGGCAGCTGCAGAAGAACCACACAGCACCAATATTGATAAAAATTTTGAAGGGTTTCATTCGCTGTATTGCAAGACCATCAAGTTTTGAAGATGAATTTGATTTCTGCAAGGCATCCAAACTTGATACCCGAACGTTCACTATCACTTCAGCCAAACTCTTCCTGCTTTCGCCGTAGGTGCATCGCATAGGCTTTACAGCACATCCCCGTG
>NYTS01000030.1 GCA_002683655.1 Deltaproteobacteria bacterium
GTCCACCGCTATCCAGAGCCAACATTTGGACTTTCTTTGCCGATAAAGCTGCGGAGTTCATCGACTTCGATGAAGGAGCAGGCTTCGGTCTCTGGTGGCCTTGCTGGGAGTGCTTGGGCAGCTTGCACCAACCAGCGAGAGAGAGTCTTGTGATAGATGCCGAGAACCCTGCCGATAGCTCGCATCCCCATCCCTTCGAGATAGAGTTGACAGGCCTGTTGCTTGAGGGCTGGATCTTTGCCTCGTCGTATTGTTTGAAAGATCCGTCGGCAGGCTTGGCAACAAAAGCACTGGACACCCCTACTCGTGCCATAGCGAATAGAGTCAGGATGAGCACAGNGAGGACATTGCATCGTTAGTTCTCCAAATTTCGGAGATTACTTCATTTGTCTAAACGACGCAACTGCGCCAACCCCATTTTGAGAACTTCATTTCCTCTCTAAGTTTGCCAACACGAATTCCACCTTGTCAACCAGCATTCGTCAGCAAGTCGTGCCTACATTACNTACCCAAATTGTTCCAATACCAACTACCCCGTAATCCGCTCCAGTACTGGTGGTGGAGACAACTTAGTTGGATTAGACATGTGCTATCTAGCTCAGGTAGCTCTATTGCCACCAGTAGCTCTCATCTAAATTTGGTGTCATACTTTTTTCGCATTTCTAGCGTTTACAGGGATCTGAGAGACAGAATTGAGCAGGTAAGAGGGAGCAGGTGCAAGCTGAGTAAGCGGATTTGAGTACGCAGACCAGTGCAGGTTCTGTTGATTTGTAGGATTGCCAGATCTGGCGCAGTGGTGAGTTGTGATGGAGTGAGTCGTGTTAACACGATTTAGATACTAGATGGCTTCCATTGTCCTGTCTTCACGTTGCCTGAAGTAAGCCATCGCCGCTGTCTTCTCCATTTTGTCATTCAAATGCCATTATGTCCTCTCAATCATAGCAACACTAGTACTACATTTATCCATAATCTGCCCAAAACTCAGTTCTGCCAAAGCCCTCCAGACCTGCGTGGTTCTCCTACTATCAAATTACATTTCTTTCAGATTGTGTTGATTAGTAAGGCAGCGATATGATTTCCTTTTTANGTGCTCCCTTCGCAAGTTTTGTAAGTATAGAAAATAATATGAGATCAATAACTTGTTAGAGAATGAGCAGGATCGTGGGGTGATCTGTGCTGTCTCTGCCTTCCTGCTCTGGGGTTTCTTACCGATTTATTGGAAAACCCTGGCCCCAACAACTGCACTCGAAGTGATCGCTCACCGCATCGTTTGGTCCTTCGTGTTCACATGGGCCATCTTGCTCTGGCAGCCTCCAGCAGGGGGCTGGAGATCGATTCTACAAGAGCGTCAGCGTCTGATTGGTTTGATTTTCAGTGCTCTTCTGCTTGTTGGAAATTGGCTGAGCTATGTGGTGGCAGTCCAGCAGGATCGAATGCTGGAGGTCAGCTTGGGCTATTTCATTGTTCCGTTGTTAAACATCCTCTTTGGTTTCCTTTTTCTGCATGAGCGCTTCAGCTCATGGCAATGGCTNGCGATCGGGCTCACAGCCTTGGCTCTCATCAACCTGATGCGGCAAGCGGAGCAATTCCCCTGGCTTGGGCTGATCATTGCGCTGACCTTTGCNGGCTACGGGCTGATGCGCAAAGTGATTCAGGTGCAGGGGATGCTGGGTCTCTGGATGGAAATGGTGATCCTGATGCCACTGTCTTTCATATTATTATGGTATCTGTCGCAGTCTGATGGGCTATATTTTGGGAGTAGCTGGGATTTGAGTCTACTGCTGGCAACCACTGGGGTGATTACTTCTNTGCCACTGTTACTGTTTGCAGCTGGAGCCCGAAGACTGCCGCTAGCGACCCTGGGCTTGCTACAATTCATTGCTCCTACCTGCTTTTTTCTACTAGGGATTTTTTTGTATGAAGAACCCTTCAGTCAGATCCAGGCGATCTCTTTCGGACTGATCTGGATTGCCGTGGTAATTTACTTGAGTCAGATCCAGCGACAGACAAGGCTACTGCAGGAAAACAAGGCGCAGACAGTGCATAGAGAATCAGTTTGAATTTGCGATCAGATTAGCAAACCAGTGGGGTAGAATGTCAGCCGATTCGGAAAACGGAAAAACCAAGGGTTCGAGCAAATTATCATTATTGGGCAACATTGCTTTGATTCTTGGTCTGCTCGTTGTGATTGCTGGGGGTGTGGTCGGGTGGTTGATGCCACCGCCACCGCCACCACCACTAGTCGAAACGATGAGCTTGACGGAGGAAGAGCCTGCCCTCTCCGAGTCAACTAGCCTTCTTGAAGTGCTCAGTCCGAGTAAAAAGGATGCTCCTGATGTTGAGGTAGATGAAGTGCTGGAGGTAGATGAAGTGNTGNNGGTNGATGCCAATCGGGTTCCTCCACTACCCATTAAATATTATGTGCAGGTTGCGAATTGTCTCGACAGCGAATGTGTTGGGGANCACCGACGTTTGTTGTCCCGTCAGGGTTACCGGACACGAATTGAGAACGCTGTCGAAAGCATGCCTTTCCGAGAAGTTCGTTCCCAACCACTATATTCCTCCGAACGATCAGCTGCTGTAGCTGAAGAAATCAACGAAGATCCTGGCTTGAACGGATATGCTCAGGTGCTCAAGCCGAATGACTGGTATCGCATTTCCTTGGGAGTCTTTCCGGAAGTCGATCAGGCAGACCGTCTGACGAAGGCGCTGAATGCCAAGTATGCAAGAAGAATTGCCTTTGAGTATGTCGAGGTACGACTAGATTTTGAACACATGCGGGTTTATGCAGGAGGATACCGTGAAGAGAAGGAAGCTTTGCGCCTCAAAACATATTTAGAAAAAAGGGAACCTTTGTTCCGAGATCTCTTTGTCACTGCCCTCTTGCCGCGAGATTGAAAGCTCCCTCCATGCCTCNCTTCGCCGAACGCGCCTACAATTTTAGTCCAGGACCAGCGGTTCTCCCGCTACTGGTGCTGGAGAAGGTTCAGAAAGAACTCCTCAACTATCGGGAATGTGGGGCCTCCATTCTGGAGATCAGCCATCGCTCCAAGGATTTCCTACCGATCCTGGATGAAACACAGCAACTCTTCCGCCAACTGACTCAACTGCCAGACAACTACCGTCTCCTGTTTTTCTCTGGTGGAGCCCAGATGCAGTTTTCGGTGGTACCGCTCAACCTGCTCAGTCGCTCTGCCAACAATCGAGCAAGTTATGCTGTGACTGGGAAATGGGGAGAATTGGCTCTTAGGGAAGGCAGGCGTTACGGCAGCGCAGAAGAATGGGTGCATGGACGAGAAGACNGCTACAATCGAATTCCCACAGTCCATGCTGAAGATTTGGAGCGGCTGAAGGGTTCGGCTTATCTGCACCTGACTTCCAACAACACTTTATATGGTACTCAATGGAATCACTTCCCGCAGGCTGGTGAAGTCCCATTGGTTATCGATGCAACATCAGACATCCTCAGCCGGGAAGTGGACTTCTCACAGTTTGGGCTGGTCTATGCCAGTCTGCAGAAAAATCTGGGTCCGGCTGGACTGACGCTGGTTGTAGTCCGAGAAGATTTGCTGGGACACCACCTGCCACAGACTCCAAAGTTACTGCAGTACCAAGCCATTGATTCGCAAAATTCACTGAACAACACCATTAATGTGTTTGCCGTCTACGTGATGCGCTATGTCTTGGAGTGGTATCAGGAGCAAGGTGGAGTTGCTGCCATGGAGCAGCAAAATCGGCAGAAGGCCAAATTGCTTTATGACTATCTCGATGAGAGCGACTTCTTCCTGACAAGTGTCAACCCACCGGACCGCTCATTTGTCAACGTCATCTTCAATCTGCCGACTACCGAGCTGCTGCAGCAATTTCTTCAGGAGTGTGAGGAAGTAGGACTGCTGGCTCTCAAGGGACATCGTGAGGTCGGAGGTGTGCGTGCTTCCTTCTACAATGCCCTACCTTTGGCCGCAGTAGAACGCCTGGTTGAAAAAATGCGGGACTTCGAGCGAAAAGCATTGACTTAAAAAAAATGAAATGATAGCTTTATTGTTTTCATTTTTTCGGCGAATCTCTCGTTGTAGCTAACCCGACACCCNAGCCAAAGCCATGCCAACCCTGAATCAAATTGTCCGCAAGGGGCGTAAAAAGCGGGTCGTGAAGAATAACGTCCCAGCCCTGCAGGCCTGCCCTCAACGAAGAGGAGTCTGTGTGCGGGTCTATACCTCAACACCTAAGAAGCCAAACTCGGCTCTGCGCAAGGTGGCTCGTGTTCGACTCACCAATGGAATTGAGGTGACAAGCTACATTCCAGGGATTGGTCACAACCTGCAGGAGCACTCCGTAGTGCTGATTCGGGGAGGTCGTGTCAAAGATCTTCCGGGGGTTCGCTATCATGTTGTCCGAGGTGCTCTTGATACAGTCGGTGTCAAGAATCGCAAGCAAGGGCGTTCCAAGTATGGTGCGAAGAAAGGGTAGTCCAACATGTCCAGAAGAAGATCTGCTACAAAGCGCGTTGTTCTCCCCGATCCGAAGTACAAAGATTTTTTGGTCAGCAAGTTTGTCAACAATTTGATGCATGATGGAAAAAAGAGTGTCGCTGAGAAGGTGCTCTATCAAGCTCTGGACATGATCTCCCAAAAAGAGCAGGAGACCGGAGCTATTGATATCTTCCATCAAGCAGTCGAGAACGTGAAGCCCAACTTAGAAGTCAAGTCCCGACGTGTTGGCGGCTCTACCTACCAAGTTCCAGTGGAAGTCCGCTCTCAGCGNAGCCAAGCCTTGGCGATTCGCTGGCTGATTCACTATGCGATCGCCCGAAGTGGAAAGTCTATGGAAGAGANACTTGCTGGAGAGTTACTGGACGCGTTCAACAACCGGGGAGCCTCCGTCAAGAAGAAGGAAGATACGCATAAAATGGCTGAAGCCAATAANGCTTTCGCCCATTACCGTTGGTGAACATTATAAATGTCCAAAGCCCGTCGATTTCGCCGGAATATCGGCATCATCGCACATATTGACGCGGGCAAAACAACTACATCAGAGCGAATCCTCTTCTACACCGGTCGAATTCATAAGATTGGCGAAGTCAACGACGGCTCTGCCACGATGGATTGGATGGAGCAGGAGCAGGAAAGAGGAATCACAATTACCTCGGCAGCGACAAGTTGTGGTTGGAAATATGAGGATGAGGAGTACAACTATAATATTATCGATACTCCAGGGCACGTTGATTTTACGGTAGAAGTCGAACGCTCACTGCGAGTACTTGANGGAGCGATCGCTCTCTATTGTGGGGTAGCAGGAGTCCAGCCCCAGTCTGAAACAGTCTGGTGGCAAGCAGNCAAGTACAAAATTCCTCGTGTGGCCTTNGTCAATAAACTGGATCGAACTGGTTCAGACTATTTCAGGGTGGTCGAGGATATACGCAAAAAACTCAAGGCTAATTCAGTAGCTTTACAATACCCCATTGGCAGCGAAGATCAGTTTCGTGGAGTTGTAGATCTGCTGGATCGGAAGGTTCTCTACTTTGATGAGGAGAGCCTCGGTGCAAAAGTTGATGTAGCAGAAATTCCAGAAGAACTGGAAGAAGCGGTTGAGCAAAAGCGACAAGAATTGGTCGAAAAAGTTTCGGAACTAGATGATGAGTTGCTGGAAGCTTTCCTGGAAGAGCAGGAAATCAGCANTCAGCGTCTGCGTCAGGTGATCCGAAAGGCAACAATCGAAGGTCGGTTGCTGCCTGTCTTGTGTGGAAGTTCATTTAAGAACAAGGGGGTGCAGCCCCTGCTGGACGCCGTAGCTGCTTACCTTCCCTCCCCTGATGATGTGCCGGCAATTGTTGGGAAACAACCGGATAGCGGACGAGAAGAAACCCGTACCACGAGCGAATCCTCCTTCTGTGGCCTAATCTTCAAAATCGCCAGTGACTCATTTGCTGGTCAGATGACCTTCGTCAGAGTCTATTCGGGTGTTCTAGCTTCTGGAAATATTGTCTTCAACCCTCGAACTCGGAAAACAGAGCGCATCGGTACCCTGGTCAAGCTACATTCCAACAAGCGAGCAGAGATTGATCGTTTGGAGGCTGGGGACATTGCCGCAGTCATCGGTCTGTCTGTGGGAGTCACCGGAGACACCATCTGCGAGAAGCNTCATCCGATCTTGCTGGAAGGTACAGAGTTCCCGCAGCCAGTGATCGACATTGCGGTCGAACCGAAAACGAAAGCAGACCAGCCGAAGCTCGAAAACGCAATTTCCAGCATTGAGCGTGAAGATCCTTCTTTCCACAAGAAGATAGACCCGGATACAGGACAGATCATTATCTCTGGAATGGGAGAGTTGCATCTGGAGATTGTGCTGGATCGGCTTTCCCGAGAATTCAAGGTTGGATGCAACGCTGGTAAACCAAGGGTCTCCTACCGCGAAAGCGCAGCAGCAACTGCGCAACTGAGACAAGGATTCGAAGGCACCTTGGCAGGCAAAGAACAGTTTGCTGCCTGTACACTGCAATTGGAGCGTTTGCCGGCAGGTCAAGGGATTGAGGTACTTAGTAAATTGCCAAAAAATACTCCATCTGGATTTGCCCCAGCAATTGAAATTGGTATTCGGGATGCGGCGCAGAGTGGGATGTTGCTAGGTTATCCGATGGTGGATCTACGATTCNCAATCTTGGAAGCAGAATGGCGAGAAGACGGTAGTTCAGAATTGGCATTCCAACTTGCTGCGAGAAACGGGGTGAGGGAACTGGTCAAAGAGGCTGGCCCAACCCTGCTGGAGCCGATGATGAGTGTGGAGACAATCCTACCAGAAGCTTTCTTGGGAGAAGTGATTGCAGATATCAACATTCGCAACGGACGTATCAAATCGGTAGAGGAGCAAAATGAGATGAAGGTTGTTGAATCGGAAGTTTTCCTCTCCAAAATGTTCGGTTATTCGACTGATTTACGCTCTGCTACGCAAGGGCGTGCCTTGTACACCATGACGTTTTCTCACTACGAGGAAGTACCAAATGAGACCCTTCAGCAGGTTTTATCGTTTGGTAGTGCATAATGGGGCTTGTGTAAACGACAATCCACAAATGAACAAAGGAGTCATCAATGGCGCGAGAGAAATTTGAACGAACCAAACCCCACTGCAATATTGGGACAATTGGTCACGTGGATCATGGCAAGACTACATTGACAGCGGCGATCACCAAAGTGTTAGCCATGAAGGGCTTTGCTGAAAAGCGTGAATANGGTGACATCGACGCAGCCCCAGAAGAACGAGAACGTGGAATCACGATTGCGACAGCGCACATCGAATACGAAACAGAAAATCGTCACTACGCTCACGTAGACTGTCCAGGTCATGCTGACTACGTCAAGAACATGATCACAGGTGCGGCCCAAATGGACGGTGCAATTCTGGTTGTATCTGCAGCCGATGGCCCAATGCCTCAGACACGAGAGCACATCCTGTTGGCACGTCAGGTCAACGTTCCTTACCTCGTTGTCTTCATGAATAAAGTGGATCAAGTAGATGATGCTGAACTACTAGAGTTGGTTGAAATGGAAGTTCGTGAATTGCTCAGCAGCTATGATTTCCCTGGGGATGATATTCCGCTAATTATGGGATCAGCGTTGAATGCAATGGAATGTGCTTCAGAAGACCCAGACCATGATGAATACAAGCCGATCATAGAATTGATGTCCAATGTTGATGACTACATTCCGAACCCGGAGCGAGACTTGGACAAGCCATTCCTAATGTCTGTTGAAGACGTCTTTTCAATCTCCGGACGCGGTACAGTAGCCACTGGTCGAATCGAGCGTGGTCTAGTCAAGGTCGGTGAGGAGATTGAGGTCTGTGGAATTCGTGAGACCCAGAAGACGACAGTTACTGGAATTGAAATGTTCCGCAAATTGCTTGACGAAGGGCGTGCGGGCGATAACGTAGGTTTGCTGCTACGAGGTCTCAAGCGAGAGCAATTGGAGCGTGGCCAGGTAATTTGCAAGCCTGGTTCAATCACACCACATACCAATTTTAAAGCACAGGTCTACGTACTCACCAAGGACGAAGGTGGACGCCACACGCCATTTTTCACCAACTACCGACCTCAGTTCTACTTCCGAACCACCGACGTGACTGGTGTNGTTCAGTTGCCAGCAGATGTTGAAATGGTGATGCCTGGCGATAANGTATCGATTGAAGTTGAGTTGATTACCCCGATTGCTCTGGAAAAAGAAGTGCGTTTCGCGATTCGTGAAGGTGGACGTACTATCGGTTCCGGCGTTGTCACCGAAGTTACCAAGTAATTATACCGCAGGAGAGGAACAACCCCTCTCCTACTGCAGGCTAGAGCATGAACGAAAAAATCAAAGTCCGCTTCAAAGCGTACGACGACAAGTTATTGGATCAAACAGTTGAAGAAATTGTCCGCACGGTCAAGCGCACAGGTGCTCAGATTGTAGGACCAATTCCTCTTCCAACCAAGATTCACAAGTATACGGTCTTGCGCTCTCCGCATGTGGACAAAAAGTCACGGGAACAGTTTGAAATGCGTGTGCACAAGCGGTTGCTCTACATTATGGAAACGACACCACAAACCATGGACGCGCTGATGCGCCTGGATATTTCTGCTGGAGTTGACATTGGCATCAAGCAGGTTTGAACATGCAATTAGACACTTACAATCAGGACGGTGAGAAAGTAGGCAGCGTCGAGATCCAAGACAAACTGATGCAAGAAGAATATTCCTCGCGCATCTTGCAGGAAGCGATTGTCGCATACCGCAACGAACTGCGTCAGGGGACACATTCCACGTTGCAGCGCTCTGAAATTTCAGGTAGTACTCGCAAGTTGTGGAGACAGAAAGGAACTGGTAGGGCCCGAGTCGGGAGCGTAAAGAATCCGATTTGGCGACACGGTCCCGTGGTTTTTGGTCCACAGCCTCGTGACTACGGGGTAAAAATCAATCAGAAGGCGCGCCGCAAGGCTGTTAGAGTTGCGCTATCAGAAAGAGCACGACAGGAGCAACTTTCCGTATTGGAGCAACTGGAATTACCTACGCACAAGACCAAAGTATTTAATGGTATCCTCCGCAAATTCACAGAGGGGAAGTGCTTGGTAGTCGTCAAAGACATTGATGACAATTTGGAACGAGCATCAAGAAATCTTCCCAATGTGAAGGTTCTTAAGGCAGCAAGTGTCAATGCCTATGAGATCGTCAATCATGATCGTCTGCTCTTGGCCAAGGATGCGATTCCAGTCCTCGAAGAAAGGCTAGGCTGATGGAATTATTCAATATCCTGCAACGCCCTGTGATGACTGAAAAATCAACCATCAGTCAGGAAATGCAGAACAAGTATACGCTGCAAGTATCTTCGAAGGCAACCAAACGACAGATCAAGAAAGCTGTCGAACTGGCCTTCAAAGTTAAGGTTGTCAAAGTCAACACCTTGAACACCAANTCCAAGCAAAAGCGAATGGGACGTTTCGTTGGCAAGAGTACTCCTTGGAAGAAAGCCATCGTGACCTTGGCCGAAGGCAACAACATCGAATTCATTGCCAATTACTAATTTGTTTCCGGCACTCAGGTAGATCATGAGCATTCAGCGATTCAAAGCGACTTCTCCAGGTCGCAGAGACATGAGTGGCTTCCGTTTCGAGGAAGTTACTAAAGATAAACCGGAGAAAGGCCTCACCGAGAAGCTATCTAAAAAAGGGGGGCGTAATTCCAATGGCCGAATCACCGTGCGACATCGAGGTGGTGGTCACAAGCGACGCTATCGGATTGTCGATTTCAAGCGCAATAAAACAGGTATACCTGCCAAAGTAGTCGCGATCGAATACGATCCAAANCGAAGNGCTCGCATTGCTCTTCTGCAATATGTTGATGGAGAGAAGCGCTACATCATCTACCCGGACGGANTGAAAGTTGGAGATGAAGTAATCAGCAGCACAACAGCTGACATCCGTACAGGCAATACGCTGCCCATTGGTCGAATTCCGGTTGGAGCAAGTCTCCATTGTGTGGAATTGAAGCAAGGCAAAGGGGCACAGTTGGCCCGAAGCGCTGGGGCATCAGTACAACTGATGGCTAAAGATGAGGACTACGCACAGCTGAAGTTGAAATCGGGTGAAATTCGCAAAGTGCGCGTCGAATGCCTAGCCACTGTCGGTACAGTCGGCAATAGCGAACACATGAATATGGACGTGGGCAAGGCAGGCCGCAAGCGCTGGAAAGGTTTCCGTCCAACTGTTCGAGGTGTTGTGATGAACCCTGTGGATCACCCACACGGTGGTGGGGAAGGTCGAACATCTGGTGGACGCCATCCAGTAACTCCTTGGGGTGTGCCAACCAAGGGCTANAAAACACGCAACAANAAGTCCACTGACAAGTACATCGTACGGAGGAAAAAGTAATGCCACGATCTTTGAAGAAAGGTCCTTTCGTCGATGACCACCTGGAAAAAAAGGTGTTAGCGGCCAAAGAGAAAAACGATCGCAAGCTGATCAAGACCTGGTCACGCCGCTCAGTGATCTTGCCAGAATTCGTCGGCACCAACATCGCCGTCCACAATGGTAACAAATTCATTCCGGTGTTCATTACTGAAGATATGGTTGGNTACAAGCTGGGTGAATTTGCACCNACTCGGACTTACCGCGGACACATTGCCAAAACTGACAAGCGCGGGAAGAGATGATGCAAGCGAGAGCCACCGCTAAAGGAATCCGAATCGCACCCCGGAAAGTTCGGTTGGTGCTGGACAATGTTCGAAATAAGGATGTGAGCACAGCTCTGGCAATCCTGCAGAACACACCGCGTAATTCATCCCCTGTGATCTACAAGTTGATCCAGTCTGCTGTTGCCAACGCGATGAACCGAGACTCGTCAGCTGATGTTGATGAAATGGTGATCAAGGAGGCCTACGCTAACGAAGCCAGTACGCTCAANCGTTTCCGCCCTCGAGCAATGGGTCGGGCNTCTCGNATTCANAAGCGGAGCAGNCACATNACCATCNTCGTTGAATCNGCCAACTGAGAGAAAANTTATGGGACAAAAGGTTAANCCGATTGGCTTTCGTCTGTGTGTCAATAAGAATTGGAATTCAAGATGGTACGCAGAAAAAAGTTACGCAGAGACTCTCAAAGAGGATCTCGATATCCAGTACTTCGTCAAAAATCGCTTGAAGAAAGCTTCGATTTCGAAGATCGAAGTAGAGCGGGCTTCGAGGAAAACTAAGATCAACATCTTCACAGCCAAGCCAGGGATCATTATTGGCCGTAAGGGAGATGAAGTAGAGAGAATCCGCAAAAGCCTTCTCAATAAATTTAAAAAAGACATTGCAATCAATATCCGAGAAATCAAGCGACCAGAAATTGATGCACAGTTAATTGCTGAAAACATTGCCTCACAGTTGGAGCGTCGAGTTGCTTTTCGTCGGGCAATGAAGCGGACTTTNGCAACAGCAATGCGCATGAATATTGAGGGCTGCAAGATAATGGTTGCGGGTCGGCTCAACGGAGCAGAAATGGCCCGCACCGAATGGGCCCGTGAAGGTCGAGTACGATTGCACACCCTGCGAGCCAACATCGACTATGGTTTTGCGGAGGCTCTGACAACATACGGTATTACCGGAGTGAAAGTCTGGGTCTATCGAGGGGAGAGTTTTGGTCGCAACAATTTACGCAGATCAAGAAGACGAGAGAGGTAAGCTATGATGATGCCGAAGAGGACCAAGCATCGTAAACAGATGCGTGGTCGAATGACTGGAGAATCCTACAATGCTAGTGCTGTCAGCTTTGGAGCGATCGGGCTTCAGGCAACTGGAAGAGGATATGTCAGTGCCCGCCAGATTGAAGCAGCTCGCCGGGTAATCAACCGAACCCTCAAACGTGGTGGCAAGACTTGGATTCGTATTTTCCCAGATAAGCCGATCACTAAGCGCCCTGCTGAAACTAGGATGGGTAAAGGAAAAGGTTCTGTCGATTCGTGGGTTGCACCGATTCTACCAGGGCGAGTACTTTACGAGATTGATGGTGTAGACGAAGACGTGGCAACAAAAGCACTGACTCTGGCAGGCTACAAGCTGCCGGTGAAGACCAAAATCATCAAACGCAGCTTGATCATATGAAGAACGAAGACTTCCGCGCCCTCGGGGATCAAGAAATCCATAGCAAGATTGCTGAGTTACAGGAATCACAGCTCCGCAATCGTTTCAACAAGGTACTGGGTAATTTGGAAGATACCTCGGTCATTAAGAAAAACCGACGCAATATCGCCCGCCTGAAGACCCTACTTTCTGAGCGCAAGGCATGACAGAAAACAAGAAGATTCGTAGCGGCATAGTTGTTAGCGACAAGATGGATAAGTCAATCGTGGTCAAAATTGAGACCGTGGTCAAACATCCACTCTACAAGCGCACGATCCGCCGATCCAAAAAATTTAAAGCGCATGACGAACAAAATCGAGCGCGAATCGGAGAGTACGTCTCAATCATTGAGTGTCGCCCGATCAGTAAGACAAAGACTTGGCGCTTGCTTTCTATTAAAGACAACACAACAGGGGCCGCATGATTCAGATGCAAAGCATTCTGGAAGTCGCTGATAATTCCGGAGCGAAACGCCTGATGTGTATTAAAGTTTTAGGAGGGTCCAAGCGACGCTACGCAGGTTTGGGCGATATCATTGTTGCCTCAGTGAAAGACTCGATACCAAACTCAAAAGTGAAATCTGGTGACGTGGTCAAAGCTGTGATTGTCCGTACCACCAAGGAGGTACGACGAGCAGATGGATCATACATCAAGTTTGATCGAAATGCAGCAGTGATCCTTGACAACAAACGTGAGCCAGTAGGAACTCGAATCTTTGGACCAGTCGCTCGCGAACTACGTAGCGGCAAATTCATGAAGATTGTGTCACTGGCACCAGAAGTTCTCTAATATCACTCGACGTAGAGACGTTTTATGCGTGAAAGAAAAGTATCCCGCCTGAAAGTGGGAGATGAAGTGATCGTCATTGCTGGTAAGAGCCGTGGCCTACAAGGTAAGATCAATTACGTGGATTGGAAGAAGAAGCGTGTGATCGTTGAAGGTGCCAACATGCAGACTAAGCATACGAAAGCACAGCGTAATGGTGAACAAGGAAGCATTAAGGATGTGGAAGGCCCTATCCACGTTTCCAACGTAGCACTGCTAAACCCAGACCTTGAGAAGGGTGTGCGTTTTCGCAACACCTCTGAGAATGGGACAAAGCAACGCATCTGTGTGAAAACCGGAAAANCTCTCTAAATCAGGCCTAGCCGTGAACCTGCAACAACTCTATTCAGAGACAGTTTCTCCTCAACTGAAAGAGGAATTCTCGATCCAAAATGTTCACCTGATACCCAAGATTTCTAAGGTTACGGTCAATGTTGGACTGGGTGAGGCTGTCCAAAATCCAAAGTCCATTGATCAGGCTGCCGAGCAACTAGCTCAGGTTGTTGGTCAAAAGCCTGTGGTCACAAGAGCTCGCAAATCTATTGCAGGGTTCAAACTCCGTGAGGGAATGCAGATTGGTTGTATGGTGACACTGCGCCGGGAGCGAATGTGGAGCTTCTTGGATCGATTAGTACAAATTGCCCTTCCTCGTGTGAAAGATTTTCGTGGTATCTCTCCCAAAGGCTTTGACGGCAAAGGCAATTATAATTTGGGAATCAAGGAACAGCTTATTTTTCCGGAGATTGACTTCGACCAGATTGATAGAATTCGGGGTATGAACGTCTCCATCGTAACGACTGCGCAGAACGACCAACTGGCACTGAGCTTGTTGAAGGGTCTGGGCTTCCCTTTCCGAAAGTAATTCATGGCAAAAAAGNCATTAATCAACAAATGCAATCGCAAGCAGCGATTTGAAGTACGTAACTATAGCCGCTGCTCCTTCTGTGGACGACCCAAAGGTTATCTGCGCCGTTTTGGAATGTGCCGTATCTGCTTCCGTCTCAAGGCCAATCAGGGCTTGATTCCTGGTGTAACTAAATCGAGCTGGTGATTCGCTATGTCTATGTCAGACCCCATTGCTGATTTATTGACCCGCATTCGTAACGCTAATCAGCGAATGCATTCTGAGACCCGGGTACCACACTCAAAGATCAAGCAGCACATGCTTGATGTACTCAAAGAAGAGGGTTTTATCACTGGCTATGAAGTGATGCCGAGCGGTGCGTTTAGAGAATTAGTAGTCCAGCTTAAATATTATGAAGGTAAACGAGTCATCAGAAACATTGAGCGTGTCAGTAAGCCNGGTTTGAGAACCTACCAANGCTCTCAAGATCTGAAGAGAGTGCTTGGTGGTCAGGGAATTTCGATTCTGTCGACTTCATATGGAGTCATGTCAGACAAGGAATGNCGCTCACGCAAAATTGGTGGAGAAGTGCTCTGCCAAGTATGGTGAGCCAGTAAAGAGGAATATATGTCACGTATCGGTAGACGCCCAATCAAAGTCCCTCAATCTGTGAAAATCCAGGTTGATGAGAACCAAATTCTGGTGACCGGACCAAAAGGGAAGCAGCAAATTAGCTTACATGAAAAGCTGCAATTGGAACAGAAAGACGATGAGATCAAAATTCTGGCAGATTATAAAGAAGATACGATAGCGCGAACCCAGATGGGGACACTCTATTCGATATTGAACAATATGATCACTGGAGTCAGTACGGGCTTTCAGAAACAACTTCGTCTGGTTGGAGTTGGTTATAGAGCTGCGATCAGTGGGAAAACGCTTGAACTCAACCTAGGTTATTCCCACCCGATCAAATACGAATTGCCAGATATTGTCGATGCAAAGGTCAATGCAAACACCCAAATTGTTCTCGAATCGTGTGACAAGCAGGTGCTAGGTCAAGTTGCAGCACTGATCAAGCAGATGCGACCGCCTGAGCCTTACAAGGGCAAAGGAGTCCTATTTGAAGGAGAAAAAATCCTGCGAAAAGCTGGAAAGAGTGGTAAGAAATAATTGAGATCCAGGTAATCATGAAGTCCATTGCTCAGAAAAAACGAGAAGCCCGATTAGCACGCCATCGTCGTGTTCGGAAAAAAGTCAGCGGCTCTGCAGAACGACCAAGACTCTGTGTTTTCAAGTCAGCACGCCACATCTACGTGCAGGCGATTGACGACTTGGGCCAAAATACGTTGGCTGCAGCCTCAACATTGGAAGCTCGTGAGCGTTTCTCAGGCAAAGATGGGGTGGAGAGCGCAACACTGGTTGGGACTGACATTGCCCAACGCCTGAAAGAAAAGGGCATTGAGCAAGTTGTCTTCGATAAAGGCGGATTCATTTATCACGGACGTGTCAAGGCCTTGGCCGAAGCTGCTCGTGGCGAAGGCCTCAACTTCTGATTCTTTATAAAGGAAATTGCTTTGAGTGAGAGAAGAAACGAAAGTGAACTGATCGAACGCGTGATCAAGGTCAATCGNGTTGCCAAGGTTGTTAAGGGAGGACGCCGTTTCAGCTTCAGTGCATTGGTGGTCGTCGGTGATGGTTCCGGTAAAATTGGACTAGGGCTAGGCAAGGCTAATGAGGTGACAGAAGCAATCCGNAAAGGAGTTGCAGAAGCCTCCAAGCAGATGCAGCGTGTTCGCTTGGAAGGAACTTCCATTCCCCATGAGATCATTGGGCGTTTTGGTGCCGGTTCTGTACTAATGAAGCCAGCAGAACCAGGACATGGAATCATCGCAGCAGCAGCAGTGCGTGCAGTGATGGAATCAGTGGGGATTGCTGATATCACTGTGAAATGCTTGGGTTCACGGAACCCACATAATTTAACTCGTGCGACCATAGATGCGCTGCTAAAGCTGCGTGGTTTTGAAGAAGTCGCAAGGAGTCGAGGTAAAGAAGTCGAACACATTAGGTTCTAAAAATGANTGCCAATCAAATCAAAGTAACACTGGTTCGCAGTGTCATTGGATCTAACGAAAAAGTCCGTGCAACTGTTCGTGGTTTGGGCTTACGAAAGACAAATAGTTCTCGCGTATTGGAGAACAGCCCGAACGTACGGGGCATGATCCGCAAAGTGCACCATCTGCTAAAAGTTGAAGAGGTAGGATAACTATGCAACTTCACGAATTGCCAAGCATCAAAAATAGTAAAAGAAAGCGAGTTGGTCGCGGTCCTGGCAGTAACTGGGGACAAACCTGTGGTAAAGGCCAGAAAGGTCAAAAATCAAGAGCTGGCTACTCAAGTAAAAGAGGCTTTGAAGGTGGCCAGATGGCAATTAGCCGTCGATTACCCAAGTTCGGTTTTAAGCCCCTNAACAAAGTAATCAGCCGGCCTCTCAATCTAGCTTTCCTCGAATCCAACGAGCGAATTGCGAGTGGGGATACGGTNAACCGAACAAAGTTAGAGGAACTCGGTTTCATCAAGAAAGACAGCATTCCAGTTAAACTATTAGCGGAAGGCGAATTAACCAAGAAATTGACAATTGAGGTAGAACTGGCTAGCGAATCAGCGATTGAGAAGGTCCAGGCCGCAGGTGGCACGGTGACCATCAACTAATATGCTTGAGATTGTTCGAAACATCTTCCGAATTGAAGACCTACGGGACCGAATTATCTTTACGGTCCTCATGCTGCTGGTGTTCCGGATTGGGGCTCACATCCCGACTCCGGGCATCGACGGTACAGCGCTGACCGCTTTCTTTGAAGCACAGCAGGGTTCNATCCTTCGCTTCTTCAACATGTTCACGGGTGGGGCGCTGGCACGTCTTACGATCTTCGCGCTTGGGGTAATGCCCTATATCAGTGCCTCGATCATCATGCAGTTACTGACGGTAGTCTTCCCCTACTTAGAACGTCTCNCCAAAGAGGGTGAGGCGGGCCGCAAGAAAATAACTCTCTACACTCGCTACGGCACCATACTACTCAGCTTGATTCAAGGCTTCGGTATCGCTGTTGGTTTGGAGAGTATGGCTGCTCCAGATGGATCGCCGGTGGTCATCTCAACGATGGACCCATGGGGCTTCCGACTGTTGACAATCATTACGCTGACAGCAGGCACGGCCTTCTTAATGTGGATCGGTGAGCAGATCAACGAACGTGGGATTGGAAACGGTATTTCACTCATCATCTTTGCCGGAATCGTAGCCGAAATACCAGGCTCAACCGTCAACGCGATTCAGTTGGTACAAGCCGGACAGATTCCTATTCTGGTACTGCTGATCACACTAGTTTTGATGGTTGTGGTCATCTTCGCTGTCGTTTTCATCGAGACTTCGTACCGCAAAATTCCCGTACAGTATGCCAAGCGAATGCAGGGCAATCGCATGTATGGTGGTCAAGCTTCACACCTTCCACTAAAAATTAATTCTGCTGGAGTGATTCCGCCTATCTTTGCTTCCTCGATATTGGCGTTTCCAGCTACAATTGCTGGTTTTACAACGACACCTTGGGTCCAGGCAATCAGTGACCAATTGCTACCTGGTCGCTTGCTACACTCTTTGCTCTTCGTGATGCTAATCTTCTTCTTCTGCTTCTTCTACACGGCGATTCAATTCAATCCGGTCAAGATTGCAGACGAGATGAAGCGTCACAACGGCTACATCCCTGGCATTCGTCCGGGTAAAAAGACAGCAGAGTATATCAATGCCGTATTAACTCGGCTAACGTTTGGCGGAGCAGTTTATCTNTCAATAATCTGTATCCTACCCAGCATCCTACTATTTGTTTTCAATGTTCCCTTCCAGTTTGGTGGAACAGCCCTACTTATTGTAGTGGGTGTTGGACTGGACTTGGTGAACCAAATTGAATCCTTCCTGCTGAACCAAAACTACGATGGCTTCATGAAGAAGACCCGCAAACGCCGTAGTCCAGGGCAGGCACAGACACTTCGCTTACGCTAGGAGATCATGGCAAGAATATCCGGTGTGGACTTACCCAGAGCTAAGCGCATTGAGGTTGCGCTGACGTATATCTATGGAATTGGCCGTCCAACGGCGAACAAGATCCTCGCTACCACAGGTATTGACCGAGATACTAAGACAATGGAATTGAGTGACGAAGAAGTTGCTCGCCTGCGTAGTGCGATTGAGGGCGTATACCAAGTGGAAGGTGATCTGCGTCGGGAAATCAACCTGAACATCAAGCGCTTGATGGACTTAGGAAATTACCGGGGACTTCGACATCGTAAGGGCCTACCAGTTCGTGGCCAACGAACCAAGACCAATGCCCGAACACGCAAAGGACCGCGCAAGATGGCAGTCAGCCGTAAGAAAAAATAATTAACTCTCCGTCTAACTCTAGGAAGAGCAGTTCATGAGCAAGGTCAAAAGAAAAAAGAAAGAGAAAAAGAATATTGAGCAAGGCATTGCTCATATTCAGGCATCGTTCAACAACACGATCGTCAGCATCTCAGACGTCCGAGGCAACATCATTTCATGGTCGAGTACGGGACTTCATGGTTTCAAAGGATCACGCAAGAGCACCCCTTTTGCTGCCAAAGTAGCTGCTGAAGACGCGATGCGAAAAGCGATTGATAATGGTTTGAAAGAAGTTCAGATCCGCGTCAAAGGTCCAGGTTCGGGTCGAGAATCCGCTCTACGTGCTTTAGCGGGGTTTGAGGGTGTTCGTGTTACCAGCATTCAGGACGTAACCCCAGTTCCCCATAACGGTTGCCGACCACCAAAGCAGCGCCGAATCTGACAGAGATCGTCCCTGTCTCTCTGACCAGTACTCCCAACGGACTAGAAAATGAACGAAGAACTGCAAGAGACTGAATCAGCTGCCAATGCTGTAAACCCAGCAAGTCTGTCCACTCATGTTGGCGAAATGTTTTGGCCAGAAGCGCTCAAGGTGGAAGCCGATACTCTTAGCAACGAGTATGGACACTTTGCAGTAGAGGCCTTGGAGCCAGGCTTTGGATTGACCATTGGTCATATGTTGCGAAGAACACTGCTTTCTTCTATCCGTGGAAGCGCAGTCTTTGCAGTCCAAATTGAAGGGGTGGCACACGAGTTCACCCAACTTCCAGGAATCCTTGAAGATGTCGTCCAGATCATTCTGAATATTAAGAATCTCGATATTCAGCAATTTGAGGATGATATCATCGAATTGGAATTGATTGGTGAAGGCCCCTGCATATTAAAGGGTGAAGATATCTCTACCTTCAATAAGGCTGAGATTCTCAATCCAGATTGTGAGATCGCTCACTTGGAAGAGAACGCAACGCTGAGCATGACCCTGTATGTGCGAATGAATAAAGGTTATGTAACAGCTGAAGAGAACCAAAGTCGAGAGCTACCTGTCAATGTGATCTACCTGGATTCAAATCATTCGCCGATTAAGAGAGTGAACTATAAGATCTCCACTCAAACAGTCGATGAGCAGGAGCAAGATCAACTGGATATGGAAGTCTGGACCTCTGGGGCAGTCAACCCGATTGATAGTGTGGCTTATGCTGCCAAGATCATGAAAGAGCACATGGAAGTCTTCATCAATTTTGATCCGGAAAAACGGATTGAACCAGATGAGAATTTGGACGTTGAAGAAGCTCCGACAAACGATAATCTCTATCGCAGCGTCAGCGAGTTAGAACTCTCTGTTCGCTCCATCAACTGCCTACAGAATGCGAAAATCGAAACCATCGCAGACTTGGTGCAGAAAACAGAAGCAGAGATGCTGCGGACCAAGAACTTTGGGCGCAAATCGCTCAACGAAATCAAAACGATTTTGTCAGCTATGAACCTGTCGCTGGGAATGAAGCTAGAAAACTTCGACCCTGACGCAAATCCTGTTGAAAAAGCAAAGAAAGAGTAATCGACCATGCGACACTTGAAAGCTGGAAGAAAGCTTGGAGTTTCCTCATCACACCGCCGAGCAATGATGCGCAACATGGTGACTTCAATCCTCGAAAATGGGGAAGTCACTTGTACCCTAGCCCGAGCCAAAGAGGTTCGTGCTCCCTTAGAGAAGATGATTACCTTTGCCAAACGTGGCGATCTACACGCACGACGCCAGGTCCTGCGCTTTGTGAAGAGCAAGCTAGCGATGGAAAACCTCTTTGGAGAGATTGCTGAGCGCTATAAGGAACGCCCTGGAGGCTACTGTCGTGTGATCAAGTTGGCCAAGCGCCGTTTGGGTGATGCTTCCGAAATGGCTATTGTGCAGTTGGTTGGAAGTGAAAACGATGCGCTCAGTGCCCTCAAAAAAACCAAGAGTCGTAAAGCTGCCAAGCCACAACCGGCTCCATCATTACTTGACGAAGTCAGCACTCAGGTCAACGAGCCAAAGGCTGAAGTAGAAACAGAAAAAACCGCCTGATCTTGCCTCGGGCATTTCCTATGCCTGCACCTCACACTGCGGGAAGGGCCAAGGTGTATGTTGAGACGCTCGGTTGTTCGAAAAACCGGGTGGACTCAGAAATCATGCTCCACCACCTTTCCCAAAATCACTACACACTCACGCTCGAACCACGGGAAGCTGACGCTATCGTTGTCAATACCTGTGCCTTCCTGACTTCAGCTACCGAAGAATCCGTCCAGCGCATTCTTGAGCTAAGCGAGTTCAAAGAGACCGGACGCTGTTCCACATTGGTGGCAGCAGGTTGTTTAAGTCAGCGCTATCGTGAAGACTTACTGAAAGAACTCCCTGAACTAGATGCTTTGCTAGGCTCTCAGGATTTCAGTGAAATTGTTTCCTTGTTGGATCAGGTGCGCAGAGAGCCAGGCAAGCAGCACTCTTTTGTTCAGCCCAAGCCACACTACCAGCAATTTGAGGAGCAGGAAAAGCGACAGTCCACTCCTCGTCATTTTGCTTATGTTAAGATTGCGGAAGGTTGCTCGAATATGTGCTCTTTCTGCAACATCCCGATGTTGCGGGGATTGCTGAGTAGCCGCAGTGTCCCATCCATCGTAAACGAGATTCAACAGTTAGTGAGCAGAGGGGTTAAGGAAATCAATCTGATCTCACAGGACACTTCTTCCTTCGGTAGAGATCGAGGCCAGTTGGAACTTGCGGAGTTACTGCGTTCCATCAGTGCTTTGGAAGGTGATTTTTGGGTTCGTCTTTTCTACTGCTATCCCAACACCTTTACAAATGATGCCTTGGCAGCCTTTGCTGCGGACAAGCGATTCTGTGCTTATCTAGACATGCCCTTTCAGCACATCGAAGACAGTGTCCTACGCAAGATGAACCGCAAGATCAATCGTTTACAGATCGAGCAGAAGATGCAGGAAGTAAAAAGAATTCTCCCAGAGGTGGCCTGGCGAACAACCTTCATTGTTGGCTTCCCAACAGAGACAGAAGAGGCCTTTGAGGAACTCTTGGAATTTGTAGCAGTAGGACATTTCACTCACGTGGGTGTGTTCACCTATTCTCCAGAAGATAACATTCGTTCAGCACGCTTGGGTGACCCTGTTCCTAATGCGGTTAAGCACGAACGCAAGCAACGCCTGATGGAGGCACAGCGCCAGGTTAGCCAACAACGTAATCAGGCTAGAGTAGGACAGGTCTTGCCCGTCTTGGTGGATGGTTATGCAGAAGAGATAGAGCTATTGTTACAGGGCAGAGCTTCGTTTCAGGGACCAGAAGTAGATGGGTTGGTCTATATCAATGAGGGTAACGCGCGCCCGGGAACTTTCCACTCTGTGGAGATCACCGAAGCGCATGACTATGATCTGGTCGGTAAAATCATCGAATAGGGAATCATGTCAGGACACAGTAAGTGGAGCACGATCAAGCACAAGAAGGCTGCTCAGGATGCCAAGCGAGGCAAGCTCTTCACCAAATTGATCAAGGAGGTTACAGTGGCGGCCCGAGTGGGGGGTGGAGACATTGATGCCAATCCTCGGTTACGCACTGCGGTAGCAAATGCGCGGGGTCAGTCGATGCCAATGGACAATATCATGCGGGCAATCAAGAAAGCAATTGGAGAAGGTGAAGGTGATAACTACGAGGAGATTGTCTACGAAGGGTACGGCCCACACAACGTGGCAATCATTGTTGAAGCGATGACCGATAATCGCAACCGTACGATTGCGTCCATTCGCTATGCGTTCAACAAATCAGGTGGTAGTTTGGGTTCCACTAACTCTGTGCAATACATGTTTGATCGACTTGGACAAATCACGATTGAGAAAGACAAGATCAGCGAAGATGCACTGACAGAATTTATTCTGGAAGCAAGTGCAGAGGATCTGAATACGGAAGACCCAGAAAACTACGAGGTCTACACAAGCATTGCTGATTTGGAGCAGGTACGTAGTTTCTTGGAAGAGAATTCTGTACCGATGCAGCACTCTGGTATCATTTGGAATCCACAAAACCGGATTGCTATTGAAGATGCTCAGAAGGCAGAGCAGGTCATTCGTCTGATTGAGATGCTGGAAGATGATGACGATGTCCAGCAGGTCTATTCCAATTTCGACATTAGTGAGGAAGTGGTCACTCAGTTAGCGTCCTGAAGCATGAGAATTCTAGGGATTGATCCGGGTAGTCGTCGTACGGGCTATGGTCTAATTGAAGCGACTCCTCAGCAAAATCGCTACATCTCCAGTGGTTGTATCCGCCTGCCGGAATCGAAATCTTTAGCGGAACGTTTGGTTCTTCTAGGTGATGCTCTTGGAGACTTGATTCAGCAGTGGCAACCGGATTGCGGAGTTGTTGAAGAAGTCTTCTTTGCAAAGCACCCCCGCTCTGCCTTGGTGCTGGGGCATGTGCGAGGAGTCGTGCTACTGGAACTGGGACGTCGGCAGGTTCGTCTACACGAGTATGCGCCGAGACAGGTCAAGCAATCCCTGGTAGGAACAGGTAGTGCCCAGAAAGAGCAGATCCAGCACATGGTCCGTATACTGCTGAACCTCCGATCTCGTCCACTCCAAGAAGACGAGGCCGATGCGTTGGCCGTTTCCCTCACCCACGCTCATATCCTTCCGTTGCAGCAACGTTTGCAGCGTCTTCCGTGATATTTCCCCCGTCTAGCCGTAGTGTCTGCAAGAAACAGAATGGGCTTGGCAAGACTGTGCCTACCACTGTAAAAGCTGAATCCTGTTTGTTTTTCTGGCAGAGCCTTGCTAGGCTAATAGTCCAAGTTTTTGCTCATCTCTGTCAGGAACTCCCAATGTCTGAGAAACACTCGATTGTCATTGAAGAGTGCCTCCTGCTGCTACACCAGTTGCGAGGTGCTGGAGAGCGCCTCAAGGCCGTCACCCTAGCACAGCGTCTCAAGAGCAGTGCCCCAACGGTACACGCTACCCTGCAGCGCATGCAGCGAGATGATCTGATCCAGATGGATGACAAGAAAGAGATAAGCCTGACCAGAGAAGGAGAGCGCCTCGCCTGTGACATTGCCTTTCGCCACAATCTTGCCGAATATTTCCTCTGCAATACTCTGGGGATCCCCTGGTATGAAGTACACAAGCATGCTCATCAACTCGAACATGCGATGACTCCCACGGTTGTCGATAAACTGGCCACCTTTCTCAACTATCCAGAGACCTGCCCTCACGGGACGCCGATGCCCGGTCATTCTCTACCAGAGGACTGTTTCACCCTGGATCAGGCAGAAGAAGGCATGATGGTGGAGATCATGATGATTGCCGAGGAATTGCTCAAGATTCTGCACACCCAGCAGGTGATTCCAGGTCAGAAGCACCAAGTGATTTCCCGTGCCAACGTGATGAGTTCAATGACTCTCCAGCAGGAAGAACAACAGGCCATCCTTCCCTTCCACGCTGCCAACAAAATCCATGTGGTTCAGGTCGAAGACTGACGTGAGCAGCACTGCCATTCAAACCGATAGCAATCTGCACCAACAGGTTTTTTACAGCCTTCGTGAAGTTCCCCTAGAGTCCTGGAATCGACTGATTGGAGATGCTTTCCCCTTCGCTGAATACGACTATCTGCTTGCGCTGGAAGAAGGGCACTGCGTCGGAATTGAACCCGGGTGGGAACCTCGTTACCTGACGCTCTGGGAAGGGGAACAGCTACAGGCCGCCTGTTACCTGTACCGGAAAACCAACAGCAATGGGGAATACATCTTTGACTGGGACTGGGCGAACGCCTACCAACGTTATGGTCAACGCTATTTCCCCAAACTCACCTCAGCCGTACCCTTTACTCCAGCAACGGGTCCCAAACTACTAGTTGTGGCAGATGCATCCAATCCCAGAGAACTTCAGCAGCAATTACTCGCCAGTGCCCTGGAGTTGACCCAGCAGGAAGGCTGTTCGTCTCTGCATTTTCTTTTTATTCCTGCAGAGGAGCGTGAAATCTATGAAGCAGCTGGTTTACTATTGCGACATAGCTTTCAATTTCATTGGCAGAATCAGGGTTATGGAAGCTTTGAAGACTTCCTCAGTCGACTCAGAAGCAAACGCCGCAAGGAGA
>NYTS01000031.1 GCA_002683655.1 Deltaproteobacteria bacterium
GTATAGCTTTTGAGCCTGTTCTTTGAGGGCCAGGTCCTTGCCTCTGCACAGTGTCTGAAAGGTTCGTCGACAAGCTTGGCAGCGGTAACGTTGAGCCCCTCGATTTTTACCAAAGAGGATGTAGTCTGGATGAGCACAGTGAGGACATTGCATTGTTAGAGCTCCAAATCGCGGAGATAACTTCATTTGTCTAAACTACGCAATTGCTCCAACGACCGGAATTGAGTTGAAGCCAATCGGAGGAATTTCGTTATACTGGAGAAAGTAGAGCGCTGGACTTTGAATACTCACGCCTGGAAGCTTGAAATTATTAGACAGGATATGGGTTGGGGTCGACTTCCTTAATTTCTGATCCAGAGAGGGACTCTCGAAAAAGCGGTTGATTTGCCTTGGGAAGCTTTGATTAGCAGTATTTTAAAACCGGTCTTCCTGATCAAAAAGAGGAACACAGTGTCTGGACCTGTTACTCAACAAGTATGGAACTACTATTTAGAAAATATTGATGATGGTATAAGGGTATATTCGGCCTAACTCTTTAAATTAACCCCACTTGTCTGTCCGCACTTTTTTCTTCGCATGGACTGGACATTTGAATAGTGGCTCTGGTTCTTTTTCTTCTTCACGCTGTTTGGCATTGACTGCACCATTTGCTCGCTGTTCCGGAGTTGGATATTCTACTTCCAAGAACATTGGCCCCAGTCCTGTATCTCTTGTCTCACTCATAGACAATTGATAACGAGGCTCCACTCTTTGGAATTCGTTTGGTTGTATAGGTGTAATTGGAGTTACCCGGTCTCTTGCCCCATCTAGATACTGAGGATAAAAATTTGTAGTGCCCTCCAATCGATGCCAGGGAGTTTGTTTTCTTTTTTTCTTAGTTTGAGCTACCATCACAGCCTTTAGTTACAAAATATACGTAATTAGCTAGTTTATGTGTTTCATTGGTTTGAAACCTCCTCAAAAGTGATTCTCATGGAACCATCTGATTTTCCCACCCGGGAAACTGTTTATGCAAAGATTCGCACCGATTTGGATCAGTATGGTTGGAGTCTAATTTCGTCAATTTACCGCGATGAACTTTTCACACACACGGTTGGTCTAAGCTGGGGCTATGAACACCAGGAGATTGAACTTATTGGACTGAATCAAGAAATCGCCGCAATGTTGCTGAATGAATTGGCCCGACGAGTCGTCAATGGTGAAAAATTACATGCCAACTGCCATTTTGAAGATATTGTAGATGGAGTTGATTTGATCCTCGTGGAAAATCCAATTGATCCACTCGGAAAGCCGATGACCAATGGCAGACTTCGGTTGGTTTGGCCTGATGAAAACAACCTCTATCCCTGGCAGAAAGGTTGCGAAGAAGAATGTCTAATTCAGCAGCGGTTTCCAGATTCAACGATGCCTGAAAGAGATACTTGTGAGGCCTACGCTCTTTTGGAGCAAGCCACCCTTCGTTGAAATAGAATCTGTTCATCCAATTTTTTCCTGCTGCAGCATTCTCTCCATTTCTGAGATTAGCGTTTCTCGAAAGCGTTCCTGCCTCAAACCAAATTGTAGTGAGGACAACAAATATCCCAAGGGTTCCCCAACATCGTAACGAGTCCCTTTCATTTTGACTGCTGAAACCTTGCCTCTTAGAGCCAACTGATTAATCGCTTCCGTCTGTGTAAATTCACCTTGATGCTCATGCGTATTGTCTGTTGCACGAAGTGCATCAAAAATTTCTGGAGTATACAGATATCGACCATAAGACGCATAGTTACTGGGTTCAGTTCCAGGAGCTGGCTTTTCCACCATCTTTCTGACCTCCATGATCTCCCCTTCATTAGCAGGATCAATCACTCCATAGCGAGAGATATTTTCTTCAGGAAGTGCTTCCACAGTCAGAATCGTGTTACCTGTTTCCCTGTAAGCTTCAATCAATTGTAGTGTCAACGGAGGATTCCCCATCACGATGTCATCTGGATACGCGACCACAAAGGGGGCATCCTGGACAAAGGGTTCTACTAGCATCAGGGCATTGCCTGTCCCCATCATCTCTTGTTGCCTCAATGTGAAGATGTTTGCACTCGTTGGCTTGATTAACTCCAGTTTTTCCATGGAGTTCGCTTTGGAAAATGCAGAGTCCAGTTCAACTTCTCGATCAAAATAGTCTTCTAAAACTTTTTTTCTGCGTGAAGACACCAAAAGGATGTCTCCAATACCGGAATCCACCATCTCTTGAACAATGAAATCAATCACTGGCCGGTCAATTAAAGGAAACATTTCCTTCGGAATCGTCTTAGAAGCTGGTAAAAACCTCGTTGCATATCCAGCCGCTAAAATCACACCTTTCATCAAGACTCCATTTCTATTCAGGTGATACAGGCAAACACTTCGGTTGTTGAAGAAGATTCAATAGATAGTCTACCAGTTGTTGAACGGTCTGTAGTTCAAGGATTTGTTCTATGTCGGCTTCCTGACCAAATTCATCTTCCAAGGCCATAATTACGTTCATCGCATCCAAAGATGTCAGATCAAGATCATCTCTTAGATTTGAATCCAACTTCACCTCTTCAAGTGGGAGATCTAGTTCCCGAGCAATTGTTTTGAGGCAAGCTTCTCGGATTTTTTCTTCGCTTAGTTGCATGAACTAAACAATAAGCAGGCGTTGCTACCTCCAAAGGCAAAGGAATTTGAGAGTACGTTTTGGATTTTATGTTTCTGTGAAACTGGAGAAAGATTTTGCAGATGACATACCGGGTCAGCAGGTTGACAGTTCAAGCTTGGTGGAACGATTTGGTGCTGGATGGATAGTACAGAAACTACAGCTTCAATAGCAGAAGCCGCCCCCATGCTATGTCCTAATTGCGACTTGTTTGCACTACAAAGGGGAATTTGATTGCCAAAGATTTTCTTGATTGCCGCCCCTTCCGTTTGATCATTCAACTTCGTACCCGTTCCGTGTAGGTTTATGCAATCCACATCAATTGGAGATATCTCTGCATCTTTCAGAGCCTTTTGAATCGCAAGGCTCACTCCCTCCAGTTCTGGACTTGTTAAACTTTTTGCATCACAATTCGAAGCAAACCCAATCAGCTCTGCGATCGGTGATTGATTTCTTCGAGTGCAGGACTCTTCTGTCTCAATAACGATCATAGCAGCTCCCTCACTGAGCACAAAACCATCTCGATCCATCGCAAATGGCTTACTTACCCGCTCTGGAGCATCCATACTCCTCGATAGCACCCCCATCGCCTCCCATGTTCGTAGCAATTCATAAGTCACAGGTCCTTCGGCTCCCCCACAAACCACCGTGTCATAAAGACCTGTCTGGAGCCATTCTGCACCAATTCCAATTGCATTTGCTCCAGAAGAACAAGCGGTATTTACAGTAAGATTCCGACCCTTGCAGCCATGATTGATCGCAATTTGCGCTGAGAGCGCATTGTTCATCATTTTGGGAATTGTGAAGGCATTGATCTTCTTATTTGCCTCTGGAAGATACAGTGCGTCGTAAGCAGGCTTATAGGAAACAATTCCTCCAATTCCCGTCCCAGCAACAACAGCACATTTTGCTAGGTCAGGACCAGTAATTTCAGACTGTACTATTGCTTCTCTTGCTGCAAGCAAACCGTATTGGACAAAGGCTTCACACGACCGCTGCACTCTAGGCGAAAAATAACTATTGGGATCATAATTTTGAATGATCCCAGCCACCTTAGTCAGGGAGGGAGTATGATCGAATTTGGTGATGTGATGGACACCGGATTTCCCCTGGGAGAGATTATTCCAAAATTCTTTGATTTCAACACCGAGTGGACAGAATATTCCCATACCTGTGACGAAGACACGCTTACGACCCATTCTGATCTCGGTTTACAACCCCAACGATCCCAGGGTGACATCGCCTATAAACATCAACATAATCTGGCCGGTTGATATGGGCATATTGAAGAGTAGCATCCAAGCTGACGTATCCAAAGAGTTGAGCAAGATCTGTTAGATCCAACCCATTCTCCAACAAGTGTGCTGCAAACGAATGACGGAGGATACGTGCATTGATACGGCTCTGAATTCCAGCTCGTTTTGCGTGCTTCTTAATCATGAACCAGAACCCAATCCTCGTCATTCTCTCAGCGTCTCTATTTGGAAATAAGCACAAATCTTCCTCGAAGCGCAATCTNTCCTGTCTACCTTCTTTGAGGTATTTTTGAAGTACCTTAATTGCCATTGTAGTAACCGGAACCATTCGCTCCCTTCGACCTCGCACCTTCAGAAACCCCAAATCCAAAAATAAATCTGAGGTGTCTAAATTCAATAATTCATGAACTTTTAAGCCACTTGAATAGAGCAACTCCAACATTGCTCGATCTCGCAGTCCAAGATAATGATCATCTGAAGGAGCCTCCAATAAATCTTCAACCTCGTTTTTACTCAAGAGTTCTGGGGGCTTTGGAGGAATTTCAGGAAACTTTACGAGATGGAGAGGGTTGACACGAATCCAATTTTTTCCCTCTGCACAATTTAAAAATAGTTTTAAGGAAGAAAGATGACGGCAAACCGANCTGGGTTGCATNAAATCAAGCAACTGATCNCGNTATTGTTCCATAAGCNANNNATTGACCTTCCCNAGGTCCCCAGNCTCTNTNGTGGCTNCATACCANTGCAGAAACTGCTGAGTNTCATCNNNNTGGTTTTTNAGNCTANTGTCTGAGTAGGATTGCGACTTCAACCATTNNANAAATTCTTGAAGNAGCAGTTCCATGNNNNAGCAGATGTAGGAATGAAGAGGAGGAGAAGCCCACGAGAACCGTGTGAGCAAATGGGGCTTTTGATGCCTAGCCCGAATAGGTGGAGAAGCGTATAAGAACTTTAGGCTTCCTTAGTAAAGGCTTGCTCACCGTTCTCAGGGACAATCTCCGCGTGGTGATGAAAAGGCAACAAAAGTTTGTCATCACGAGAACCGCAGGACTTCTCGGCAAAAAATCACAGACAAAGTGATTTTTAGACCATNATNNATNCTAGCGAATACAGTCCATCTGGGCAAGTGAATTCAAGCTTGGACTAGAACCTGGTCAAGTCTTTCACAAAGATCACGAAGATTTTTTTCCATTTCATCATATTGCGGTTGTTGCTTCTGTCTCATCAACTGATCAGCCAGATTTAAGGCCACTAACAAGTACAAATTACTGGAGGAAATGGAACTAGAGCTTTGCTGAATGGTTGAAATTTGTTGTTCCAAAAAGCTCTCCACTTTCCTTATATGCTCTTCGCCATAAGGACTTGCAATCACAAATCGGTTACCGTTGACTGTAATTTGATACTGTTTGCGATCAGCTTTGGAGTCAGACATGACAGTTCCTCAACAAGGTAGAAAGTTAGCTCTCTGCAATGATTTTCACCTTCTCGGTGTGCAGAATACGATACAGGTTCCGCTCCTGAGGTTTTGATGGATCAAGCTGTGAATTAAACTGGTAAACACGCTTATGTCGGCTTGTCGTGAAACGGAATGTGATTGGGAGCGGCCGCTCTTTATTCAATGCGGGAAGTTGTGTTGTGTCACTGGGTTCAATATAAATGAAATTAGGAGAGTTAAACCTGACAAGAGCGCTGAACTCTTCATTCTGATGATGATTTGTTGGTAATCTATAACTCGCAGTTAGCTGTACTCCTGGAGCCACCTGGCGCGAATTTCCTACAACCANATCTGGATTTTCAGAAGTGAACCTTAACTTCTCTCTAAGCTTCACCAAGAGATCTAACTTCTGATAGTCCAGTTGTCCTAATTTCTGAATTGACTGCTCAAAGATTTCAGCCTTCTTAGAAATTGCCTTGTAGTCTTTAACATCAATCAATCTAGACATTTCCCACAACAGTTGAGCCTCATCTTCTTNCAAACGGAACTCTTTACTAACCGTCTCGATTAATTTCAAACGAGCGCGTTCGTATAGTTTTACCTTAAAACCATCAACTAAATTTTGATCTGGTGTGTAATAAATATTGAGATTCCCACGGTCAGTATCCTCCCAAAAGGTAGGCCCTGCGAATTTCAATCGACCACACGAGATTTCAATCACTTTGCTAAAGTTAATTTCCCCAAGAACGTTAACATCATCCATTACGTCCTTAAGAATTTTCTCGACAAACTCCTCATCATTATTTCGCTCATAGAAAAGAGCCAATCCAATCTGCAGAATCCTCACTCCGTTATTTATCAGAACACCTTGATCTAGGTCCTCTTTGTTAACATCTGGTGGGTTATCAACTTGCAGAATCTCTCCAAGCAGATGANTTTGTAAATCCCTATCCCATTTCTCGTTATAAACCTTCTCCAACAGCTTTTTCATCTCAGTAGCGATGACATCGACAATGAAATACAGAGCGGGGCTATTTTTCCCATGCTTAAAGATTTCAATACCGTAAATTCTGAAGTACATGAAGCAGCGTTTGAGGTAATCAATCCGCTGATGATCTGCCAAATGATTTACAAAATTCCCATAGTGGAACGCAACGTTATAAAGATTTCTCGCTTCGTTGTTCTTGATCGCATGCTTGATCGCAAATCGAAGAAGGGTGTTAAATCGAATAATGATCACATCTACTAAGTTATCATCCTCTACTTCAATCGCGGTTAGACCGATTTCGGACATCTCTGCAGCCACCAATGAAGCCAGATCAAATGATCCGTCTTCAATTTGCCGTATGTAAACATTTCCGAGTAGGCGGAACANCTTCTGCTCGTAAAATGTCTTTGATTTCTCCATGTCTCCGTACTGACCGATCATAGTCTTAAAGCTGATGTCTGTTCGCACTTTGGGCATTACCGAGAAGAATTCTTCACCAATATGAGATTTGACTCGAACGTATTCATGAATTGTCAAACTCATCTGATGAATGATATCCGCTTTGAGTTCCTTAAAAGACACATATTCTAGAATGTCGTCCAACTGGTTTAAAGCCTCGAACATCTGAACTTGGTATTGCTCGCGGATATTTGGCACTGTAATGAGTGCCTGGGCTCTTTCTGTTGTCAGATCATGAATTTGATCAAGATTATTCCCATAAATGCGACTAATAACGTTGCTTGGTTTGGTATAACGCAGAATGTAGAAAATATAGGGAAATGCAAAAAATGCTGAGAGAACGAGGAGAATGTGGGTGTTAAAAACTCTGCTGGCAGGGCGGACCAGATCAATATCGGCATACAGGTTGATGAGAATTGCGTGCATTCCCGAAACGATCAAAAACCACACGTAGATCAAACTAGGCAGATCTTTCATGTAGAGGTCGATCAGTTTTGGAATACTTTGGGAAGCAATCGAAATGACCAGGATCAAAGTTCCCAAGATCATTCCTAGCAGGGCTTGCCAGACTTCGGCGCTGAACCCCATATCAACACCTTCAAAGCCCTCTGGAAAACTACCGCTGAAAAAAGCGATGATTCCCTTGTATGGCTCGAAGAGGACTGCATCGAAAAGAATGTCGCCAAGAACAACGAGTAAGACTACTCCCATCAACGATGCAGTCGATCGGTTGCGATCTACAAATGCTAACGCGCGGAAAATGTAGAAACTGACCTGCAGAGACGATTTTTGCGATTCCTCTACGGCAGTCTGTTCTGAAACTGTATCCATAACCTTCAAAGAGTGTGATGGGTCAAAACTTCGAAATCCCCTAAGGATTCACTTTAGTTGTTTTTTCAAAACAATTGAGAACTGAAAAAATTGAAAAAAATCTAGATTGCAGCCAACTTCTCGAAACCACAAGCAATAGACGCCCCAACTCAATTGGGAGCATCATTTTCAATGAGTNCCCCCCCTTCCAAAGAAATCACTCTGTCTGCTATTCCCAACACATCNNTGCTGTGGGTTGCTACGATCATGGTTTTCCCTGCTTTCCGAATAAGTTCCCTAAATAAACCTAAAGCTTGCTCTCCAGTTTGTCGATCTAGGTTACCAGTGGGCTCATCGGCCAATACTAAATTTGGTTCGTGAACCAGTGCTCTGGCAATCGCTACCCTCTGCTGTTCCCCACCAGAAAGCTGATCAGAGAAGCTTTCCAATCGATCCCCCAAACCTAGTTCCTGCATAAACTCAGCAACTCTAGCTTTGGCAATTTTTACAGATATTCCATTTAATTCCATTGGTAGCAACAGATTTTCTTCAACGGTCAATGTAGGAATTAAATTGAAGGACTGGAAAATGAATCCAATATTTTTTCTACGAAATAGAGTTCTTTGGTGCTCGTCCAATTCATTCAACATGGTTTTCGCTATCCTAATACTTCCTGAGGACGGTTCATCGATCCCAGCCAGTAAGTTGAGCAAAGTAGATTTGCCAGAACCACTTCTTCCCAACAAAGCCACTATCTGTCCCTCTTGAATTTTAAGACTTACATTTCGAAGGACTTCACGCATCTCACCACCTTCCAAATAGAACTTGTTCAATTCATTAAGTTCTAAAAAATCTTTCGCTAAAATCTCCAAATAGAATCCTTAATCAAAGTTGACAAGTGACAGCAATCAAAGTAATTTTAACCGCTTTGCTGATGGCGGGAGTAGCTCAGTTGGTAGAGCGCTGGATTGTGATTCCAGTGGTCGTGGGTTCAAGTCCCATCTCTCGCCCCATGGGCGCCTGTAGCTCAGCTGGATAGAGCATTTGACTTCGGATCAAAGGGTCGGGGGTTCGAATCCTCCCGGGCGCGCCATGCCTTCCTCACAAAATACAATCATTTCGATTACCCCGCTTTTCCTGCTTTCAAAAAGACCCTCGCAATTAATTTTAATATTCTACTGCTTCTCTCTTGAGCAATGGTTGCTCTTTCACTGGAAGATGAACGATGGCTGAGAAAGCCCCCACCCCAACACCAACCCACCAAACTACATCGTAAGACCCAAATTCATCATAGAACAGACCACCTAACCATACCCCTGCAAAACCACCCAGTTGATGAGATAAAAAAACCAATCCGTATAAAGTACCCATGTACTTAAGTCCGTAGTTATAGGCAACCAATCCTGAGGTTAGTGGCACAGTGGCTAACCATAAGCTTCCCATCACAGCTGAAAACAATAGAACTGAGTTCGACGTAATTGGCAACATGATGAAGGCTGCAGCCGCAATTGTGCGGCCTAGATAAATCAACGATAGCAAATTTTTCTTTAGAAAGTATTTCCCCAGTGCCCCTGCGGCTATGGTTCCCAAAAGATTTGCTATGCCAATCATAGCGATTGAAAATGCACCCAACTCCGACGTTGTTGAGACTCCAATGCTCCGTAAAAGACTATCCTGAGGTATTCCCATACACATTTCCTCCACTAAAGCTGGAAAATGTGCAGTGATGAAAGCCAGTTGAAAGCCACAGGAAAAGAATCCCAAGAAAATCATGATGAAGCTTGGATCCTTGAAAGCCCTGCCACAAACTTCTCCTAGGCTCTCCTCCAAATCTTGCCGAGTAGCAGAATTGGTTGATCGCAAGAAAGGGAGAACTACTAAGACAAAGAGAATCGAAACTGCAAAAACCAGAAAAACTTCGGACCATGGCATTATCCCAAGTAACCAACTAGCTGTTGGAGGACCAACAATCTGACCAGCTGAGCCAGCTGCTGCGGTAATGCCTAACGCTAGGGAACGATTCTCAGGACTCGTACTTCTTCCAACGACAGCCAAGATCACCCCAAAACCTGTCCCAGCGATTCCAAAACCAACTAAAATTTCTAGTATTTGAAGCGCTTCTGGAGTGACGGCATAGCTACTCAAAACTAATCCTAGAGCATACAGGAGTGCCCCAAGCACAATTGCTTTTCGGTCTCCCCACTTCTCTGCAATGACACTGAAGAGTGGTTGTCCAATTCCCCAAGCAAGATTCTGAATAGCAATCGCGAGAGAAAACTCTGAACGAGGCCAAAGGAACTCGGTACCGATAGGGACCTGAAAAACCCCAAAGCTGGCCCTGATTGCAAAACCAACCATTAAAATGACGGAACCAGCCAAAAGCACTGGAGTAAACAATGATGCCTTGTTGTCTGAGTGCATATTCAAAACAACTCTGTCTTTCAGGAGTAGAGTGGGGATTCTGCTAACGGAAGATGAATCAGCGGTGGGAATAAATTATTAAAAATGTCAGCTTGCTTTGGTAAGCTTTCCGGCCTTGTGCATGCCAGGCCGGAGTAGCAGCTACTTCTTAAAGCTTAGGCTTTCAATCTCTCTACCTCCTCAGGTTTCATCTTGGTTGCTGTGGCAACAACGTCAATGCTCATCTCAGTTTCACTGTTGACTAGCCTGCGAGCAATTTCAACTCGCTCATGTTCTTGGCCACGCAGCATTCCTTCCCGGTGACCTTGGCGCCCTTTTGCTTCCATTGCCTCCATAATCCGATCCCGAATTCTTTTACGAATTTGATCCACTGGAATGATCAAGACCGCCAAAATAAGAACCATCAGCCATTCACCAAAGCCTAAACCGACAGTTCGTAGAACCTCACCTCCCAAGTAAGTGAAGATGATCTGGAGGAAGAAGATCAAGCCAACGACCCGTAAGAAATTCTTGTTTTCACCAATATACTCAAATAGATCTGTACCCTCTGTACGTGAGTTAAATTTATTGAAATTGTTGATGAAAACAAAGAACGCGAAAAATGCTGTCAACAATACTGCATCTGGATTGTAACCTGGATCTGTTGGTAATCCACAACGACTTTCATCACAGGCAAAGAAACTGCTGAGTCCATCACTGGTCAAGAAGAACAAACTCATGATAGCCATCGCAATCCCATTTGTGAAAATAGCAGACCACATGTCTGGGGTAATTAATGGTGCATTTTTTGGAATTGGAGGTTCCTTCATGTATCGACTCAGAGCAGCCTCTCCAGCAAAGGCAATCGCAGCCAGAGTGTCCATAACAAGGTTAATCCAGAGCATTTGAGTCATGGTGAGCGGCAGGCCTATTCCAAAGAAAGGGCCAAAGAAAGCCACCAGAATCGCAGCAACATTTACTGAAAGTTGGAAGATTAGGAACTTTCTTATAGATTTTAGCAATGTCCTTCCATAAAGGACAGCACGAGTTAGTGATGAGAAGTTGTCGTCCAAAATGACAATATCACTGGACTCCTTCGTCATTTCAGTCCCACTCCCCATAGCGAATCCAACATCGGCATTTTTTACAGCGGGGGCGTCATTAACGCCATCACCCGTCATACCCACAACCCAATTGCGTTCCTTGGCAGCCTTAACAAGGCGGCTTTTATCAGTTGGTAGTGCTCTTGATACGACACAAAGATTCGGAAGCATGTCGCGAACCTGAGCGTCAGACATTTCTCCCAGTTCTGTGGAGGTCGTCACAACTGGATTATCCCCTTGGATAATCCCCATTTCTTTGGCAATCGCACGCGCAGTATTCTTCGCATCACCCGTGATCATAACCACGCGAATTCCAGCTGCTTGAGCCTCTTGAACTGCAACTTTAGCTTCCTGACGAATTTCGTCTCTCAACCCGAAGATGGTGATTAAAGCAAGATTTTGAGGCAGGGAAGGATCCTCACTAATTGACTCATCGGTCACTGCTAGCCCAATCAAACGCATAGCTCGCTCGGACATCTTATCCATCTCCTCTAGCAAGTTCTCATGCGAAGGTAAAGGATGGCGCTCTCCGTTTTCGTCTATATAGGCCGTACAGTTAGCCAGCACAATTTCGGCGGCTCCTTTGACCATCGTGACTGACTTCTTACCTTTCACTTGTGAGGCTGAAAATTTGTAGAGGCTCTTGAAGGGGATATTTTGGACGAGTTCTACATCGTCTTTTTCGTTTAGGTTCTCAGCCAAGTATCTAAGTAGGGCTTTTTCAGTTGGATTAGCTCCAACAATGACAGGTTTTGGACCGGTAGTGTCAATGGCAGCGCTGGTATTGTTGCGCAAGGAGAAGACAATTTCATTGCGCAGGCCATCAGGAATTTCATCAAGCTTAGAGTGGTGCTTGCCTGTACCGTCTAGAGTATCAGCAACCTGTAATAAGCCCTGCGTCAGGGTTCCAGTTTTGTCGGAAAACAATACCGTTAGACTACCAGCTGTTTCTATTCCGAGTAGCTTCCTCACGAGAACTTTAGCCTTCAACAGCTTACGCATGTTCATCGAAAGGACGGTTGCGATCATCATTGGTAGTCCCTCTGGAACTACTACTACGATGATGATGATGGCTAATACTAATGCAGTTACGATATCGTGGACAATCTCTCCAAATGGCTGCGAGAAGTATAGGCCTACACTCTCGGCTTCAATGAAGATGTGATTTGACATGAATGCAAAGGCAATCATCACAGAACCAATGTAGCCAAAACGGCTGATTTTTTGACCAAGATCTGCTAACTTTTCTTGTAAAGGAGATAATCGGTCTTCGGCCGAAACTAACTCTTTCATGGTTTGACCGTATTTGGTCTTGTCACCAACAGCAGTGACCAGCATCACACCTTCACCATCATCAACCAAAGCCGCACGCGGAAGTTCGTTTCGCTCTTCATCAATTTTATTTGGGTCTTCGACTGGTACCTTTTTAATAGGTTCTGATTCCCCAGTTAGGGCAGCAGCGTTTACTTCGAGTTTCCCAGCGAGCAAGTATCCGTCAGCCGGCACTGTATCACCTGGTTGTAAAACAACATTATCCCCAGCAACCAAATCGTTGATGCTAATTTCTTGAAGTGTATTATCCCTGAAGGCTTTCACTTTAACTAATGATGCTTCTTCGAGAAGCTTTTGAAACTCATTCTCATTACTGTACTCTGACCAGGTCGCAACAAGAGTAGCCAACGCTACAGCAATCGCGATTCCTACGCCCTCATACCAAGGAGCAAAGCCAATCAGGGAGAGGAAAACTGTTATCCCAAGCGCAGCAATCAGGATGATAATGATTGGGTCTTTCAGGTTTGCCAGTAGCTTGTCGGAAAAACTCTCTACCTCCTGTGTAGTTACCGCGTTTGAACCATTCTGATTTCTCGACTGCAGCGCTTCTGCTTCAGTCAAACCAGGGTACTGAAATTTCATCTAGACTCCTTTGTAAAACCTCGGTTCATCACTTTGTTAAAATATTTTGACATTATGGATGCTAGCAGGTTTTTTCCCTTCGTAAAGCTATTTCTATCCTTTTCTCCCATAGATTACTCATGTGAAAAATATGTGACAAATACTTCATATCATTGATAAAAATTAATCTAATCTGATTATCCTGAATTAGACGTTTACATTCTACCAAATTAAATTATGCCGCTTAGTACTATTCCGTTATCTACTGAAATTGAAATTGGAAACCATCTTCCCTTCGTTTTAATTGGAGGGATGAATGTGTTAGAGAGTCGGGAACTCACACTTAGAACAGCAGAGACCTTTGTTAACATAACAGAAAAGCTCTCGATTCCTTATGTATTCAAGGCGTCATTTGATAAAGCGAATCGCTCCTCAGTTCACTCATTTCGTGGACCTGGAATTGAAAAGGGATTGAAATGGCTGGAGGAAGTCCGTCAGGCTTTCAATGTACCTGTAATTACAGACGTACATGAGCCTCATCAAGCAAGTGCTGTTGCCTCCGTGGTAGATATACTCCAGCTGCCTGCCTTTTTATCGAGGCAAACGGATCTGGTCATAGCTCTCGCAAAGACTCAGAAAGCTATCAATATCAAAAAAGCACAATTCCTTTCTCCCTCTGAAATGGAAAATATTCTTCAGAAGTTTGAGAGCGCAGGTAATAGCCAAGTTATGCTATGTGAACGGGGGACAATGTTCGGATACAATAATTTAATTGTGGACATGTTGGGCTTTGGCTTGATGAAAAAACTAGGTGCACCTGTAATTTTTGACGCAACTCACGCAGTACAGATTCCTGGTGGACAAGGCTCTGCTGCTGGTGGTCGTCGACAGCAACTCCGAGAATTGGTCCTCTCGGGATTAGCCACTGGCATTGCGGGAATCTTTCTGGAAGCCCACCCAAATCCCTCTGAGGCAAAATGCGATGGACCCAGTGCTTGGCCTTTGGACAAATTAGAAGCTTTACTGATTCAACTTAAGAAGCAGGATGAGTTGGCTAAAAGCCTGCCACCAATTGAAGTGGAATAAGCTTGGAGGGACGGAACACCTTCTTGTTTTGCACAAGAGGGTTGGCTGGATTCAGATTTGGAAGAGAGTTTTCCAGAATCTTTTTGAGGATTGACGGCCCATCTCGGCTATGCTTTCCGTCAAGGGGATTGATTTTGGACATACCTCTACACAGTTCTGAGCGTTGCCGCAAGCAGCAATTCCGCCATCGTCCATCAGGGAGTCTAGTCGCTCATTGGCGATTAATTTTCCGGTAGGATGCATGTTGAACAGGCGTGCTTGGCTGATCGCTGCTGCTCCCACGAAATTGTTATCACGACTGTACTGAGGGCATGCTTCAACGCAGCAGCCACAGGTCATGCACTCTGAAAGTTTGTAAGCGACTCCCTGATGATCTGGTAGAATCTTATCTCCAGGCCCAAGATCATGGTAGCCATCCATCGGAACCCAGGCTTTGATCCGCTTCAGTGCTTCAAACATTCTGGAGCGGTCCACGGCTAGATCCCTGACAACGGGGAACTTGCTCAGAGGCTGCAAGGTAATTGGTTGCATTAACTTATCGATCAAAGCACTACAAGACTGGCGAGTCTTGCCATTGATCACCATTGTGCAGGTTCCGCATACTTCTTCCAGGCAGTTGCACTCCCAAACGACCGGACGTACTTTCTTACCTTCTGAATTGATTGGATTCTTTTGAATATCCATCAAGCAGGAAATGACGTTCGAATTTGGCAGATAAGGTATCACAAATGTCTCCCAGAAAGAGGGCTGATTAGGCCCATCTTGCCGAAGGATTTTAAAGGTAATTGTCTTGTTTGACATTTCGCTCCCTAGTTCAGTCGTACTTGCGTGGACGTGGTTGAATCAATGAGGTATCTATGGCTTCATAGCTGATATCAGGGCCTTTTCCATTGAAAGTCGCAATCGAACTTTTCAGCCATTTCTCGTTCGTTTCCTCGTAAAGCCGCATATATTCTAGGTGATCTGGCTTGAAAGAATCTTGTTTGAGGCCTCTCTCCGCTTTCAACTTGGTGTACTCGAGGAAACTTTCTGGCTTAAAATCACTTGGCTGGTTGATTTCAAATTCTGGCTTATAGTGGGCCCCCCTGAACTCGTCACGGAGCAGCGCACCTTTGGCAATTACCTTTGAAAGCTGAATCATGTTGTAGAGTTGGTTTACAAAGCTTGGCACTGGATTGGTCCAGTCACTCGTGTCCAAACATTCAACATCTTTCCAGCGTTCATCATACTCATCAATTTTTTCAACGGTTGCAGCAAGTCTAGCATTATCGCGAACGATGAGGACATTTGACATCATCGTTTCTGATAATTCTGTATGGAGCTTGTATGGGTTTTCCTTACCCTTCATTTGCTTTATGCTAGTAAACTTTTCTTGCCATTGTTGTTGTGCCTGATCAAACAAGGAAGACGGAAGGTCAGTTGCAGATCCTTTTTGATTCTTGATGTAATTCACGACTCCTGGTCCCATCATCAAGCCGGTGTAGATACAGCTCAATAGTGAATTAGCTCCGAGTCGGTTAGCCCCATGGTACTGATAATCAGCTTCTCCCGCAGCATATAGCCCCTCCATCGAGGTCATTTGGTTGCGAGGGGACTGGTGATCAATAAAACCATCGGCTGTCCTGTTGTAATCTGTCCAAATCCCTCCCATCGAATAATGAACAGCTGGAAAGATTTCCATTGGCTCCTCACGAGGATCCACCCCAGTAAATTTCTCATAAATTTCAAGGATTCCCCCAAGTCTTCTATCCAGGAATTCGCGTGAATGATGAGTAAGGTCTAAATAGACCTTCATGTCTCCATGCACACCCAGGCCTTGATTCACACAAATATTGTAGATTTCTCTTGCACCAACATCTCTTGGGACCAAATTCCCAAATCTGGGGTATTTCTCTTCAAGAAAATATAACCGCTCTTCCGCTGGAATCTCTTTTGGATCTCTCTGATCATTGGCTTTTCTAGGAACCCAAACCCTACCACCTTCACCCCGTGCAGATTCGCTCATCAAGCGCAATTTGTCACGCCCAGGCACAGCCGTGGGGTGAATTTGAATGAATTCACCATTTCCATACTTAGCACCTTGTAAATAAGCTGAGGTTGTTGCAGTTCCAGTACAAACCACAGAATTTGTAGAACGACCATATACTACCCCAGGTCCTCCTGTGGCCAATATGACCGCATCACCTCTCTCTGCTCGGATATCACCAGTTCTTAGATTTTGGATTACAGCCCCGACACATTTTCCATCTTCGTCTTGAACAGCCCCAAGATATTCATGCCATTCTATTTTTTCGACCAAGCCTTCAACTTCGTATCTTCGAACCTGCTCATCTAACGCATAAAGTAGCTGTTGGCCCGTGGTGGCACCAGAGAAAGCAGTCCGATGGTGTAGGGTGCCTCCAAATCTGCGGAAGTCTAAGTTGCCTTCAGGTGTTCGATTGAATGGAACCCCCATTCGATCCAGTAAATAAATGATGAAGGGGGCATGATAGCACATATCCTTACACAAAGGTTGGTGCCCCAAAAAGTCCCCTCCCTTTACGGTGTCGTAGAAATGAATCTCCGGAGAATCTCCTTCTCCTTTAATATTTACTGCCCCGTTGATTCCACCCTGAGCACAAACCGAGTGGGATCGTTTCACCGGAAGGAATGAAACCAGTAGCACTGACATTCCCTGCTCCGCAATTTTCATGGTTGCGGCCAATCCAGCAAGCCCTCCTCCTACAACGATAGCTCTCTGCTTAGTCATGAATTTTTCTCCATTTTAAATCGGATGAATTTAGGCGGATGATTCTTGAAAACTCATTACTAGAGATTCTACCAGATCGCTGACAGTGAATACAACGCTACTGCGGTCAGGAAAACAAAAACTAAGATGCTCAAAACCCTAACTCTCAACTGTGCTCTGGGTGTCAGAGCAAGCCCCCAAGTCATACTAAATGTGTTGATACCATTCGCAAAATGGAAGGTTGCGCCCAAAATTCCAAGTAAATAAACACTTTTTGTGAGCCATCCAGTTTCTGCAGAGGCAAATCCCTCAGCCAAGTGTTCGAAGTGTTGGCCGTAAGTATCGGTCATCAACGGCATCACCTTAGTGTTATAAAGATGAGCAAAAATAAATAATAGAACTCCGATACCACTAATTCGCTGAAGCCAGTACAGAAGATGTGAAAAATAGTGATAGGAAGGCTGTGGGGTTGCCTCAATGGAGAGTTTTGCCCCTAAAATCGAATGGTAGAAAAGCGGTATGTAAACGAAGATGATCAGTAGCCAGATTGCTAATGGGCTTTCATAGAATGCATTCGTATGCTCGTTATATTTCTCAGCCCCTTGATGAAGATAGAGTTGGGTATAGAGGTGATATATTAAAAAGAGGCCAACTGGGATAATACCTGTAAGACTATGAACACGGCGGGCAAAGAAATAGGAGTTCATCTAGACCTTTCCTCAGGAATAAATCGCAGGTTACAGCAGTGGATCTCTCCAGTCACACTTTAAGACAGCTGGTCAAATATCTTAATCTAGTCGATCACGTCTCCAGATGTCAAGATTCTGAAACCTTATTTAGCGCTGAGGCTAGGCGTGATTTGTAGCGTGCTGCAGTTCGCGCATGCAAAATACCTTTTGTTACTGCTTTATCAATCCTCTTTTGAATTTCTGGGTACTCACCTGCAGCTAAAGCTTTGTCATCTCTAGCCAAAACTTCTCGATATTTTTTCACTGAAGTTCTCAAGGATGAGCGCTCAGAACGATTTCTTGCCGTGCGCTTGATCGTTTGACGTATTCGCTTAAGTGCAGATTTATGGTGTGCCATTTTTCTCCTTCAGAAGGCATCGGGAATATACTCCAACTCTGGAGCATCGTTTTTTTGGAAAATAATCGGAATCACATCGAAGCGAGGCTTCATTTTCAGCTTACTTGGGTAGTTAGTGATGAACACCTCATAAAGTTTTCTGAGTTTCGTGCGCTTCGCTAAGGTAACCGAAAAGGATGCATCAATTTCACCGCTAGATCGAGATTTTACTTCACAAATCACAAGATAGCCTTCTTACTCTGCTACAATATCAATTTCACCGAGACGGTGTCTGAAGTTTCTCCCTACAATACTATACCCAAGATTCTCCAAATATTTCGCAGCCAAATTCTCCCCATCAATCCCTAAATTCTTTCTGGCCGACATGCTTCACCAGCGAAACGTTTTTCTATGAATTGGGGTTGGACCAAACTGCTGCAACAGTTCCTTGTGACGTTTAGTAGGGTAGCCTTTATGCTTTGAAAATTCCCACTGTGGATATTCTTGAGCGTACCCTTGCATAATCGTGTCACGCGTTACTTTTGCCAAGATTGAAGCTGCTGCAATCGATTTGCTCTTTTGATCTCCTTTCACAACAGCTTGAGCAGTGAACGATAGCTTGGGTAATCTGTTCCCGTCAATAAGGACGTAATCAGGTATTGGCCTTAAAGCTTCTACTACTTGTTGCATACCTTTTAACGTAGCATTCAAGATGTTTAACTCATCAATTTCAATGTTTCCAAGAACTTCGATTTGATGACTAATTGATCCTGAAATGATCGTCTCAAATAGGGCTTCACGACGTGATTCGCTAACTTTTTTTGAATCATCGACGTCTAAATACTGTGCTGTGTTCGGATTTAAAATCACACCAGCAACAACTACAGGTCCCGCAAGGGGGCCCCTGCCTGCTTCATCGACACCCACAACACTATGGTAGCCTTGACTCCAAAGTGCCTTTTCAATATCAAGACCTGCTGCGGGCACTGATCTTTTCACGGATACGTGCTGCCTTACCTCGACGCTCTCTGAGGTAGTAAAGTTTTGCTCTCCTCACATGCCCATGCTTAAGGATTTGAACACTCTCAATTCTTGGGGAGTGGATTGGGAAAATCCTTTCGACGCCGTGTCCTTGAGTCATTTTTCGAACAGTGAATGTAGCCTTACTATTCTTATCTCCAAGATGCTTGCGAATGACAACACCCTCGTATGCTTGGATACGCTCTTTGTTGCCTTCACTAATTCTGTAATTCACTCGAACTGTGCAACCTACCCTAAAGGCAGGGATATCTTCACGTAGTTGACTTTGTTCAACTACTTTCATCAAGTCTGGCATCTTCGCCTTTGTGTTTTTCAGTTAGTAAGTCTGGACGACGCTGCAAGGTACGTTGCCGAGCTCGCTGACTGCGCCACTCCAATATTTGGGCGTGGTGGCCAGAAAGAAGCACTTCTGGGACACGCTGCCCTCTAAATTCTAAGGGCCTAGTATACTGGGGATATTCGAGAATTCCATTTTGGCTGAACGTCTCTTGTTTAGCTGATTCTTGGTTCCCCAAAATATTTCCTCTCAGGCGGCTAATGGCTTCAATTAAGACCATTGCGACGACTTCGCCACCAAGGCAGATGAAATCTCCTCCCGAAATTTCTTCATCCACATAATCTCTGATTCTTTCATCAAAGCCTTCATAACGCCCACAAATAAAAAGTAGACATTCATCAAAAGTACTCAGTTCTTCTGCTTTTCTTTGCTGGAAGGGATTCCCCTGAGGAGATAGCAGTATAGAATGAACTTTCTGATCTTGGCTTTTGTAAAAGGATTTTCTCTCTTCAAGCGCCCTAACAACTGGCTCAGGGCGAAGAAGCATTCCTGGTCCACCACCGTATGGTTCATCATCAACCTGTCGGTGTTTATTAATTCCAAATTCTCGCAGATCGGTGAGTTTAATCTCCAGTTCTCCCTTAAGTATTCCCTTTCCAATTAAACTCTCATTCAAGAACGAAGAAAAGAGATCAGGAAACAAAGTGATAATGTCAAAAGTTAGAGGGTTTTTCACGAATCTATTAGCCCTGGAATTGGATCGATGACCAATTTTTTGTTCTGACTGTCAAAAAACCGCACAATGTTGCCTGAGGAAGGAACCAGAAATTCTTCTCCATTAGGTTGTTGAACTGTGTAAACGTGTCCAGCACCAGTTTCGATAATTTCGACAACCTCCCCAAGTGATTTCTCTAAAGAATCAACAACGGTAGCACCTTTAATCTGGTGCAAAAACACTTCGTTATCACTCAACGGTCGAAGATCTTCATCATTGACCAACAATCTCGATTTTTTCCAGCTTGCAGCGATATTTCGATCCCCACATTCCTTACATTTCAGAATCCAAATACCCTTATGAATTTTGAGATTCTTTATGTTTATCGTCTCAAATCCCTTGGCATATTCTCTCAAAAAAGATTTGAGGGACTTGCAATAGAAATTGGGATCATCAGTCAGCGGATAAACTTTAAGTTCTCCCTGCACACCGTGAGGTCCGATAATCGTTCCTAGCCAGGTCAGATCCGAGTAATCTGTTTCCCTCGTCTCAGACACCTTCGATGGAAGCTAACTTCATTAATTTCCGGACACGTTCTGTTGGCTTCGCTCCTACAGACAACCAGTATTTGGCTCGTTCTGCATCAATATTAAAGCGATTTTCTTGAACCATGGGGTTATAGGAACCAAGTCTTTCAATGAAACGCCCGTCTCTTTTAGCTCGTACATCAGCTACAACAATTCTGTAGAATGGAGCTTTTTTAGCTCCACCTCGAGCAAGTCGGATTTTGACCACTCAAATCTCCTAGTTTGATTTAATAAATGCAATCTACATAAAGCTGCGAGACTGCGGCGGCATCATATTTTTCATCATCTGCATAGCTTTGCGTGGATCTTGGGTCTTGGAAAGCTTGTTCATCATCTTTCGCATCTGGGTGAACTGCTTCATTAAGCGATTGACATCATTGACTGCCACCCCACTACCTACAGCGATTCTTTGTCTACGTGAGCCATTCAAAAGATTGTGATTTTGCCTTTCATCACGGGTCATGGATGAGATGATTGCATCAATGCGATTGAATTGTTTTTCATCTACCTTTGCATTCTTCAGCAAATTTGAATCCACACCGGGTAGCATCCCCATCAACTCTTTCATTGAACCCATTTTACGCATTGTACGAAGTTGATCTCTAAAATCATCTAGCGTGAACTCATTGCGCCTGAATTTGTCCTGGATCTCAAGGGCTTGGGCCTGACTGTAATTGTGCTCAACTTTTTCAATCAGGGAGAGCAAATCCCCCATTCCAAGGATTCTTGATGCAATTCTTTCGGGATGAAAAGCTTCAAGATTTTCTAGCTTTTCACCAACTGCAATAAATTTGATCGGTTTCTGTGTTACCGCACGAATTGATAGGGCTGCTCCTCCCCTCGCATCACCATCCATCTTTGTCAGCAATATGCCTGTCAAGTCGAGCTCATCATTAAAGCTCTTGGCCATATTGACAGCATCTTGACCCGTCATCGCATCTGCGACAAACAAAATTTCTTGTGGATTGACCAGCTGACGCATTTGATGCAGTTCGTCCATCAGTTGACTATCAATGTGCAGACGACCAGCTGTATCAATTAGAACCAAGTCTAGGTTATTGATTTTTGCCGACTCTAAGGCAGCTAACGCAATTTCAACTGGATTTTGGTCTTTTGTAGAAGGATGACAGGGTAGGTGAAGCGAATCTGCGAGTATCCGCAATTGATCAATTGCAGCAGGCCGATAAACATCTGCAGGAACCAGATACGGACTAAATCCTTTCTGGGCATGATAATTCGCCAACTTTCCAACAGAAGAAGTTTTTCCAGCACCCTGGAGCCCCACAACCATTACGACTGTTGGTCCATTCTCAGATCTTGCAAGGGACTCATTGCTAGCTCCCATCATGTTCGTTAATTCGTCATTAACGATTTTGATGAATTGCTGTCCTGGGGTCAAACTCCCTTGAACTTCCTCACCAATGGCACGACTTTTGACGGACCTGAGGAAAGCCTTGGCAACACGGAAGTTGACATCCGCCTCCAGCAAGGCCATCTTTACTTCTTTCAGCGATTCATCAATGTTGGTTTCCGTGAGTCGTCCCTGGCCACGCACTTTGCGCAATGTCGTGGTCAGTTTTTGGGACAAGTTCTCAAACATGAAACCCTTGTGAATTCGAAGCGATTGGAAGTGAAAATAAACTGAGTATTAAAAGCCTTTGGCGGGCATATTGTCAAGTTCAATTCAAGAGGGAAGAATGCACAAGGTTCTTGTTTTCATTGGTTTGTTAGTTCTCGCAGGATGCCAACCCTGGCAAGATGATTTGAATCGTAACTCGATGCAGTTGCTGAGTTTGGAAGCAAGAGTCCAAATGTTAGAATCTCAGGTTGAAAGCCTAACTACAGAGTTGGAGGGCCGTAGAGCAAAAAGCGGATCATTCGTAATTATGGAAATTCCTACACTAGAATTGGTGAAGATGTACAAAAACAATGACAAAGCCTTCAATCAAGCTTTTAGAAAGTACATAGATCAACAAAACTGATTCACTGAATTTAAATCAAACTTGCAACAGAACAAATTTTCGCCTATCAAGATTAGCTTGAATCGGATTCTATCAACAATTAATCAAGGATAAAGTATGTTTGGTCTTGGCATTTGGGAACTGATCATCATTTTGAGTATTGTCGTGATGCTCTTCGGTGCAAAACGACTCCCGATGATTGGCGAGGGCTTGGGCTCAATGATCACAAATTTCAAGAAAGCTACGAAGACAAACGAACTTGAAGAGGAAAAAGAAGAGTCAGTTTTAGTGGAAGGATCTTCAAAAGAGAAAGAAGGAGTTAGCTAATTCGCCTCTGGTTGAATAACTAAATTTAAGTTTACTTCCATTTCTTTCAACCTTGCGATTACAGGAATTAAGACTCCGTAAGCTACGTTCACATCAACTTCAACATCTGCAAACCACGGCCCACTTCCTTGCTTCCAGGCGCCAACTTTTGTCTGGAAACTTTCTACCCAGCCCTTTCCGTCCAAATCTCCGATTTTGTTGTCGCCAATAAAAATCTCTTTGTCAGCATTGATCACTACACGTAGCGGATCTAATTCCTGAGTTTGTTCATCTTTGTAGCTATCTTTGGGCAGTTCTACTTGAATTGCTTGATTAATGATTGGTGCTGTCACCATAAAAATTACCAATAATACCAACAAGACATCCACGAAGGGAGTCATGTTAATATCACTGATAGAGTCATTTTCCTGACTGTGCCAACTGCTCATAAAGAACCCATTCAATTCGGTTAGTCAGTTCAAGACTAAAATCTCTCATTTGACCACCGAGGTTTCGAACTTTATTTCGATAATGATTGAAGGCCATTAATGCAGGTATTGCTGCAAGAAGCCCAGCTGCAGTCGCAATGAGCGCTTCCGAAATACCTGGTGCCACAGCCGCAAGGCTTGTGATACCTGAAATTCCAATGCCCTGAAAGGCATCGATTACACCTAGAACAGTACCAAATAATCCTACGTAGGGGGAAGCACCCGAAACAGAAGCTAGTATATTTAATCGATGTTCAGAGTAAGCATAGCGTTCGTTGAAGGAGCGTTCCATCACTCTTTGAAGGCGTTCGTTAAGCAAACTTACTGTCGCTTCGCTATGCTGGGAAGTGGGTTTTTGTAGGCGACGGTACGTCTGATTTATTTCCTGGTAAGCTTTACGAAAAATATATGCTAGTGAAGACTGTGGGAAAACATCGACTTGTTTGTATGTCTGATCGAGAGAAGATTCGCGAAAGAGATTAAGAAAATTCTGATCGTCTTTTTGAAATCTGTAGAACTGCAATCCCTTTAGAATAATTACAGCCCAAGAAAGAGAAGACAATAGGAGGAGGGACACCAGCACTAGTTGTCCAATGAGTGTACCCTCAAAGACTACCTGCAAAAGGCTTTGCCCATCAGTCAACTGTGCCAGTACTGAATCCATTCAGAGAACCGGATTGCCTTAGAGTCTTGTAAATTCAACGCGTCGATTAAGATTCCATGACTCTTCACTATTTCCCGTTTGAGCAGGTCTTTCTTCGCCAAAGCTGACAATGGTGAATCTATTGGGATCTGCACCAAGTCTATCAATCATGTAATTCAGAACAGATCTTGCTCTTCTTTCACCCAAAGCGAGATTATATTCGTTGGTACCACGTTCATCACAATGACCTTCCAACTGTATATTTATACCAGGATTCTGCTGTAACCAACGGAAATTATCTCTAAGTTGAGTCTCAAACTCTGATCTGATTGAACTTTGATCAAAATCGAAGTAGACTACGTTCATATCTTGAATTTTATCCGACTCAGTCTCGGCAGGTGCTGGCAGAAGTTCGTACCTGCGAGTTTCAGGAGTTGCTTTGTCACCACCTGGTTGAAGATTACCCCGCATGGATACCACTTGCTCCTCAAGCTGATTAATTTCTTCCTCAGCTTCTGCAAGTAATTCTTTAGCTCGATCATATTCTAGTTGAGCTGCAGCTAGCTCTCTCTCTGCAGCGGCGCGCTCTTCTGGTGTTTGGGCATTCTTAAGTCGTTCTTCGGCTTTCCGAAGCCGCGCTTCTGCAATAGCTGCTCTGCGACGAGCCTCTTCAGCCTTATCAGCTACGATCTCTGATTGTTCTTGGAGTAGCTCTGTTTCTGCCATTATATTAGCAGGAGCCTGCTCGACCATAATCTGGGTTTCTTCCGCCAACGCTCTGGCTTCCTCGACTGCAGCTTGTGCATCTTCGGTGAGCGATCGTTTCAGTTCCTCTTGGTCAACAATAGTATCTTTCTCGGCGTTTGCCAGAGCATCTTCAGCTTGTTTTATAGCATCTTCGGCGGCAATAAGTGAACGCTTGGCTTCTTGACGTTCTGCCCTATTGGTAGCATAATTGACCTTTGCCTCTGCTGCTTCAACTTTTTCTTGAGCTCTTTGCACAATCTCAGCAGTGGCTTCATCTGCTCCAATTGAACGAACTCGCTCGGCCACCTCATCAGCTTTTTTTGCAATCCCTTCAGCAGCAGCAGCATTTTCTTGAATCTCTAGGAGTTCTTCCTCAGTCAGTTCTGCACTAGGTGGACGCGGGTCGAGTTCTTCGGTGCACCCTGCACCTAATAACATTCCCGCCAGCACGGCAGCGGCCAGTTTCTGTTTCCATACCTTCATAGTGCGTACTCCGCAGTGTGAGTGAGGTTTTTGTGAATTATTCTGTTCGAGATCGATCTCACCTCAGTTAGACCTATTCCATGGCCAAACTCTGCTATCAGCAGAGCCACCAGTTTAAAAGCAGCAATTTCAGGGCCACTTTCTGAGGAAACCGTTTATGTTCCAGAATTTCAATTAAAAAGTTGAAAAACAAAGATTGACTGAAAACAGCGCTTCTCAAACAACTAAGATAATCTCAAATCTTTTGGAGAATTACGATGGGAATTTGCCTTCAAGGCACGGATGGCATTCGAGGACCGATTCAACAATACCTCCCACAAAGTGAGCATCCAGTAAAGTGGTATTTGCAAACCGGAGAAATTACACCCGAATTTTTCCAACTCTATACATATTCAATATGTTGTTTACTCCGAAAGTTTGAACTGACGGAGATCACGAATAGTATTGTTGTAGGTTGGGATTCCCGAGATACAAGTGGTACTTTCAACAATGCAGCAATATTGGGTATTTTGCAAGCAGGGCTGGCCCCTCGCTCTGTCGGAATTTTACCTACACCAGCAGTTGCCCTTCATATGCTAGCTACCCAAGCAAGTGCTGCAATAGTTCTTACCGCTTCCCACAACCCTGCAGATCAAAATGGGATCAAAATTTTTCTGGGCTCTTCTGGCTTAAAATTATTTCCGTCAGATGAAGAAGCATTGACAGAATTTCTCCTGAAACAACCTTGGCCTCTAGCGAACTCAAATATTATTTATGACGCCTGCGATGAATCCGAGGCAGCCCAGAAAAACTTTATTACGCATCTTCTCCAAAACCAAGATTTTGAGATGATACTAGATCGACCAGAATCTATCAATATCATTACTGACTCAGCTTTTGGTGCTTGCCAAGTGATTGTGCAGCATTTCCCCAAAAGCTGGAAAATATTTCAGCACTACAACGCAGATTGTTCTCATGAGATTAATCGTTTCAGTGGCGTAGCTGATCTGGAGGGGACTCACTGGTTAAGCGAACAGCACCTGAAAAATGGTCGGTGGAAAGATTACACAGCATTGCATCAACTTTTTCAGAATCTACAAAAACATCCGGAAATTCTTCATCTATCATGGATCTTTGATGGTGACGGAGATCGATGCTTTATTTTAGTCGCTGATCCATCTCGACAGGGTATTCATATTCTTTCTGGTGATGCTCTGATGCTACTAATCTCCTCAGAATCTGAATTCCAAAGCCAAAATAAATATCTCTTCAATACTATTGAAAGTGATTTAGAGGCTTCCAGTCGCATTTTGGGTATGCAATTCAATCTTCGTCAGTGTGCTGTTGGTGATAAGTGGCTACTTCTGGAGGCCTTCGATTCTCGAATCAAAATTTTAAAAGAACACGTTCGAAAGTTTTCTGGAACAAATAAGGATCTGATCGATCATATTCAAAACACCTTAGTAGAAATGAGAAAAGGGATTAGGCCCAGCGCGTTTGAGTTGACTCGATTGTGGAGAGATTTGATCAAGGAGATCCCAGAAGCGAATCAATTGTCTACTGATTTCTTTTTGGGCGGTGAGGAATCGGGTCATGTCATTTTACCAGCAACTCACAGCAAGCAGCTGGTTTTCCTGGGTAACGGTCTGTTAGTGGCTTTCAAAGCGACCGAAATTCTTTACAAACGCTGGTTACACAATCTAGAAGAGTTTTTCAAAAATATTAAAGCACTCCAACCTCAAGGAACCCACTTTACTCTACATGTTTACTATGTAGTTAAAGAAAAACTACTAGAGACCAGATTTAGGGATGAACTCTGTCAGATCATCCAAGAGAGGGCTGGTAATCTTTATCCAGAATTTATCCAAGACTGGGTCAATCTGCCCGAAGACAATCAGCTTTTGATGCTGCAATTGAAGGATGAAGACACTCTGAAAATTGCGATTTTCATTAGGAATTCAGGTACTGAGGATAAGCTCTCCCTGTACATCCAAGGTAATGGAATTTCTGATCAAGCTTTGAACGAACTCTCAGGAAAAATTTATTGGCATCTTTTGTGTCATTGCAAAAACAGAAATTCTACTTGGTATCAGTCAGAAACTCAGATCATGGTTGAACTTCTCAAAGTATCTCCAACAATTTCATGGCCAGAAAATCCAGTCAAAAAATCCAGGCTACTCCACGAGATGCGAAACAAACAAAAGTTTGTCAACGGAGGCCCAGAAAATTTGGTTCTTACAGAAATGGGAAGACGCTACGCTCAGTTTCTTTCTGAGAATACTGACTTTAAGGGTGGATAGATAAATCTAAAGCTAACTAACAAGCTCTCATCTTGGAAGGTATCTGGGAGAGGGGGAAGTTGCGAAACTGATAAAATAGCATTGACCACTGATTCCTCCATCTGACTTGACGAACCAAAACTACTGATAATTTCAAAGCTCTCTAACTCACCTTGAAGACTTAACTGGACTTTTATACCAACATTGCCACCGTTGGGTTGTAATCCTTGAATGTAGTCCTCTGGAGGTTGAGAATTCCACGCATATCGTAAATGTTTTGCCCATCGACCCATGTAAGATTCGTAAGGCCATTGATAATTACTCAACGTAAAGAAACCGTCACCACCCAAACCCAATAATCCTTGTTGACCGTTACTAATCGAACTAGCCTGTGCTTCTCCAATCCAATTTGTTGGCTTACCCGATTGCCTTTTTGATTCCGAAGCCTCTCGATCCATTATAGATTCACTGAAGAAATAGCCTTCAGTCAAATTTGATTTGACTTCCCTTCTCGCATTCATACGATTTTCATAACGTTGATCATCAAATTCAGTTCCTTGCTTCTGCTTTGAAATTACCCCAGAAAACTCTTCATCATTCAATTTTATCTTCGAAAATGAGGGCACATCTTGCCTTTCAAAGTTCTGTCCTTCTTGATCTACAACTGCTGCCAAATTTGGATTCAAAGCTGATGTAACTGTTGCACTGTTTGGCTCACCCTTTGGCAAGGAAGCACTTGGCATTGAGATCAGACTCAACTTGCTCTCTGATTGCTGGATTAATTTTTCCAAGTCTAATTCTACTTCGTCTTCAGGTGGGACGATTATTTCTGCAGGCATTTCAATTGAGTCAAATTCAAGTTCACTGAAATCTTCTAAATCAACTATTTGCTGACTTTCTAATGGGTTCTCAGGGAATTGAATTATTGAAGGCAAATGAACTTTATTGCTAGGAGAAACTGAATCTTTTGCCAGCCGAATTTGAACAGCAGTTACGAGACGAGTGGGATAGTCTTTTAAGAAATTTAGAGTGGAAAGAAAGAAAAGATGTGTAAGAATGGAAATAATCAGAATGATCGTTTCCGAGTAGTTGACTTGAGGGGTTGGTTTAGTGTGTTGATTAGTTTTGTTCAATCACTCTTGGTACTTTGAAAAACTTTCCATCCAAATAAGGACTGAATTGATCGGGGGAGACCTCTGAGTCCGTACAGATGTCATCACGGCCATTCACTTGTCGTTGATCATCATCGTCTACTAACTCACCTATATCCACCTCTTTAAGCTTTTCAAAATATTTCAAAATAACTGTGAATTGTTCAGCAAACTTTCCTACTTCTTCATCTGAAAGTTCAAGCGAAGAAAGGGCAGCAATTTTCCTTACGTCTTCTGGCTTAAACATTTGTGAAATTTTCTGCAAAAACAGGCTGTAGCATTAATTTAATTTCTGCTTGCGCTACTAACTTTCCCTCAACATGAGCTTTGCCCTCTAATACCCAAAGACTTTGACGATTTGCTTTTGCCGTTGTAGTCAAAACCACTTGGTCTCCAGGCACTACAGGATAACGAAATCGAGATTTTTCGATCCCTGCAAAAAAAACAAGTGATTGCTTGACAACTTCCTCAGGGGTTACAGAGTGAATGACAATTCCTCCAACCTGCGCCATGGCCTCCACGATCATTACGCCCGGCATGACCGCCATTTGCGGAAAATGCCCTTGAAAAACCTGCTCATTGGCAGTGATGTTTTTGATGGCTTTGCAGGAAGTGCCTGGATCTAACTCTAGAACCCTGTCAATAAGCAGCATCGGAAAGCGGTGGGGGAGGATTCGCTTAATTTCTTCTAGATTCATCATGTTAATTTAGTTCTGTTTGAATTGATTGTAAGCGTAATCACTCGTTGTTTTGATGCTTTAGTGAATTGTAATAATCAATAATCTTTTGGGTGAGATCAGTTGTTTCCTCTTTCATGTACAGAATCACCTGAGCAGCGTTTTTTTCTAAAACCAAATCATAGTCGCTTCTTTGAGAAACAGTTCTGATCGCCGCCTTCAGGTCTTGAAAAATTGCTTCTGTCAGCTTTCGTTCTTCTAATCTAAGTTCCTGCTCAAACTGTCTGACTTTCTCTCTGAGAATTCGTTGCCTATTCTGGAGTTCTTGGTCTTTTTCCTGTTTTGCTTTGGGTGTTAGCAGAGGATTGTTACGAAGATCCTCAGCAATCTGCATCAACTCTTCCTCCTCAACCTTAAACTCCTGCTGCTTTTGTCTTCCACGACTCTCCAATAGATTTTTGGAACGCATACCCTCTTCCGACTCATTAAGAGCTCGATTGAGGTCTACGACTCCAATCTCAAGGGCGTGCGAATTAGAGATCATGAAGACAAAAAGGATTATAGAAAGAAGGTATCGCATTGGCTTTAGAAAATTTAAGATGGCAGGAAAATCAGAGGTTTAATCGAAATAATTTTAAGACTAACACAGTTAATGAACGTTCAAAGCCTAAAAGAAGAGATTATTGTATGCATTTGCCCAGCGATCCATCTTTACAAATCTGACCGTTGGTCCAGACAGCCCCTTTCAGAACTGTTCCTATCAACTTGGTATCTTCTAGTAAAGCTCCGGTCAAGTTGGCTTCAAATAAAACTGCTTCTCTCAAATCAGTTCTAGTAAGATCTGCTCCCTGCAGGTTGGCACCTTGAAGATTGGTTTGCTTCAAATTGCTCCTTCCCAAATTCGTGTCACTAAGATTTGCTCCTGTCAAATCACTTTTGTAGAAGTTTGCACGAAATAAATTCGATCCTCGTAAATTTGCTCCTTGTAGTTCCATCTTTGAAAGTTTTGCTTTGGTCAAACCGCACTCTTCGCATATCTTGTCTTTCTTGAAGATTTCGAGATGCCCTTTATCATATGCGAGAATCTCATTTGTTCCGAATAATGCGAAAACTAGTATGGAGATCCGGTAAATCTGATTGGATATCATCAAATGCCGAAGTTAAATTAGTACTTTGAATGCACTTCTTATAGTTGGAGAATAGAATAGTCTTCTTGAAATGTAGCTAAATTTGACTTCACCCTTCAGATCTTTGAAAGATGTTCATCCAGTGCTTTGCACATAATGATTTCGGGAGCCGGTCTCCCTGTCCAGAATGAAAATGCCGCTGTTCCTTGATATAGCAGCATTCCTCCACCATTCAGGTTTGGCAAACCCAGCTTTTCCGCTTCAAGCAACAAAGGGGTTTGTGAAGGTCGATAAATTATATCTGCAACGGCACCCAAGTTATCAAATCTATTGAGCTTAGCTGGACTAGCATACCTTTCACTTCCTACAGTAGTCGTATTGACCAATAAATTTAGTTCTTCTTTCTCGAGTTGTTCCAAGGACACAGCTTTTACACTTTGCTGACCAAATGATGCTTGGAGAAGCTCTGCAAGTATAATTGCTCGCTCGTAATTTCGATTGCAAATAAATAATCGACTAACTCCAGCTTCCAAAAGCCCAACTGCAACACCACGCGCAGCACCGCCAGCTCCGAGCATTCCGACTGAACATCCCGACAAGTTCAGTCCTAATGGCTCTAATGATCGAATAAAACCAGTCGCATCAGTATTTTCTCCAATCCAATGTCCTGAGTCATTTCGGAGAGTGTTGACAGCACCAATTTTGCGGGCCGTATCCGTGACTTCATCTAGATATTGAAACACCTCATTTTTGTGAGGAACAGTGACGTTGATTCCCTGAACATTCAGTGCAAGCAGACCTCGCAAGGCGTCCCCCAATGAGGAGGGCGCAACCCGGAAAGTCACATAGACAGCATCAATTCCCAAGGCAGCAAAAGCTGGATTTTGGAGTGAAGGAGACAGTGAGTGAGAAATTGGATCGCCGATTACACCGTATATCTGTGTTGTCCCATGAATCATTGACTCAATCACTCTCATGGAATCGTGCAGCGATCAATCTTACAGTTGCATCAAGTGCTTCTTGCTCATCCTCTCCAGATGCTTCAACGATGATTTGAGTACCTTGAGTACCAGCAAGCATCAAAACATCCATAATAGTTTTGGCGTTGGCGGACTGCCCACCTTTTTTTAAAAACACCTTTGACTGAAACTGAGTTGTCAGCTTCACCAATTGAGCAGCTGCCCGCGCATGCAGACCTAACCTATTGATGATTTCAACATCTTGAGAAACCATCTCTCAAATTCCTGCCTGTTCACGTAACGTAGCAGCCTTGTCTGTTTTTTCCCAAGAAAACTCCTCCAGTTCTCTCCCAAAATGTCCGTAAGCCGCTGTTTTTCTAAAAATTGGCCGAAGCAAATTTAAAGCTTTGACAAAACGTCCGGGTTTCATCTCAAAATTTTTCCTAATCAACCCTGAAATTAGCTCTTCACGAATTGTATTCGTCCCAAATGTATCCACAGATACTGAGACTGGCTCAGCAACCCCAATTGCGTAAGCCAACTGAACTTCACATCTCTGCGCCAGGCCTGCAGCCACCACATTTTTAGCAATATACCTGGCCAAGTATGCGGCTGATCGATCTACCTTGGATGGATCCTTACCGGAGAATGCACCACCCCCATGCCGACCCATTCCACCATAGGTATCAACAATAATTTTTCTGCCTGTTAATCCTGCATCACCTTGAGGACCTCCGATCACAAATCGCCCTGTCGGGTTTAGATGATATTGAATGTTACCCTTGTCAAATTGGGGTGGAATTACCATCGCAATCACCTCTTTCTTCAAATCATCATGTAAACGAGACTGTTCAATCTCTGGAGCATGCTGTGTACTAATCACGATAGCGTTAACCTCTACTACCTTACCATCAACATAACGCACAGTAACTTGGGATTTGCCGTCGGGACGAAGATAGGGCAGTGTGCCGTTTTTTCGAACCTCGGTAAGTCTTGCCGTTAATTGATGTGCTAGCGAAATCGGAAGCGGCATCAATTCGGGAGTTTCGTCACAAGCATACCCAAACATCAATCCTTGGTCACCGGCACCCTGCTCTTTGCCATCGTTTTCATCAACACCTTGTGCGATATCTGCAGATTGTTGGTCTAGTGCAATCAGGACCGCACAGGTATCACAATCAAATCCCATTGCTGAATTTGTGTAGCCAATCTCTTTGATCGTTTGCCGGACTACCCTCTGAAAATCCACTTGTGCCGTTGTTCTCACCTCTCCAGCAACGACGACCATTCCCGTTGTAACCAAGGTTTCACAAGCCACACGACTGCTGAGATCTTCTGTCAGCATTGCATCCAAAATCGCGTCAGAGATACTGTCAGCAATTTTATCAGGATGGCCTTCAGTCACACTTTCTGAAGTGAAGAGGAGTTCTCGCATTTTGTTTCTAATTTTAGTTGGGCTGTTAAAGCAGTTTTGAGAAGTTCAAATCAGTTACTAGTAAGGTGGTAGTAAATTAAAATGCAAGCGATTTGAATTACGTAAAGCGACTCGCCTTGTCAAGTTTCCTGCAAATTAACGACAAGTTTGAAACTCCCACGCTTATATTCACGTCGATCTAGGATTTCCAGATAGTGAGAAGCGAGTTGATAAAGATTGTCATCTTCAAGCAAGAAATCCTCCGGAGTACACACCTGCAAGAGTTGAGAAAAATATAAACGAGCATCGAAAAGATTGTGCTCTCTGTAGGCAAGTTCCCCGAGGTGATACAAGGTCCTCGGCTGGTCTCCCTGCAAGTCCAAGCTTCTTCGTAGGGCCTCTTTTGCTTTCGGTAACCATTCCAGACTCAGATACAACTTACCTGCTTCTAGAAGTAATCGTGCTTTTTCAACTGAGGTGATCTGAGATTGCTCTAACAATCGGTCCAAATGATTTAGAAACGTTTGAGGATTGCACTTCCTGTTGTTAAGGCGTGGAAAGTCCAGCAATTGGAAAGCCTGCATTCGCTCAGCTTCTTCATCTGTCAACTTTAGCATCTTTGCTGTTAGCACTTCCGAAAACAAAGTAGCTCGAAAGCGAGCATCCGTTCTGAACTCGAGTTTCCCATTACAATTTTTGCAGTTCAATTTTTCGGGCATCCAAAGATCCTTATCTTGCAAAAGGCGTCTCTGCTCTACCAATTCGGCATCAATATATAGTTTTTGAATGGGATAATGGTATGCAGATTGGCACTTCTGGCAGAAAATCCGAACATGCGGAACAACTTCTTGGTGGAATACAACTTCTTCATCCGAAGGCATCAGGTTCTCTTTGCCATGCAGAAGACACAGTAAACACAGCAACTGTCGGACAGAATTTTCTCCTTTTCGATAGTAACTTAGCAACTTTTCCAAAAATCGTTCATCAGGGACCTTTTCAATCAAATTGAGCAATTGATCAAAGTGATGATGGATTAAAAGTGGGAAATGCTCTACTACCTGATCTATGAGATGTGATGTTGGGTAGCGAATAAAGAGTTCCAGTGCATAATCCAAGTGCTCATGCTGGTGAGATTGAACCAAGTCAGGAAACCATTTTTCGTAAATTGCTGTCAGTTGTTCCATCAATTCCGTAAGCCGATACTGCCAGGGCCTCGGAAGAACCAGTGGAAATGGATAGAAGCGCTCGATTGAACCAGAGCCAACCAACCGTAACAGGGCTTGTCGTGGATCTCCAGGAACGGGACTCATCGAGGTATCTGCAGCAAACTGTCGAAGTTCATTTGGTTGCAATAACAAATCTCTGAGAAACATCCTCATCCAGGTTTCGCGAAGTAAAGGAGACTGATATAAGCGCAAGCTGGATGCAATATGATCTCTTGATTTCTCCAAAAATTCTGTTTCACACAAACTTAGCCAAGCAGAAACAGGCAAACTGAGAAGAAGCAAGAATTCTTGGTCCTGAATCTTTAGGATTGTCGAATCCCAGTCAGTCGCGACAAGTTCCTTGAATGCCTGAAGACAAGGCCATTCGGAGGTCAATTCGGGATGATCCAATGAAATACGCATTAGATCTTCCAATGTTTGTAATAGCGGGGTAATCTCTTGCTGACGGCGAAGCAGATCCAAGCGAGCCATTAACTCAGATAATTCAACGTCGATTTGCATCGACAAACCATAGAGGCACCCCGGATAGAGTTCTTGGAGAGACTTACCGAATTGCAATTGAGCTTGGAACCATTGGATCAGTTCAGCACAATCAAAAATGCTGGCCAAATGCTGAAAGAATTGAGGATCAGTGAAATGCACTCGGAAAAATCGATAATGACGCATCAAGCGTTCAATCTGGTCAGAACTTTGAACGCTTTGGCAAAGATAACCAAACAAGCATAGCGCCTTCATGTGATTTTCACGTTGTTCCCAAAGTGCAGACTCTAGCTCATCCCAAATTTCAGAATTTAGGCTTTGCACAAGGCACTTGATCGCGCACTGAAGATCGGCCAACTGAAGCTCCTCAGATTCCCATAAATGACGGAACCATTGCGACAGGGCAGGTTTGAATGCCGTATATTTTAATTCTATAAGGGCAACGGCACTGGAATGTTTCAGCGAACCCTTAGAACGATTAAATAAGCCAAAAATTGGAAAAGCAAACTGCTTAAGTTGATATTGTCCGACAAGACAAATTGCTGCTTCCCGACTCTCCGCAATATCTGATTCCAATAACAAATGGACAAACTCAGACGCACGCTCCTGCCAACACTCAATCAGTTGATAAACAGCCCACATGCGGATCTGTCGGTGCTCAGAATTCAACAGATCAAGAGTTTGCTCAAAACCTAAAACTCGAGGCCCCTGCCATTGAATAAGTTCTTTACCAAATTGCTGAATGTCGTACTGCATTGTCATGTCGAATCCTGCAATTAGCGCTCTATACGTTCACATCCCATTTTGCCATCGGATTTGCCCCTTCTGTTCCTTCGCAGTTAGGAAAAATCGACCAAGTGTTCATAGGGAATACTTGACAGCCGTTCTACTTGAAACTAGAAGTCGAGTCCAAGGCATCACAATTAACGACCTGGAATCACTCTATATTGGCGGGGGCACTCCATCTGTTCTTTCATCAACTGACATTATTTTTCTGATGCAAGGCATCCGCCAATCCTGGACACTCTCAAGAGACTGTCAGATATCACTCGAATGCAACCCAGAGGATGTTAAATCCGATTATTTGGGGACATTGCTTAATTCAGGTGTAAATCGTTTGAGCATAGGTGTGCAAAGCTTTCAACAAGAATTTCTCAAAAGCTTGGGGCGTAATCACACCCTAGAACACCTTCGTCAAAACTTAAATGCGCTCAGAGATGTCGGTTGGAAAAACTTCAATATTGATTTAATGTTTGGCCTCCCTAATCAAACCCTGGAACAATTTCAATTTGATGTAAAAAAAGCACTCGAATGGGGCCCCACACACTTGTCATTCTATGCACTTGAACTGGCCGAACAAACCCCTTATAGCAAAAGCGAGAAAATTCGAAAGTCTTGGATGGACGCTCAAGAAATTACGACTGATATGTATTTGTGGGGTACGGATTATCTGGAAAATAATGGGTGGGAGCATTACGAGGTTTCCAATTTTGCCAAACCAAACTATCAGGGCCGAATGAACGAAATGGTTTGGAATGGTTCAGGATATCTAGGGGTGGGAGTTGGTGCTCATTCTTATGATGGACAAAGCAGGTGGGCAAATCTAAGGTCTCTTCACCGATATTTACAATTGTTGAAAGAAAATTGCTGGCCCACAGCTTTCTCAGAAACTCTTACTGACACTGAAAAAGCGAACGAATTCCTGATGCTCCAACTGAGACAGACTAAGGGACTATCGTTAAAGAAATGGGTAGGGAATTTTGCTCCCAAAAATTGGATGGACAATCATTTTGATGTATTGAGAGCTTGTCAAAAAGAGGGATTGTTAAATTGGATTGGCGATCGAATCATGCTTACAAAAAAAGGCTTCCTGGTTGCGGATGCTCTGACTGCAGAATTGAGTTTATGATTTCTCAGTAGATACAGGGTTGGCTATTATTTCGATCTTCAATGAAATTCATTAGCTCTTCTGGTGCCAATCTCTTATTTGAGCTTTTCGGAACAAAACTACTCAGAAAGCTCCGTTTCAAAGGCCAACCAGACATGGCCAAGAAGAGTCCAAAGGTGTTGAGTGAAATCTGCCGTGTGGAGTTCCAGTCAGTTTTGCATTGAGGTCTTTCGGTGTAATATGTATCAGATTTTCTACGTTCAGCCTGAAAAACAACGGTATTGAATGGTGAACCCAATTCAAAAGATGCCCAGTTATTTTTCATTGAGAACCGATGGTTTGGCAGCCCTTGATCCTTGATGAGGGTTAGGTTCCCCTGCCACTTATTCAACCAAAAATTATTTTCTAGGTAAAATTGAACAGCATTTCGCCAACACCAATCGGTTTCTAGCTCAATCCCATGAAAATGATTTTCGAACGCAGTTTCTTCTACCAAAGCTAGAACTTTCTTTCCAAGGCCAAGACCTCGAAATGCTGGCAATAGGTATAAGCTTCCCACAAAAAGTCGATTCTTACCAATGATTGGACGGCCTAGAGCTATTATCCCCGCTCGATCATCAGATGCTTTGATCCAAAAGTGTTGGTACCTTCCCCAGGCCTCAGGACCTAAGAAGGATTCTGTCTGTAGCAAACATCGGTTGCGCCAATATCGTCTCTGCTGATCACTCCACCCATTGGGATCTTCAATAATTCCACATCGGTTTTCGACAAGAATTGCCAAATCGTGATCAGCCCAGATTTGGGCTTCTTCCGGATCATCTATATCTAACTGTTCGAAGGCCCCACCTATCAAGAAATTATCAAATTTGAGAACGCGGTTCTGAATCATTTCTTCAAAGAAGCCAATCTGCAGGAAGTTGACTTTGAATTTTATGTTGAATTTTTTCTATTGATTGGGAGGCATCGATGGGCTCACACCGTTTTGGTTCACGCCTCAACAATTCTCTGTAAGAAAAATCTACTCTTTCGAAAAACTTTCCTGATTCCAAATCTAGCCTTGAGAGGCCCAAACCTCCACTAGCCTCCCGCTGCCGCAAGCGTTCCAGAGCCATTCCCGGAGATAACAATAAAACGAACGTTTTGTCAGGTTGAAAAGGTTGAATCTTCTCAATGACTATTGAGTCAAGAAAGGCCAAATCTAAATTACGCCCACCACCCTGATAAGCGACGGTAGAATCATGGAAACGATCACTTATCACCCACGTTCCTTCAGCAAGTGCAGGAACCACCTTTTCCTGAAGATGCTGAAGTCGGTCTGCCAAGTACAATAGGAGTTCGGTTTCAGGAATCATCTCTTGATTTTCAGGATTCTGTAACACTTGCCGAATTGATTTTCCGATTCTTGTCCCTCCTGGTTCTCTGGTCAGTTCTGTGTTGATATCCCTTGCACGCAAAAAGTCGCTAAGCAATCTAGCCTGAGTACTCTTCCCACAACCGTCGATTCCCTCTAGAGTGATAAATCGTGCTGGAATCTTACTCATTGCGAAACATTCAATTTTAATTGGATTGATTACTTCGGAAGCGAAGAACAATTGAGAATAAAACACCTGGAACAACTAGAATTCCAGCTGTAAACCAGCTCTCTTGTTCTACAAAAATGCTTAGAAATCCACATGAAAAGAGGCCAATGATTGATATCCACTTTGGAAAGATTTGATCCTGCTTGTTGAGCCGAAGTGCTGCCAGATTTGTGATTCCATAGTAGAGAAGGATGGTCACTGCACTTAAAGACCATGTCATGCGAACATCACCCATCAAACATAGCGCAGCAACAACAACACCTGTAAAGAGAACAGCTAGTCTAGGGTTACTTTGAGTATCTAATTTAGCAAAAGCTTTTGGCAGATCATTCCTCCGCCCAAGAGCCAAATATACTCTTGAAAGTCCAAGAACTAGATTCAGTAAAACACCTAGCATCGCAGTCATGGCACCCGCCTGAACAAATTTCTCTAACCAAGGCTGCTCAAACATCTGAACCACTACTTCTAGGCGAAGGGGTTGATTTAAACCAACTCTGAGTCCTAAGTCTGCCAATTGCTGATACTTTGTAAGGACCCAACCCACGGAGGCGTAAAGTAGCCAGGAAACTCCCAAAGTTGCAAAAATGGCCAATGGAATTGTTCTTCGTGGCTCTCTCACTTCTTCCCCCAAAGTAGCTATTCTACCGTAGCCTGTATGTGCAACAAACAATAATGCTGTGGCTTCCAGCAGCCCTTCTGGAGCTAATTGATCGTCTCTCAAGTTTGAATCAGCAGTCGTCTCTACAAAAGCACCAAATAGAACAAAAGAAACTAATGATAATATCGTTATCAGAACGATAGCGATATTGAACTGATTCGATCTTCTAAGGCCAAGTAATACTAAGCAAGTGACCGACAAAGAAAGAGCAGCACTTCCAAGTCGCAAAGAAAAATCAATAAGGTCCAAATTGAGCGCAGCAGCTGAAAAACTTAGGACCCCCAATGCAGCAGTAGCAGCAGAGGCACTTTTAGCCGTTAGAAATAACCATCCCGCAAATATACCGACTAACGGGTGCAGAGTTCTGTAAGCATACTCATAGGTCCCTCCACTGACAGGATAAGCAGCTGCCAGTTGAGCGCTGCTCAATCCATTGCAGGCCGCAAGAATTCCTGCAAATAGGAGAGCCAGCCCAATCCATTCTCCAACTTGGCCAATTACTAATCCAATACTGACAAAAACCCCCGTTCCGAGAATCGACCCTAGACCAAGAAAAATAGCTCCTAGGATACCAATCTCACGGCGCAGAACCTCCACATTACCCATGATTTCGATCGTTCAGAGTCTCAAGGTTTGACCATGTTTCAGTGTGATAAAGCTTTCTTGACTCAATTTTCTCTCAGTCAAGACTTCTTTCAGCCGTTGTGATGGTTCCAGTAACGGTTCCTCGGTTAGATTCAAGAAAGTTCCCCAATGCATGCCAACAGAAAATCTGCTTTGAACGTCCTGATGAATTTGAACAGCTTCATCTGGATTGACATGCATGTCTTGCATAAACCATCTCGGAGCATAAGCCCCAATCGGAATTAAGGAGATATCCATGCTTCCAAAGCGTTCACCAATGTCTTTAAAGTCTCGGGAATAACCCGTGTCACCGGCAAAAAATATCTTCTGTTCAGGCGCTTCTACTACCCAACCAGCCCAAAGTGTCTTGTTAGTATCGAATAATCCTCTGCGACTCCAGTGCTGCACAGGTACGGCGTTCAACTGCCAGTCACCAACTCTATGGCTTTGCCACCAATCAAGTTCGATCACTTTTTCGTTGATACCAATATCAGCAAACCAATCTTTCAAACCTAGTGGCACCAAAAAGAGAGGTGGATTTGCCGGCTGTTGTTCTACCAAAGCCGATACAGTTTTCCGGTCTAAATGGTCATAGTGGTTGTGTGAGATAATGACGATATCAATGACAGGAAGATCAGTTAGAGCTAATCCTGGTTCCACCAATCTCTGTGGTCCCAAAAAATTTACTGGCGATGCTCGTTGAGTCAAATGGGGGTCTGTAATCAAATTGACCCCTTGATATTGCCAGAGAAATGTCGAGTGTCCAATCCATGTCAGTGTTGGGACTGTTCGGTTCTCTCTGAGGAAATTAACGTCTGGATTAATCAATTCAAACTGAACGGGTTCTTGTTCGATCCGATTTTGATGCCAGCGCCATAACTTGGAAAAGCTTTTGGTCATCCTCTCAGGTGGAAGATAATTATTTTGAAAACCATCTTCTGTGTGATGGGCAGGCCGATTCTTGGCCAGTCCATGAGAATCGATACAAGCACCCAAGGACATCAGCAAGGGGAGTGACAGGGCAGACAATTGTCGTAGGTAAAGCATTTCATAACTAAGGAGAGAGAAGGCGTTTATTACTAAAAAAAGTGTAAGCCGATCTTTGTGTGACTAGGGCCTGTCATCAATTTAGCCAAATGACTGCAGCTATCCAGTGGATACCCCCTAGAAAAGCACTGGCCCGCTTATCGTAACGGGTGGCAATCCCCCGGTATGGCTTCCACTTGGCAAAGAGGTTCTCAATCAGGTGTCGCCAGCGATACTTGTCTCGGTCGAACTCCCAGGGTTGCTTTTGATTGGACTTCGGTGGAATCACTGCTTCGACTTGGCGCTGCTCCAAGCGATCCAGGAGTCTTGCCTTTGCAGCGTAGGCAATGTCTGCCAGCAGCGCCTGGATCTGATCCAAAAGGGCTTCCAGCAACACGTCCGCACCTCCAGGTCATGGGCTTGACCAGGACTCAGGTGAAAACCCGTTGGATTGCCGAGCACATCGCAGGTTGCCTGGATCTTGGTCGTCAGACCTCCACTGGAGCAACCGATACATTCTTGGGTACGATCGCTTTTTTTGCACCAGCACTATGTTGATGGGCCAGCACAATCGTGCTGTCAAGCTGGGCATACTCGTTGTCTGCCTCAGCAGCCAGTACCTCAAAGACCCGTTGCCAGACACCCCGCTTGCTCAAGCCCATGTGAAGAGTGTGAATCACCCGAAAGTCGCCAAAGCGTTCGGGCAGGTCACGCTAGGGAATACCGACCCGATAACGGTAGAGCACTGTCTCGACAAAGAGGCGATTATCTTTGGCAGTCACTCAGACTGTGCCAACTCCGCCGGGGAGCAGGTGCTCGATACGTTGCCACTGATCATCACGGAGAGCGTAGCGTCTGGTAGTCATTGGACTCTCTTGAATAGGGAAAAGGAAAAAGAGCTTATCCTCCCAAGGAGAACGATGTGCCTCAAACGCTCAAGTGTTTATTTGATGACAGGCCCTAGCTTAAGAGATTTGGGTATGCATCCATGAGCAAATCGTCAAAGAGACCTGCTGTGTGGCGGTAAGAAGCCAAACAAGTAACCATTGCGGCATTGTCTGTACATAATTTAGGTGGAGGATACCAGAGTTCGATGCCCTGCTTTTTCACTTCCTCCTCAAAGGCTTCTCTAAGAAATTTACTAGCCGCCAAGCCACCAGAAACTGAGAGGCGTTGCAAGCCGTAGGTATCTAAAGCTCGGAAGGTCTTATGAATCAACACTCGAGCCACACTTCTGAAAAAACAGGCCAATACTTCGGGTTCATCTTTTTTTGCCTTTTCGGGCTCTTGTTCTTTAAACCTCAGAAGTGCTGTCTTTAGCCCACTGAATGAAAAATCAAAATCTGGTTCATGAATGCGAGGGCTTGGGAAATCGTAACTGTTTCCTGGATTTCCAACAGCAAAACGGTCTACAATTGGCCCTCCTGGCATTGGATATCCAAATAGTTTCGCAACCTTGTCCACACATTCTCCCGCTGCATCATCCATACTTCGACCAACAATTTCGTAATCGAAGTGATCTCTTGCATGCATCAGAAGAGTGTGTCCTCCAGCAACTACCAAATGTAATATTGGATACTGAAAGGGTTGGCCTGAGAGAACACCCGCGTAGGGATGCGCTTCAACGTGGTTCAGGCCAATGAGAGGAATCTTCAATGAGAACGCAAGTGTTTTGGCCACCATCACTCCAACTAGAAGAGCTCCAAGTAATCCTGGCAAATTACTAACAGCAATGTAGTCAAGGTCTTCTAACTTCACATCTGCTTTACGACATGCCTCATCGATCAAAGCATGAATCACTTCGAGGTGTTTACGGGCTGCTCGCTCTGGAACAACCCCTCCAAATTCTGCATGGTCCCGATATTGAGATAATGTCAGGTTTACCAGAATTTCTTGGTGCCCGCGCAGGATTGCAACTGATGTATCATCGAATGTTGTATCAATCCCAAGTCCCAAGGCATTTTTAGTCAAATTTATTCCCTAAAGTATGTTGTTGAATCAGAGCAATACGTGAATGTCATAAAAGGCATGAGTGTAGGCAGTCACCGCAAATCCACGCACAAAATAAAGTACTGTGAACAGTAAACCAGCTACCCAGCGAAACAGGAAGCTATGCAAATCAAAGTCATCTCCCAGACTACCTACATAATGAGCTAAGGCAAAGAGAAATGAGGCGGAGAGGATCGCAATCACAGCTGTTAAAACTGTACTCCGCAAAATGGGGTGTAGCCCGAAAAACAACCCATTCAACAGCAGCACTCGAAAAAAAAATTCTTCGTATAACCCCGCACCAATCGAGAGGGCGAGTTTTTGAGCTGACTGGTTACCAATCAACAGATCTAAAACACTCGAGTATAAGAGTAGGTTCACCAAAACTCCCAGGACCATGCTGTAAATAAAGGCCTCTAGCAGTAAGATCCCGGCATGATTTAGTGGCAAGCCCATCTCAGGTCTTTTCAATCGAAGCCAGACGAGAGCACCAATCAGAATACCGATCAAAACAAGGGTCACATGTTGTGGCCGAATTTCAAACGCCTGAAACACGTATCGCACCCAAACATCCATTGCGTTACGGATCTGCCAGGCTCCTCCCGTGTCGCTCAAAAGCAATAGGATCTCGTAGCAAACCAATAGGGGTAAGGCTAGAAGCACGGAGGCATAGTGGCTCCTAGTCGTCTCCCAATAGGAAGGCATCATAAGGCTTTAGACTAGATTCTTGTGATTTGGACGGAGTCGATGAAATTCAAGCGACGTAGCTCAAAGGCGCGATCTTCGGCTTTATCCTTGGGCACCTTGCCAACACGAACCCGGTAGAGAACATTGTTGTCCTGATTAATGTGCGTATGAATATACGCATCAGGGAAGCCCTTCTCACGCAGTTGATTGAGCACATCCTCAGCATTTTTTCGCAATTTCGAAGAAAATACTTGAACAGTATAACTTGAACTTGGCTCTGAAGGACGGGCTTGATCGACTGATTCAATGTTTCCTTCATTAGCCGACTCCAATTTGAGATCTGGAGTTATTACTGTGGGGCGTGCAGGAGGCTGCAAAAGATCTGTCGGACGAGGAGAATTCTTAAGTGTATTGGCTGCAGAACTAAGAGCCTCCGTACGCTGCTGCAGACGGTCTAATCTTGGTAAATCTAAATTTATTTGATCTTCTTGGGGTTCACTCAGCCCAAAAAAACGAAGATCTTCTTTTTTAAGATCAGGTGCTTCTGGGCGATTTGTTTCCTTAGAAGCAATGCTTGTTTCTGGTAACTGCCGCATGCTTTGCCCCGTGATCATACCCATATAGAAACTGACGACTAAGCTGAACCCACTTATTACCAAAATCATCATTGCAACCGGATAGGAAAGTTTCAGCAGAAACATTGCTTTTTGTTTAGCCATGAAGATTCCGTTAAGTGCGGATCCAGCGGCCCCGCAGGGTAGGATAATTCAGTTCTTGCTGTAGCATTTCCAAAAAATCTTTGCGTCTCATCTCCTCAGCTCCCAAGCTCAAAAGATGATCAGTCGTGACCTGACAGTCAATGAACCGCAATCCTTGTTCCATTGCAAACTTAGATAGTGAAACCAAGGCCAATTTTGATGCATTACTTTTTTTGCTAAACATAGATTCACCAAAAAAACAATGTCCGAGTGAAATCCCATAGAGTCCTCCCACCAATTGATCTTCCTCCCAGACTTCAATGGAATGGGCAAATCCTTGCTCGTGCAACCGAATATAGGCACTTTTCATTGCCCTTGTGATCCAAGTGCCCTCCAAAGCCCGAGTGGTAGCACACTGATCAATCACCTCAGCAAAGTGAGTGTCATATCGCACTTGATGGGGTCTGTTACGAAGAACTTTTGCTAAACTGCGGGTAATGTGGATCTTGTCAGGGAAAAGAACTAGTCTTGGATCAGGACTCCACCAAAGTAGCGGCTGCCCTTCTTCATACCAAGGGAAAATCCCTTGTTGATAGGCCATCAGAATCCGATCACTTGAAAGGTCTCCGCCCACTGCCAACAAGCCGCCGGATTCTGCTTCATTAGGTGAAGGAAATTGTAAAATATTCGGATGAAGTTGATAGATTGGCATTGGCCTTCTGCTAAAGACTTCCGTCACAAAATAGATTGCTTTTTAAATGTCATCCACCTCTCAAATAGAAAACAGAATAATTCTACCTAAGTGGGGAATCCTTGGGGCAGGGGCCATGGGCTGGCTTTGGACTTATTACCTTCAGCGAGCAAAAATAGACACTTTACTCCTGCAGCGCCAAAATACCAGTTATCGAGAATGTATAATTCAAAAGGATAATCTTTTTGAAAATTGCAGAACCTCTGCAACGAAATCAGACAATCCCTCCTTGCCAACTTTAGAAGCACTGATTATCGCTACCAAAGCCTATTCTGTAAGGAGTGCTCTTCTGCCACTTCAAGAAGCATTGATCTCAAAGCAGATCCCGATAATTCTATTACAAAATGGTCTTGGTGTATTTGAAGAAGTCCGCAAGCTTTTCTCTGAACAACCTATTCTGATACTATCAACTAGCAATGGAGCTTACTGGCACGAGTACGAATTTCTCAAACTTACTGGAACAGGCCCAAGTTATCTTGGCACATTGGACAACTCCGTTCCAAGGTCATTGATAAACATACTTTTCAAAAGACTTAGAGCGACAGGACTTCCTGTTTTACTAACTGACAACATCCTTAAACAACTTTGGGAAAAACTGCTTGTCAACTGTTCCATCAACAGTCTTTCAACTTTATGGCTGTGTCGAAACGGAGACTTGCTTGATAATCCAAATTCTAAGCAAATCTGGAAGAGAATTGTCCATGAGGGAGTTCAGATGATGAGACTAGAATTGTGTCAAGAAGTTGAACCTTTAGAAATTCTCACTTTAATTGATCAAGTCGCCTATAAAACCAGTGCGAATTACTCTTCTATGTGTGAGGATCGACGAAGAAATCGACCTAATGAAGTGGATTATATTCAGGGTTATTTGGTCAGGAAAGCTCACCAGCATCATCTCTCTGTTCCAACACTGGAAACATTGGCAGAACTCTTAAAATTTCCTGAAAACTCTTTATTAAAACAAACACCAAATTGAGCTAGTAGTGTGGCTACTGGATTCTACACCAACAAAATTTATCTTGAACACGACACAGGCAACCACCCCGAAAATGCTGACCGCCTCCGAGCAGTCGATCACCATCTACGGCACAGTGGTCTGTGGAATAAATTAGCGGTGCGTCCGGGACGTACCGCAGAACTTAAAGAAATCGAAATGCTACACTCCAAGAGGTATATCGATTCCGTTCAGGAAGCGGTGGAACTGGGTAGAGGAACACTTGGAACCCCAGATTGTGTCATTTCCCCTGGGACTTTCGGCGCAGCCTTACACGCAGTTGGAGCAGTTCTCGATAGTGTTTGCCAGGTTGCTGAGGGCAAACTAGACAATGCCTTTTGTGCTGTTCGCCCTCCCGGGCATCATGCTGAACATGACTCTGCGATGGGCTTCTGTTTCTTTAACAATGTAGCAATTGCTGCGGAATTTTTGCGGAAAAATTTAAGATATCAGAGGATTCTCATCTTTGATTTTGATGTACATCATGGCAACGGCACACAGCATCTCTTTGAAGAAACCGCACAGGTCCTATACGCAAGTACACATCAAGACCCAAGAACTTGTTATCCTGGGACTGGTTTCGCCCATGAAACTGGCTTTGGATTAGGTAAGGGATTTACATTAAATTTTCCTATGCCTCCCGGTACATCAGATGAGAGATATTTAGAATTTTTCCATAATCGAATTATTCCTCAATTCAAGGAATACAAACCAGATTTCATACTTCTTTCTGCCGGTTTTGATGGACATATTCGTGACCCGCTAGCGATGCTGAATCTCACAGAAAATTGCTATCGTGAAATCACAAAAACAATGAGAACTCTCGCTGAAAAATTTGCGGCTGGTCGTATTGTAAGCTTGCTGGAGGGGGGTTATGATCTGGAAGCACTGGCTTTAAGCGTAGAAGCCCATATTCAGGAACTTCTAAACTGATGGAAGATTTGCAAGACTTTGAAAAGTTGAACATCAACTGGTTCCCAGGGCACATGCGCAAGGCGTTGCGAGGAGTAGGGGATCAAATTAAAAGAGTTGACGTTGTCCTTGAGTTGAGAGACGCCAGACTCCCTGTCACTTCACAAAATCCTGACTTACAAAATCTTTTGATCAACAAGCCTTCTTTAATTCTGTTCAATAAATCAGATTTGGCTGATCCAAATCAAATCAAGAAGTGGGAGTCAAAATTAAAAAACGAATCGACCAAGCCCTTCCTATTTGTGGATGTAAAAAAGAGAAAAGGACTCAGCCAAATTATTCCCAATTCAAAAAAACTGATGCAAACACGCTGGGAGAATCTGCGACAAAGAGGCATCCGCCCCCCAGTTTTGAGACTGATGGTTATCGGTATACCTAACGTGGGAAAATCAAGCTTGATAAATGCTCTGGCTCGTCGTGGGGCTACTCAAACTGGTCCCAAGCCTGGAGTGACTAGACATCAGGAGTGGATTGTTCTCGGCCAAAATGCTGAATTACTGGATACTCCAGGAATCCTCTGGCCTAAAATCCAAAATACCATTGATGGATTGAACCTAACCCTCATTGGAGGCATCAGAGATGAAATCGTTGGTGTGGAGAAATTAGCCAACTATTTGATTCAACTAGGTAAAAAACGTTTCTCTCAAAAGCTATTAGCAAGATATAAAATTGACGGCTGTGAGGCACAAAGCTCACAGGAAATTCTTCATCAAATCGCCAACAATAGAGGTTTTTTTCGGACAGGGGGAAATGTAGATATTCAGCGAGTTTCAGAGATGCTTCTCCACGATTTTCGGGAAGGACTCTGTGGCCCAATTAACCTGGATCTACTGTAATCTACATAATTGTCCTGGCTCCGCTAACTCTGAGAAGTGGGCGTTTCAGGAATCCACCTACCCAGTTCTTTTGCCTAATGTGAAACAAACCCAAACTACTGGGATTCTCGATGCAGCTTAGAAGGCCACTCCAGTAAATTACAGACACAAGTTACTGAATACAATCCTCACCCTCAACCATTGCGATTCCATTAAAACTTGCTGGACCAGATCCCTCTCCAGCTTGTAGAATCAACTTACCAATTACCCAGATCAACATTTGAGAATCTAATTCTCCAAAATCACTCGCTGAAGGTAAATTCAGAACCAAGTTTCCATATACAAAGATGGATAATGGTACCACCAAGCTATGGTTGTCAGAGGCAATCTGGACATTTTCACCAGACCAGTCCAGTTGCTGAGATCCAGAATAAGAAAAATCAAAAGGTGGTTTCATCCAAGTATCAGCTAACCAGACCCAATGTCTTAAACTCGTCTCAACTAATTCTCGATCCTCACTAACATCCCAAATGAGCTTGGGTGGTAATTTAGGAGATTCTCGCTGATGATATGCTAATTTAGTCACATCGAATTGATTGCTTGAAAGTAGCACTTCAATGCTGATTTCTGACTGGGAAACCGTTTGATAATTTAGACCAAGTAGCAAATTTGTTCCTCCATCCGCTTAACTCGCTAGCGCCTGCCTATCTATCCCCATTCCTGATGATATCAGCAAACTTTTCGGAGTTGCCGATAAGGGCAACCTGGGCACGTTTCTTAGGGAATCTAACCCCAACAACGCAACCGCCTGGGCTTCCTGATAAATTTTTAAGCGATCCAGTAAGATTTTGCTGTGAGCTTTGCTTTGAGTCTCACTTTGATAGATCCTAGCGACTAAAGCTGAAAGATAAACGCCCAGCATTAGTGTAAGAAGTAGGACAAATCCCTGGCGGTAGCTAGGCAGGTCGGCTGGAGAAGAGTTCGATTTGGGTGGCCTGCTCGTTCTCATGAAATGGAAATTTCAGTTGCTCAAGAGATGGATTATTTCTCCGAGAAAATCCCTTCTCAGTAATTTCTTTTTCAAGAATTTTTATTTTCGAGTGTAGTGCATCTGCAGACTTGAACCAATTATCCTTCGAATAATGATTGGTCCCCACTTTCCCAGTCTGAACGCTCAGACGCCATTGTTGCAGACCTCTCCGTACCTGCTGACCCCATGCAAGCCTGCAAAAGCGGCGCGGACCGACAGTTGGCTGAGTTTCGAAATAGAGGAACATAAAAATGCTCGGGAAGTCATCTTTCTTTTTGGCAGTATCCGTAACACCAGAATCCTAATCGCATGAATTCTGCGGCTAATAAGGGTACAAACAAAATCAGTGCCTGAAGATTCGATGACTTTTCATTCAGAAATAAGTGAATTGACGTCAAAACCACTGCAAAATAGATGAGACGATGGATGTTTTTCCAATGATTCGCACCGAGTTTTCTGACCATTGCATTGCTACTGGTCAGGGCTAATATCAAAAGGATTAGGAAGGCTAGGAACCCTGTGAGTAAGTAGACTCTATGAAGATCTTTCCACAAAATCTCCCACTCAGGATTATCAAGTACGTGCAATGTAAAATGCAGAGCCGCATAGAAGGCCGATGCTAGCCCAATACTTCTTCGATGGGATTGAAGCCGCTTGATCCAACTAAAACCACTCCGCTTCCCAAGCCAAATTCTTAACGGAGAAAGCCATAAAATACCCACTAAAAAATAAGCAGCCCAGTCTCCTGTTGCATGAACAAGATACTCTACAGGGTTTGCGCTCTCAGTAACTTGAGTTCCTATCCAAATTAATGGTAAGAGGCAGGCAACCCAAAAGAATTTATTGGTTGTTCGCGATGCTTTGGATGACAAATCACGAGTTAAGCATGTATTATTAGATCAGGATTGCAGATTAATGCGCAGATTTAGAATTTGCCTTGACTCACTCTGAATGCCTGGTTAATTTTTTTAAGCCTTCAAACTTGTTTCAAACAAGTTCGTTGACCTAGGGAGGAGTTGGTAGCCTCCAATAGTTGGGGGCTACAGTCCTAGGTCGAATCATATTTAAAATTACTCCCCTGCCTTCATCCAATCTGCTAGATCATCCCTGAGCCCCTCCAGAGTACTTGCTTTTAGCGGCGCATCTAAAGTTAGCCTCAAAAACTCTTCCTCCCGATTCCACTGATCTACATCTCCTTGGTGAGCAAAAACGACGATCTCATCAGTATCCACAATGCCCACACTGACACCTGACGCTCCGATCTGAGTCCACAACAGAGTATCCTCAACTTTTTGTAGTTCACCCGTGCTTTCTTGAACTAGTTGGAGTACTTGAATCAATGTCTGGTCACGTGTCGCTGCCTCCAATGAATCCAAAGCTTCTCTGATTTGTTTGCGAGATGCTTCTAAATCTATCTCATCAGAAAGATGGGCACTCCACAACTCTTGTGCTCCTCCCGCAGAAGCATATCGGAGAGTTAGCCAAGCCTGCTCTAACCCTGCAAGACTTCGAATATCTTCAAACTGAACAAGAATATCCAATACCCTTTCTATACCGTAATCCAAAGTCTCTAACTCCTTGCGCCAGACCCCTTGGCGTTCAGTTGCCTCAAAGTTTTGCTCAGCCTTAAATAAGCCAAATAACTGCCGAAATCTGTCTCTTTGAAAGTGTCTCAAACCGAATTGATAAGTCTCACCTTCATGTAGTTCTATCAAAAGGTTTTTGACAGATTCAGCTTCTTCTTCTTTAACATGAGTCTGGCATGCCTCCCAGTGCTCTTCTGGCTTATAATGATGCTCCATGTATTCTGGGGTTGAGATTCGAAACATAGGAGATGCTTTAGGATCACTACCAGAAGGTACAATCCAACCCTGCTGGTACATTATCTTAAGCAGAGCCCTCTCAACTGCAGCGAGTTGTTCTGTACTTAATTCGAAAATGGATTGTGCCATGGCTATTTGATTGGTGGTTATTAAGTCTGATTAATTGATCAATTTCTAGTTTATTAGAGCTGCTAATTTCAGTGGCTTAAATAACTTGCCGAAACGTTTTATCAAAAGTAAGTCAGTCGTAGATCAAAACTTCTTTTCCAAATACTCTAAGGCTAAGCCGCTCTCATGTCTCGTGGTATCAAAGAGAGCGCTAATTGCCCCTCAATTGCGCTGTACAAACGAAGTGTTGATTAAACTCTCCAACGGTTCAGGTGAAAGCAGTTGGAAAAGAGGTGGGACTGAGAGTGATTGCTGAATAGAGATTGGATCATTCAGTTGCTGAAACTGGCGCAAAGTTCTCTGGTAGGCCACCTGATCATTAAGCTGTCGATAAACTGTTGCAAGCCGATCCAAAAAAACTGATTGGAATGGAGAGTCGGCTTTTAGAGCGTTCTCCAGAATTACCTTTGCTTCCTTGTACTGCCTGGTTACAAGGTAAGAAGCACTCAGTGCTTCAATCAAATAAAATTGGCGTGGGTATCGCTCAAGGCCTCGAACCAAAATTTCCTGGGCCGCTTGTTCTTGGCCACGATAGCGTTTGATATCTGCTACAAGACGATGGGCTAATCCTTGGGATTCCTCTCTGACCAGAAAGTCTTCAGACAATTTCAGTGCTTGATCGGTCTGATCTAACTGTAGCAAAGTCATTGCCTGCAGATATACCCTCTCCCAATGAATGGGGAAATCTTTCAACAAGTCCTCGGTGTAAGACAGAGCACGAGAGTATTGTCTCTGCAGATACAAAACTCTAGCTAGGGAAAATCTCAGCGAAAATGTTGCTCTCACTACCAGCGCCTGTCGAAGCAGTGCCTCTGCCTGGTCGTATCTCCCTTGAGTGACCAGTAAATCAGCTTGCAGAGTCAACAAATAAATATTCGTGGCGTCTTGGTGCTTCAATTTCTCGATGATTTGCTCTACCTGCTGCAATTCCCCTCGCATCAGCTTCCGTCTAGCATTCAGCAGTTGATAGGGCAAAGGACGATCATCTAATTCAAGCGCTCTAGCAAGCGCAATATCACCTCGCAGGTAATCTCTTCGTTGGAAGAGCAATGATGCTCTGAGATAGTACAAATCTGCTCGTTGATTTTGAATTTCCAGAGCATTCTCTACCAATTCCAAAGCTAGCTGATACTCACCGACTTGAAGGCTTAACTGCGCTCGGCCTAACAGAGCTTCCACGTTGGTGGGATCTCTTCTGAGTAAATCTTCAAGAACTTGATTTGCGGTAGCTTGGCTTCCTTGATTACTGAGAAGGAGAGCGTAGATGAGTTGATCCTCTGGTTCCAACTTTCCCAACCGAGCCAATTCTTTGATTCTTTCCAGCGCATCATCCGGTCTTTGTTGAAGGTAGAAAAGTCGGAGCTGCTCTCGAAGGACTTCAACCCATTGGGGGTCCTGGGCCAAAAGTTCTGTAGCCAATACACTGGCGGGATAATAGTTTCCTTGGGCAACAAAGACTCTCAATCTCAGAAGTTGAGCATCTTTGTTTGATGGTTCCAAGACGAGTAGATTTTCCACTGCCTCAAGTGAAGATTCATAGTTTTGACGTTTGATTTGAATACGAGCCATGTGGAAATAAGCTTCAACATAATTCACATCACGTTGAAGTGCCTCATCTAATGATACCACAGCCTTTCCATATTCACGAATCTGCTCATAACCAAGTCCTAAATTCAAATAAATGGAAAGCCGATCTGGATCAACCTGAAGAGCAGCGTTCCATTCTTTGATAGCATCCGCATAACGTTCGCTCGCGTACAGAACCTTACCTAACAATTCAAGATATTCAGCGTTCAGAGGAGACCCCTGAACTGCAACTCTTAACGCACCTTCTGCTCGCTCGTTTTCACCCAGAAACAAACGTCCACGAGCCAATTCAAACGCCGCATCTAAATTATTTTTGTCTTCACCGAGTCTTTCTTCCTGCTGCTCGACAAAAGAGTGAACATTTGCCAGGTTCAGAGGTTGCCGCAATAGGGGCAAATTCGGATTTGTGCAACCAACAATTGCAATCAACAGAGAGAAATGGATCAACCAATTTTGCAAAAACTTACGGCGCATAAGTGATTTTCTTTGAAGGCAAACTTTCATTTCCTGATCTATCAACCCAGCGAACATGATAAAGACCAGGATCTGAACGCAATTCCGGCACCAAAGCAAAGCTCTCTTGGATTGGCTGCAAAGTCAGCGGAGTCTCAGGCCATCGACGACCATCTTCACTCCGATAAATATTGACTCGATAATACATCTGATTGTGAGCAAGAAATTTTTCATTCTGCCATCTAAATTCAACATTTACAGAAAGTGGTTTCCAAACCATTTTGATTAATCTGATATTGTTTAAATTCTTGGAGAGCAGTCGGCTTTGTTTCAACAAAGAATCTAAATTTGCGGCTAAATTTTTGGGACTAACCTCTTCAATGGTTAATTCAGGCACTCGAACAAAATTTGTGGGCAATCCTGCACTCACGTAATCAGATATTGAGATTAAATTATTGGTTGGAATAAATATATGTCGAATTTTGAAAAGAGTAACTTCCTTAGGATTTGCAGATAAGGGAGGAAAAAAGTAGAAAATATTCCCTTCACGTTCTAATTGCGGAGAATTGAAATCAAGCACGTATCTTGACCCAACGCGCAATTCACAGCGCGAACAAGGTTCTTCTCTGATCAGAGTTTCTATTTCAAAGCGGTGATCCTTCAGCTTCCCCTCACTAGCCAGTTCCTGTAGCAATTCTGGTTCAATTAGCTGCCAAGACAGACGCAGGCTTTCTCCTCTAAATATTGCCTTAGGACTTTGAAAAGTCTTGAGCTGGGGCTTTTCTGGGTCTGGCTGGGGTGCCGTTCGATAGCCACACGCAACCAGGTTTAAAAGGATCAAGCTTAAGAAAATACTCCTACAAGCTTTGCTCAATAGCATCTCTTCTTGATGTTCACAAAAACCAAGGAGGGGCTTAACGCAATTTGCGATTTGACCGATCCTCTTCAAGTTAACGTAGTTAAGTATTTTTTAGTGGGAAAATGGGGCAGGGATGGAGGATGCTAGGTGGTCCTATTCTCCATGGATCATTCTAGATAAACAAGGAGAATATCGATCTTGATATCTTCATCACCATCGCCATCTTTCTGTAGCAAGTCCATTTGCCTTATTTAAAATTTATTTTGGATAAATTGATATTATTTCGCAGGAACGACAAAGGAAAGACCTCTTTTGTTTTTGTGTTAAAAACTCAAGCAAAAGCTTTTGGTGGGGTGTTATTGAGTGCAAGTTCGAAGCAGGCTCTTCTCATAGAACCTGCTGTTTGTTTGAAAAATATTTTATTCATCAATAAGCCCGGACTAACCTCGGACCAGTTGGAGTTGGACCGACTTAGTAGAGTGCATCGCCAGCCCCCAAAATGTCTCCAGATTCATTGGAGCGGAATTCGCCAATGGCAGAACTAGTATTTCAACCTCCTTCCAAGTATCAATCACTGCAGATGAATCTGATGTTCCAGATTTTTCCAGCGCCTTTGCAAATACTTGAACAGCTGCATGGGAACGAAGACTATGAATCCTAGGATCTGATCCAAATTCAGCCTTATACTGTTCTGTGACGCTTCTAGCGCCCGCCACTTTTGAAAGATCAAATGGCGCAGAAACATAATATTCCATTGCGTATTTTCCTGCGTTTTCAATAAACGAAGGATCTTTTTAGCCATCTCCAGAAATGAAATAGGCATTATTTCTTTCTTTTCGGGCCTCAGCAACAAATTTAACCGCTTCTGGATGATAACCGCTGAAAAACACAGCGGTACCATTTGAACTGTTCACCTTTGCTTTGCGGAGCTTTCCGATTAGCTCAGAATAACTCTCAGCTCCAGATTCAGTGGGCTCAAAGACCCACACCTTGACCCCATTCTGTTCAAGACCATTTCTAACGAGACCGGCCATCTCTTTTCCGTAGTTTCCTTGGTCAAAAATTGCAGCAGCCTTTTTCATTCCCAACGCTTTGACAGCGAACCCTACTTGCAGAAGTGCTTGAGAGGCGTCGTGACTGATTGTCCAAAAGAAATTGGGACATTTACCATCATTCGTCAGGCTTGGATTAGTCGAAGCAGCAGATATAACCGGAATATTTTCGCTTAAGTAGCTTGGCAAATCTGCTTCTGTCAAGTTGTTGCAGATGTGTCCAATTGCCGCAATTACATTTTCTGCTATCATTTCCTCAGCCACTCGAGCGGCCTTGGCTGAATCACAGGCATCATCTTATGAAACGACCTCCAGCTGTGTACTAAGAACTCCTCCAGTAGCGTTGATATATTTTATTGATAAGGTCGCTCCATTTTTTGCAGCAATACCATACCATATTTTGACATCTCTCCGGTGTAGGGGCCTACTACACCAATTTTAAGACCTTCTGCCATTGAATTTGAATAAGCTACGGTTGAAATTCCAAAAGTAATCAAAGAGCTAGCGACTCTTCTAATAAACTTATTTTTACCATTGGTAACTCTGTTGAAACAATTTGAATAAAATTTTTAGAGTTGTGCATTAGTTCTTGGTTTTCAGCTAAATCAAATACTAATGAGTATTTTTTTCAATATACCGAAGGTAATGCGAAACAAAAAATGAAAAATATTCAAAATTGACAAAAAGCAATTTTTCGCTTTCGGATTCAATCGTATTGCTGAAGCCTGTAAAAATTACGGAGGTCAGCTGAAACCACCTCTATTTGTTGCAGTTGATTACCTTTCAAAATTGTCATTGGAACACGCACTCCAGCTTCACCTTGCCCCCAGACACCCATAATAGTTCCTCCAAGTCTGAACCTACCACCTCATTAATTTTCAGAATCAAATCTCCCGCTGCTAGTCCAGATTGGCTTGCAGGGCTGTTCTTGCTGAAACTTTGAACCAAGACTCTCCCATATTGTTCAGCGACAATCACACCTAGCCAAGGTTTTGGTGGCTTGGAAACCTGACCTTGTTCAATCAGTTCGGACAAAATTGGTTGAATGGCTTCAATTAGAACAAACATATTTTCTGGTACAAGTTGATCTGCAAAATGACGTCTCACAAACAAAGAGCCGATTCCCACCAACTCACCTTTATCATTAATCAACCCGGCCCGCGCAAATGCTGGAACAGCTGGTGTAGTAAAAAGGGCATCTTCCAATAAATACTCCAATAACCTGCAAAATTTTCACGGTCCATCACGATCACTTCTTGAGGCACAGAATCGGTTTCCCGACTGACGACCCGTAGTTGGCTTCCCACCTGTAATTTTGAGGAATCCCCAAGTGCAACTGGCTCTGCTTGGAGGGGTTGTGAGGGCCTGCACAATTCCAAATCTAGTATCTCTATCGTAGCCAATGACTGTTGCAGGAACGGTTTTACCGTCTACATCAACTAGGCTTACTTTGCTTGCTTCCAAGATAAGATAGCCAATTGTCAGCGCTCTGCCTTCGTCATCAATCACAATTCCATTACCTCTCCGGTTTGCTACCAATGAAGCCGCTGTTCTGGCTGTGACAGGAATCTTTACTTCCAGCCCAACAATCACATTTGTAGGATTGGCCAACAGCGAAGACGAACCAAGCAAAGGCAAAACGAAGGCAGACAGTGCAACCTGAAAAACTGGAACAAAATAATTTAAATTCTTCATGATCAATTCCTTTAAAAGTCTGTGTGCTTAGTTTCAAACAAAACGCATAGCTTTTGTCTGCTTTAATTAATTCAAAGGACATATCAATATGGAATCTAATTGACAGGAGCCACTAAAAGTGACAAAAACTGGCCAAAATCAAACTTTCTATACAAAACAAATTTATGAAACTTCGCTTGCATCATGTATTGCTAGTCACAGTCGGTGCTACCCTATTGCTTACCAATGCGGTCATTCTTTTCGTAGGCTTTCAGCAAAGATCAGCAGATATTCAAAAAGCCTATCATGACCACTTTCATCTGACCTCAAAAGTGTTTGCAAACCGTTCATTTTTTGTCCTCCAAGGGGGGATGGAGAAGCAACTCCCTTACTACCTAAATGTACTACTCACGGATCAAATATATTATTATGTAATAACAGACACTAACAAAAAGGTCTTAATTTCTTCCTTTGATTCTGAAAATCAATTATCTGATCATTACTTATCGATTTGGTCGCAAGGAAAAACTGAAACTAACCAAAACGTGATTCTTAGTAACAAGGACCAGAATCATGGGATTCAGAAAATGGTAGGCAGGCTTCGATCTTTCCGCCCCGGGACTCTAACTCCGCAAGGAGAATCGATGATACATGATGAAAGAGTATATGAAGTTGAAGTTGAATTTGGGGACACACGAAAACTGGATGTCCTAGATACTCGCGCAGCATTTATGTATATGGGCTTTCAAGAATATGAGTCATCTCTGTTCGAATATTTAAATGATTACAGAATTTTTCTAAACTTATTTTTCACAATCATTTTTATTTTATTTTTTTCATACGTCTTCAGTGGCTGGTTCCTAGCCCCAATGAATCAATTACAACGATATCTGAACAGATTTCAACAAGGGACAAAAAAGACGACTCCCAAGAAATTTGCTATGCAAGTGAGGATTTTGGATCCAAGACGCATCACAGCGCATACTGTGGAGACTCAGCATCTCCTGGATGCCTGCAAAAATTTTCAGGATAATCTTCTTCACAGTCTTCAGGTGGTGCAGAAAACTCATCACCAGATGCAGGCTGCCACTGATGGAATTCAAGAGTCTTACGTCTCTCTCGAACAAGCCCAAAGGCAACTTGTGCAGTCCACGAAGATGGCCGCTGTTGGAGAAATGCTTGCGATGATTGCCCATCAGTGGCGACAACCCCTTTCAGTGATTGGGATGATCACATCCGGACTCACTCTGAAAGTTCATATGAACAAAATCGATACAGCTTTCACAGATGAGATCGACAAGCTGCAGCACCAGATCTGTTTCCTCTCCAGGACCATTGAAGATTTTCAAAATTTCTTCAGACCCAACGATAAATTAGCAAGCCTCCAACTTGGTGATATCGTGACCCAGACATTGAAAATGTTTGAACCAATCCTTCAAAAATCTGCAATTGAAGTTCAGACAGAACTGATTGCCGTTCCATCCATTAGAGTTCATCAAAGTGAACTGCAGCAAGTGATCATGAATTTGCTCAAAAATGCAATGGATGCTTTGGATGAGAAGCAGCCAAAACTAAGGCAAATCAAAATTCGATTGGGCCAAAATGAGAATCGCCAAATTCTTGAGGTGCAAGATAACGCAGGAGGGATTGACGAAGAAATTATTCATCGAATCTTTGACCCTTACTTCACAACCAAAGGAAAGTTGAATGGAACCGGATTAGGCCTATACATGTCAAAATTAATTATTGAAGAGCATCTCTGCGGGAAACTTTTCGTACAGAATCAAGATAGTGGTGTGAATTTCCGAATTGAGCTACCCTGCTAAATCATAAATTTTAAATTAGATTTGGTAGGAGCTATCAACATGAACAACGACCTAAATGTCTTGGGAGAACCTCTACAACCCTGCAGTATGAATCCTTTGACAGGATTCTATCGAGATGGTTGTTGTAAAACCGGTGAAGATGATAGAGGAAAACATATTGTCTGTGCCCAGATAACAGAAGACTTTTTGAACTACACCAAAAGTCGTGGAAATGATCTCTCAACTGCCATTCCACAATTTGGTTTTCCAGGCTTGAAGCCAGGTGACCAATGGTGCCTTTGTGCCTCCCGTTGGAAAGAAGCCCTTGATGCTGGAATGGCTCCACCTATTCGGCTTAGGGCAACTCATGAAGCCGCCTTGGAGATTGTTTCCTTGGAGGAACTTCAGCATCACGCTCTTCCAGATGCCTGACTGAACAGTGCCTCACCTCCATCAGAAAATTCTCAAAACCTCGATCAAGTCCAAGCCAAGTCAACCTACCTTCTTACAAAAGGTGGAACTCGTTTTGAGCCAAATCCCGGCTGGTCAAGTAATGACCTATGGTCAAGTATCACAGTGCATAGGTCAGGGTACAGCTCGACTTGTCGGAATGGCCCTATCTTCTTTACCGACAGGATCTTCCATTCCTTGGCATCGAGTGGTAAACGCCAAGGGTGGTATAAGTCCACGTGCTAATCCCCAAAGCTCGCTCGAACAGATCCAACGACTCCTTGATGAGGGAATCCAATTCAACCACAACCAAGAGTTGGATCTGAACTCATACCGTTACAAACCTTAAAACTTTGAAGTAAAATCCCTATGAACTCTCAGCAGAACATGTATTGAAGGCATCTATTACTAGCCGGGTATCAGATCTCTGATATCTTTTTGAAAAGATACAGAGTTGAATTTGCAGCGGGCATTGTGGATGTGCTCTCATTTAACCTCTCAAGTATAGTCATTATCAGGAAAAACCATGTCTGGCAGAATCGAAGGAAAGATCGCACTGGTTGTGGGTGCGGCGCAAGGTATCGGTGAAGCAATCGCGAAACGTTTTGTGGAAGAGGGAGCAAAGGTTGTAATTGCAGATGTTTTGGATGAGGTCGGCCAAGCAACAGCCGAACGTCTAAGTGGCATCTATGTCCACACGGACATCTCAGATTTTGAAGCAGCTAAAGTAGCAGTAAAAGTAGCTATCCAATATTACGGGACCCTCGATATTATTGTACAGAACGCAGGAATTTATCCTTGGACTTTGATTGAAAACACACCACCAGAAGAGTGGGACCAAGTTTGTGCAGTTAATCTGAAAGGGACTTTTCTGGCAGCTCGAGCAGCCCTCCCAGTGATGAAAAAAAATCGATTTGGTCGTATGATTTTCACCTCTTCAATTACAGGTCCCTACGTAACAAGTCCCGGCCACGGTCACTACTCTGCGACAAAAGCAGGTATAAACGGCTTCATTAAGGCTGCTGCTCTTGAATTTTCTGGCTACGGTATAACAGTCAATGGAGTTGAACCCGGAAATATTCTAACAGATGGGATGAAAGCTCACCGATCTCAATACTTTATCAAGTCGATGGAAGATGCTATTCCTCTTGGCCGGCTCGGTACCCCACTCGACGTAGCAAACGCATTTTTATTTCTTGCTTCTGATGAAGCCGCCTATATCACAGGTACAACTATCGTGGTTGACGGTGGACAATTACTACCTGAAGGGAATGATTTTCGGATCAATCCAGACCAGTAATATTTAACGAACAACATCAATGACAAAATCATATTTGGATCAGTTATGAGTCGTTTCGAAGGCCAGGTTGTTATTGTTACAGGAGGTGCTTTAGGAATTGGAGGAGCTACTGCTCGAAAATTTGCGAAAGAGGGGGCTAAAGTCCTCATCGCAGATTTCAATGAGGAGGCCGCTACCAAGAGTGTCGAATTGATTCTCAGTAAAGGGGGCATCGCAGCATTCAGCCACACTGATGTTTCCAAGAGTGAAGATGTCGAGAGAATGGTTCAGGAAGCCATTCGACAATTTGGTGGTGTGGATGTTCTTGTACAAAACGCTTTCAGTGTCGTAGCCGGTGAAAATCATATTCATGGAAGTGCTGTCACTGTCAAAGAGGAAAGCTGGGACTACGGAATGGATGTGATGCTCAAGGCTCTATACCTTGGCGCCAAGCATTGTATCCCCCACATGCAACGCAAGCAGTTTGGGAACATCGTCAACATCGCCTCAGTCCACAGCTTTCTTCAAGAACCCAACATGCTTGTCTATGAAACTGCAAAAGCTGCAGTAGTTGGCTTGACACGGCAAATGGCTGTTGATTTTGGCCCTGACAATATTCGTGTAAACGCGATTGCACCAGGACACATCGTCACCGAAGGTATACAGAAGGTCTGGGAGCAAAACCCTACGGGTCTTCAATTTCTTGAGAATCAGTACCCCTTGCGCACGGCAGGGGTACCTGATGACATAGCAGCAGGAATCGCTTTCCTCTGCTCTGACCAAGCTTCCTTCATCACAGGGCACACGCTAGTGATTGATGGTGGGCTCTCGATTCAACTTCAGGAAAAATTTGGTATTCGGCAGGCTGTATTCGCTCGCAATCAACCCGATGTCCAAATTCCAGACGCCGACTATCAGACGGAAAAGAACAAATGAACTGCTCGTCGCGATTCTCCAACCTGATTACTGGACCCTGAAATGACTGCCTTACCTCAACTCCGAGCGGATGGATATTGCGTCATTAACCAAGTTCTAGATCAAACAGCTATGGACTGGCTTCGAAGTCTATGTTGACAAGCTCTGAGCAACGTTTCTGCTGAACACCGAGAAAGAAATCGTTCCCAAGGCAGTTTGGTTTTGATTGCGGACTACCCAAGTTTGGCAGATTACTGGGCCACCCAGTTCTTTCTAAGATCTTTGATGAGCTGGAATTTCGAGATCCGAAATTTAATTCAGGTTACATCATCAGCAAGCCTCCTCAGAGTCCAGCCTTATTCTGGCACCAAGATTGGTGAGGTTGGGACGAACCATCATACTTCACCGATCAAATGGCTCAGCTTCTTGTGATGATTTATCTGCAGGACACCCAGCCACAGAATGGCTGCCTACGCAGTGATTCCTGGTTTTCATAGAAAATTACACGAGTTGCATTATGTCAACGCCCATACAGAATCTCTGTCTCGTGTAGAGAATCCCAATGGTAGATTGTTCGAATCACTTCCAGACCAAGTTGCCGTCCCGATAAATTCTGGAGATGTGATCTTTGGGGATGCACGGCTGATTCATGGTGCATTTCCAAACGAGCAATTAGAGGATAGGACAATCATTACTCTGTGGTTTCACTCCTATTGCGATTCTCTGACACTGGCTCTTCAATCACGGATTTCAGAGATATTTTTGCGAACTGGTGTTGACACAGACCCAGCTGCACCCTACAAAATGACGTCTTCAGATTGGCCTGATGAAAATCGCGTAGGATGTGATTTTTATTTTCCTAATAAGTTGGCAGGAATTGACCAGAATCCTCGGTGTCGAATTCCTGAAAGGCAGTAACAGAGGAAAGTGAACCTAAATTTATGAGGCTTATAACTCGCGAAGGCTAAACATCAACGGATAGCCCTCATGCTGTGCCATATCATGAACCTTGTCTACCTTGGTCTCAGCTTCTTGCAGACTATAACTTCCAACAACAGCAACTCCGTGTTGATGTGCCTGCCACATGATTTGAATCGATATCTCCTGACCCTTGTGGAACACGACTTCCAACACATGCACAACAAACTCGCGTGGAGTGAAATCATCATTGTGCAGTAAGACCTGATACTGCTTTGGATGTTTTAGTTGAGTTTTTGTCTGAGTTTTCGGTTTGAAAGTTGTTTGATCAGCCATCGTTCTCCATCTGTTGCCGGAAAATAAATTTTTCCAATTGACGATATCCTACGCCTCCCACCACTCGCTGTAAACAATTTCTACAACTGCTGGTTTCTCTAATTCTTGTGGTTCCTAATCGCTTTCCTGTTTTTTCGATTTCAGAGAAATCTCAACAGACATGTTTAATAATGTCTCTATAGTTGATTTTTGAATTTGCTTCTCTAAGATAAAATTTATGATTTATTTTATTTTTTAAGTTATTGAATTTTTTGAATCTGTTATTTATGAAAGCAAGTTCTTTGAACAAGAGAAGATCTGTCCTTTCATTTAGTGATCAATTTGTTTAGTATCCAGTCTGCTAATTCACTAAAGTAAATTTTTTAAATCAACTTAGAGTGTACTGAATTCTCATGAAACCAATCATTGTCTTTGATCTTGGTGGAGTTTTGATTGATTGGAATCCATGCTATCTTTACAGGAAGTTTTTCACTGACGAAACTCACATGGAGTTCTTTCTACGTGAGGTGGTTTCCAATCGGTGGAATCTCCAGATGGATTCAGGAAAATCCCAACAGGAGTCCGTGGAAGATCTATCAAGAGCATGCCCTCAATATCGCGATGCGATTATTGCCTGGATGACACGTTGGGATGAGATGCTTGGTGATTCTATTGAGACAATGCCAAAAGTTTTGCAGTATTTTTCTAGAGCAAATTACGATCTGCACGCAATCACTAATTGGTCCGCAGAAACTTTTCACTTTGCCGAGAAGAAATTCGATTTTCTACAACTCTTCAGGACGATCACTGTTTCTGGACGAGAGAAAGTAGCCAAACCCAACCCCGTGATTTTTGAAATATTTCTGGAACGAAACCGACTCAAAGCCAGTGATTGCATTTTCATAGACGATGCCCTTAGAAATATCGAATCCGCCCACTCAATGGGTTTTGAAACTGTTCATTTTACTTACCCTTCGACCTGTATACGAGAACTCGCTGAGAAGATTGGTGATCAAGGCTTACTGCAATTTGTCGAGGAAAAAGTCAGTGTACCCTGATCCGAAAATTTTGAGTCAGCAAATTCAGCAACAAAAACAAAAATTACAAAAAGCCGCTGACTTGGAAAGTTCTTTCATTGAATTAAGCAGAGCCATGAAAGAGGAGGTTGAGGAGATCATTGCTTTGGCAGCCACGGGATCTCAGGTTATTCCAGAAGTAAATTTCAATGATATTCAAAAAGGAGAAGTTAGTTCGGATTTGACGCAACTCGTAAAAAAAAGAGGCTGCGCAGTCGTCCGACAAGTTTTTACCTCAGAACGAGTCAATGAATGGAATGTACAGATTGTCGAATATATCGAATCTAATCAGTACTATGACAAGGAAATTGAAAAACGTGGTCTGGACCAATACTTCAGTCAACTAGCTTCCGGTCGACCACAAATTTTCGGTTTGTATTGGTCTAAACCTCAAATCGAAGCACGCCAGTCTGAAGAACTAGCGGCAGCAAGAAGATGGTTGAATAGGCTTTGGGATCATAATCAGTCTGGCAAACCAGTTTTCAATCCAGATCAAGAATGCTCCTATGCTGATCGATTACGTCGACGCCAGCCCGGCGATAGTACTCTTGGCCTTTCACCTCACGTCGATGGTGGCTCAGTGGAGCGCTGGTTGGATGAGGGTTTCCACAATGTTTATCGACTTGTCTACTCTGGGGAATGGCAAAAGTATGATCCCTTTGCAGCAGTTCATCGTACCGAAACAAAAGAGATCCCTTCTCCTGCCGTCTGCCAGATGTTCAGAACCTTTCAAGGATGGACTGCCTTGACATCACAAGGTCCTGGTGAAGGCACACTTCAACTCATTCCAATCGCCAGGGGAATGGCCTGGATTCTTCTCAGGGCATTGCAGAATGATGTTGCCGAGGATGATCTTTGTGGAGCAAAAGCTGGAAGAGCTCTCTCCATTCTTCCTGAATACCACCAACTGCTACTGAAAGCTTTGGCCCCCATTCCAAAGGTTCAACCCGGTGATACGGTGTGGTGGCACCCTGACGTCATTCATGCTGTAGAGAATCATCATCAAGGAAATGACTACAGCAATGTCATGTACATTGGTGCTGCTCCTGATTGCGAAAAGAATCAGATTTTCCTTCCCAAGCAAGCCGAAGCCTTTCTACGAGGAAAATCCTGTCCTGACTTCGCTCCAGAAGACTATGAAATTGATTTTGTCGGAAGAGCGCAATTGAGTAATTTAACTGACCTCGGTCGCCTGCAAATGGGACTGTAATAGTCTAGCAAACCCATCCCACTCCAACATATACTGCAGACAGTTGTTTTCAGGTCTGCTCCCCTCTCGAGATTTGAGCATTATACTTCCTGAAAAGTGTCTCTCGAATCTCCACCTAATCAAAATCCACATCGAATCAAGACTCACATCCCTAATTTTCCTCTACTAACTTCTCCATAGTGTCAGAAATCATTTTGAAAAATAGCTGATAACCAAGTTGGTTATCAAAACAGCTTCTTAGAGCTTATCCCTAAATAGACATTATCTTATTCAAAGTGATCATCGCCGCAGCCAAGCTAGTCAAAGCCTGCTAGGAGCAATCCGTTTTTTCATACCTGGGAA